>NZ_JADOUX010000010.1:0-128655 GCF_015751745.1 Cryobacterium sp. CAN_C2
CGGAAATATTCGGTGGCCCCGAAACGCGCTACTCGCCACATCACCCCGTGGCCCCGAACGTCAATAACACTGGCCCCCACGAGCGCAAATACTCAGTGGCCCGCATCAAAACCCGGTAAGCGCCTTTTGCAGAGCCTCAGATGAATCGTGCGTCTGCGATGAGATCAGCAGGATTCGTCCCCGCACCGACAACGCCCATTCACCGTCCATTGGAAGTACGTAGACACAGGCGAGTCCACGGCCGAAGGCTTCTTCGGCTGCTCTCGCAATATCGGGATAGCGAGATCCCAGCGGTTCTGGGGTCATGATCCGCATCCTCCACTCAACGAGGCCTTCGGCCGTCAGCGTCGACGGAGCCGCGAGAGATTTCCAATCGAGCGGCTCCGGGATCTCCGCGGCCAGAACAGAATCGTCAAGTGCAGCCGAGTACATGGCCCATACGCTGTCCCAGGCTGCAACCCAAATCTGAGCGAGGCGCTGGCGTTCCGTCGGCGATGCCGGCGATTCGGTTGTCACTAATTGAGGGCTCGCAGCTGGTACGCCGCCCAACTCCTCGAGGCCCCACACCGCGCGTGCGTAAATCAGGTGCTCTGATTCCGAGTCGCTGTAGAGAAAGATTGGGCCCTCACTGGGCGTGTAATCCGCATCCTCGCGAATGTCGATCCGATCGATGTACTGCACGGTGCCATCCCTCCATCGTTTGGAACTTATTACTACCTGTTCCCTCTGCGAGGCTAACGAGGAGACGTCCCAGAGGGAACATCAATGTTTCGCCGGAAGCCCGTTCTGGCGCTCTCGATGCGCATAGTCAAGTCCAGCATAGACATGCTCTCTAAGGTCATTCATAGGGGCAAGCCATAGGGCCGACCTCGGCCGTCTTGATCGTGCTGATCGTGCTGATCGTGCTGAACGTGCTGAACGTGCTGAACGTGCTGAACGGTAGTCAGGGCCAGAGGAGGATCGGTCCGGATATTCGCGCCAAGAGGGCGACCACAGAAGTAACGCGAAGTCGGGTCTGACCAGTATTGGAACGGTGGTTGGCGCTAAGCCGTAGCTCCAGGTCATTAGCCACGCCGTCGACGTCGACTGGGACCCTTGGGGTCTCAGTTCCCACCCTCAACCGATGGGTCCCCGCGACCGACCGCTGAAACTGCGCCTTACCGTACTCTGAGCTCCTTTTTCTCAAGCGCCCCAGATGGCCCGAACTCGGGCGTTAGCGTCGGATATTTCACTTTTTCACAAGCCACCCCTACCCGGCGGAAAGTGGGATGAAGTTGGGCTCGAAACCGAGGGATACCATGCGGCTTTGCAGTCGTTTCTTGGCGCGTTCGGGGATTGTTTTGTCGTAATGATCGACGCCGAATTCTTCATAAGCGACCCCGTCGTGGAGCCTGTTCCAGACGATGACGAGCAGGGTGTGTTGGAGTGCGCCGACGGCGCTCGGGGCGCCGGTATGGGATTGGATGCGCCGGTATTTCACTGCAAGATACGTCGTTTTCGACCGGGACACGGGCAGCGTAGCGATTACCAGTGCGGCTCTGAGGTAGTGGTCGCCGGGGCGGGTCTGGGTGGATTTGGTACGTCCGGCGGACTCGTTCCGGCTCGGACACACTCCCGCCCACGATGCTAAATGTCCCGCCGTGTCAAAGACCTTCATGTCGACGCCGGCTTCGGCGATGATGACGTTGGCGACATTTGTCGAGATCCCGGGAATGGTCATCAGCAGCTCCCGGGCGAAGGAAAAAGGTTCCAGCACCGTGTCAATGCGGGCGTAAAGGGTCGTGAGGGTCGCCTCGATCTGGTCGATACGGTCCAGGTGCAGCTTCACCTTGAAACTTCTCAGGAATGCGCAGGGCGGGGCCGTTGGAGTGGGAAGCGTTGTGGACTCAGGGTCGACCTTCACCAGCTGGTTTCCGAACCGTGAGGCTCCCGAACCGTGGGGCGCCGACGCCCAATTCGAAGGATGCGACCAGATAGCATTGCGGAATGTATCTGATTGGGCTGACGGGCGGGATCGCGTCGGGCAAGAGTACCGTGACGAAGCGACTGGCCTCCTGGGGCGCCGTGGGTATCGACGCCGACCAGCTGGCCCGTGAAGTGGTTGAACCCGGCACGCGTGGCCTCGCCGCGATCGCCGCCGAATTCGGCAACGATATCCTGCTGGCCGACGGCACGCTGAATCGACCAGCGTTGGGCGCCGTCATCTTCACCGACCCGATCCGGAGGGAGCGGCTGAACGCCATCACGCATCCGGCGGTGCGGCAGCTCACCCGTGACCGGGTTGCAGCCGCAGCAGCCGCCGACCCGCACGCGATCGTCGTCTACGACGTCCCGCTCCTGGCCGAAGCTATCGCCGGCGGCCTGGTCACGTTTGATCTGATCGTCGTCGTGCAGGCCGACGCCGAAACCCGAATCCAGCGCATGGTGCAGTTGCGCGGCCTGACCAGGGAGGAGGCGACGCACCGCATCTCCGCGCAGGCGAGCGACGCGGACCGCCTCGCCCTGGCCGATGTCGTCATCGACAACACCGGCACCGTCGACGCCACCCTGGCCCAGGTCGACGCACTCTGGGAACGGGTGCGCGCGGCTGAAGCCGGCGAGAGCGCCCCGAGCAAAGACATCCGCTCGCCGCAGTCAGCCCGCGAAAGCTGAGTGTCAGACCCCCTTTGTAGAATGGAATCATGGAACCAACGCGCTCTGTGAACCCGTTTGAAGTCGTCAGTGAGTACACGCCGAGCGGCGACCAGCCCACTGCGATCGCTGATCTGGCTGCCCGCATCAATGCTGGCGAAACCGACATCGTATTGCTCGGCGCCACCGGCACCGGTAAGTCGGCGACGACGGCTTGGTTGATCGAGCAGGTGCAACGTCCGACGCTCGTTCTGGCCCACAACAAGACGCTAGCGGCCCAGCTGGTCAACGAGTTTCGCGACCTCATGCCGAATAACGCGGTCGAATACTTCGTCTCGTACTACGACTACTACCAGCCGGAAGCCTACGTTCCGCAGACCGACACGTTCATCGAGAAGGACTCGTCCATCAATGAAGAAGTCGAACGGCTACGGCACTCCACCACCAACTCGCTGCTGAGCCGCCGCGACGTCATCGTGGTGTCGACCGTGTCCTGCATCTACGGCCTCGGCACCCCCGAGGGCTACCTCGAAGCCATGATCGCGCTGCAGGTCGGCCAGAGGATCAGCCGGGACTTTCTCGTTCGTAAATTCGTCGCGATGCAGTACAAGCGCAATGACGTTGATTTCTCCCGCGGAAACTTTCGAGTGCGCGGCGACACCATCGAAATCATCCCCATGTACGAAGAACTTGCCATCCGTATCGAATTGTTCGGCGACGAGATCGAGGCGCTGTACAGCCTGCACCCGCTCACCGGCGACATCGTCAAGAAACTTGACGCGGTCTCCGTCTTTCCCGGCTCGCACTACGTCGCGAGCGACGACGTCATGCGCCGGGCGATCGGCACCATCCAGATTGAACTTGCCGAACGCTTGGGGGTGCTCGAGCGTGAGGGCAAGCTGCTCGAAGCCCAACGGCTGCGCATGCGCACCACCTTCGACCTCGAGATGATGGAGCAGATCGGCTTCTGCTCCGGCATCGAAAACTATTCCCGGCACATTGACGCACGCGAACCGGGCGAGGCCCCGCACTGCCTGCTCGACTATTTTCCCGACGATTTTCTGATGGTCATCGACGAGTCGCACGTGACCGTGCCGCAGATCGGGGCCATGTACGAGGGCGATTCTTCTCGCAAGCGCACCCTGGTTGACCACGGCTTCCGACTTCCAAGCGCGCTTGATAACCGACCGCTTAAATTTAACGAGTTCAAGAACCGGGTTGGTCAAACCGTGTACCTGTCGGCGACGCCGGGTAAGTACGAGATGGGTATCGCCGATGGCATTGTCGAGCAGATTATTCGCCCGACCGGGCTGATTGACCCGCAGATCATCGTCAAGCCGAGCGCTGGACAGATCGACGACCTGCTCGATGAGATTAAGAAGCGCACCGAACGCAATGAACGCGTGCTCGTTACGACGCTTACCAAGAAGATGGCCGAGAACCTCACGGACTTTCTCACCGAGGCGGGGGTGCGGGTGCGCTACCTGCACTCGGACGTCGACACGCTGCGCAGGGTGGAACTGCTCACCGAACTGCGAGCCGGTATCTACGACGTACTCGTCGGCATCAACCTGCTGCGTGAAGGCCTCGACCTGCCCGAAGTGTCCCTCGTCGCCATCCTCGACGCCGACAAGGAAGGGTTCCTCCGTTCCGCCACGTCGCTCATTCAGACCATTGGTAGGGCCGCCCGCAACGTGTCGGGCGAAGTACACATGTACGCCGACCGACTCACCGCCTCGATGGAGAAAGCCATCGACGAGACCGATCGGCGCCGCGAGAAGCAGGTCGCCTACAACACCCTGCACGGCATCGACCCGACCCCGCTACGCAAGCGCATCGGCGACATCACGGAGGCGCTCGCCCGTGAGGAAGCCGACACCGCCGAGCTGCTCGCCGGCCGTGACGCACGCCGCAAGAGTTCAACGCCCACGCGCCGGGTCGGCCTCGCCGCCAATGGTGCCAATGACCTCGAGTCGATCATCTCCGACCTCAACTCGCAGATGCTCGAGGCGGCCGGAGAGCTCAAATTTGAGCTGGCCGCGCGCTTGCGCGATGAGCTCTCGGAGCTCAAGCGCGAATTGCGTCAGATGGAGAAGGCCGGCCACCTGCAGTAGCTCCGCAGCGCCGAACCGTCGCCGAACCGTGAGTTTCGGCCCTGATTTTGTGGGCAACTGGTCCGAAACTCACGGGTCGGCGACGACTTCACCGGTCTACCGGGCCGGTTAGACCCTGGCTCAGCCGATCACGATCGCCTGGCTGAGCCTGTTGCCCTCGATGACGACCTCGCTGCTGGTCGGTGGAGTCAGCCCGCCCGCCACGGTCAGCAGGGCCGATTCACCCGAAGCGGATGACCCCATCACCGCGACGAGTTAGCCGCGCCTAACGGTGAGGTCGACCCCGGCCCGAGCTGTGATCGCGGTCTCGGCGCGACCGTACCGTATCGAGACGCCGTCACGACTCAGCAGCACGTCACCAGCACGTCGTCGGTCATGAGCGCCCCTGCGCTGCCGTCATATGCGCTGCGGGTGCCTCCGTTGAAGCAGCAGCCTTGGCCGGGCGGCCCCGCTTGGGCACCTCGGTGTTCAGGGGCAGGGGAGCGGCTGTTCCGGCGCCCACCGCGCGTGCCAGCCGGGCCTCGCAGTGGTCGAGCCAGCGCGCCTCTGACTCCGTTGCGAAGATGAGCGAGTCGATCACGAGCAGCCAGGCGAGTTGCTCAGATGATCCTGGGTCGGTGGTTGAGTTTTTCGTACGGTTCAGCTCCTGGAGCGTGCGCACTGTCGCGCTGCGCTGCACGTGGATCACGTGGGCGATGTCCACGCCCGGAAGCGTCACGGCGATCGCGAGCTTGATGGCGAGCTCGTCGCGGGTTGCCCTCGTGCGCACGACCGGGGAGCCGAGCCAATCGGCGACCTCTGCGCGCCCGGCGGCCGTGATCTCGACATAGTTCTGGCCACCGGCGTCGATATCGGCCTTCTGCACCAGGCCGTCCCGCTCAAGGCGGTCGAGCGTGTTATAGATCTGGCCGACGTTGAGCGGCCAGGTCGACCCGGTACGACGATCGAACTCGGCCCGGAGCTGGTAGCCGTAACACGGCCCCTGGTTCAGGATGGCGAGCAGACTCTGGCGAACAGACATACGGCCTCCGGCAATTCTTACGGCTAATAAGTACCGAGTATATACATACCCGGCAGCTAGACGTGTGATCTCGTGGCGCGTGTCTACGAAAGCGGGACTCGTTGCAACCGGGCAATGGCGGCACACGTGCCATGAGCGCAATCCGCGGATGAATGGCGCCTCCGGTACGAGACTGTCGGTGGCGTTGCATAGACTCGATGGGTGTCGATTACGAAGGTAGAAACAGGTCCGAAACTCAGTGTGCGCGGAGCCCGCGTACACAACCTCCACAACGTTGATCTGGAGATTCCGCGCGATTCGCTCGTCGTCTTCACCGGGCTCTCGGGCTCGGGCAAGTCGTCCCTCGCCTTCGACACGATCTTTGCCGAGGGCCAGCGCCGCTATGTGGAGTCGCTCTCGGCCTATGCCCGGCAGTTTCTCGGCCAGGTCGACCGGCCCGACGTCGACTTCATCGAGGGGCTGAGCCCGGCGGTCTCGATTGACCAGAAGTCAACCAACCGCAACCCGCGCTCCACGGTCGGTACGATCACCGAAATCTATGACTACATGCGCCTGCTCTGGGCCCGTATCGGCGTGCCGCATTGCGCTATCTGCGGCGAGGTCATCCAGTCCCAGACGGTGCAGCAGATCGCCGACCAGCTCATGGAGCTGAAGGCTGGCATCCGATATCAGGTGGTTAGCCCCGTCATTTCGCAGAAGAAGGGTGAGTTCGTCGACCTGTTCCAGGAACTCGCCGGCGGAGGCTACTCCCGCGCGATCGTCGATGGCACCCAGATCCAGCTGAGCGAACCGCCCGTGCTCAAAAAGCAGCAGAAGCACGACATCTCCGTCGTCGTTGACCGGCTCGTGGCCGGCCCCGAGCTGCTCAGCCGCCTCACCGACTCACTCGAAACTGCCCTTAAACTCACCGACGGCCTCGTGCAGATCAACTTTCTCGACGAAGAAGGCGACAAGGCCTGGCAGAACTACTCCGAGAAGTTGTCCTGCCCGAACAACCACCCGGTGCAGCTGACCGAAATCGAACCGCGCACCTTTTCCTTCAACGCCCCGTTCGGCGCCTGCCCGGAATGTTCCGGCCTTGGCACCCGAATGTCCGTTGACGAAGACCTGTTGCTCGGCGACCCCGATCTAAGCATCGCCGAGGGCGTCGTACTGCCCTGGACCACCCAGGGCAAAGGCCTGTTCCAGTACTACGAAAAGCTGCTCGATGGCCTCGCTCGCGATCTCGGCTTCTCCCTCGACACTCCGTGGGGCGATCTGAACGGTGAGGTGCAGAACGCCGTCATGCGTGGCGACAACTTTGAGGTGCGGGTCAAGTGGAAGAACCGCTACGGCCGTGAAATGAGCTACACCTCGGGTTTCGAGGGTGTCGTGCCCTACATCGAACGCCAGTACCTGCAGGCCGAGAGCGACACGCAGCGTCAGCGATGGGCGGAATATCTGCGCGAGGTCGACTGTCACGTCTGCAACGGCACCAGGCTCAAGCCCGAGGTACTCGCTGTGCTCGTGCACGAGCACAGCATCGCCGATGTCTGCGCACTCAGTTTGAGCGACGCCCGCGAGTTCATGGCCAAGCTGACCCTGACCGACCGGGAAGCGGTCATCGCCGCGCAGGTGCTGCGCGAAATTCGCGCGCGCCTCGACTTTTTGATTCGGGTCGGACTGACCTACCTCAACCTGTCCAGGGCCGCGGCGACCCTCTCGGGTGGTGAGGCGCAGCGCATCCGCTTGGCAACCCAGATCGGGTCGGGCCTCACCGGGGTACTCTACGTGCTCGATGAACCGAGTATCGGCCTGCACCAGCGCGACAACCGTCGCCTGATCGAAACCCTGGTCACCCTGCGCGACCTCGGCAACACGCTCATCGTGGTCGAACACGACGAAGACACCATCAAAACGGCCGATTGGATCGTCGACATCGGCCCGGGCGCCGGGGTCAATGGCGGTCACGTCGTGCACTCCGGCTCCTATAAAGGTCTGCTGGCGAACACGAAATCACTCACCGGCGACTACCTGGCCGGGCGCAAGTCCATTGCCACTCCGCAGACCCGCCGCCCGATCGACCCGGAACGCATGATCGGTGTGACCGGTGCGGAGGTCAATAACCTGCAGAAGGTATCGGTGACGTTCCCACTCGGCACCTTCACGGCCGTCACCGGGGTCAGCGGCTCAGGCAAATCGTCGCTCGTCAACGACATTCTCTACCGGGTGCTCGCCAACCGCCTCAACGGTGCCCGCAAGCTGCCAGGCAAGCACACCCGCGTGACCGGGCTGGAGCAGCTCGACAAGGTCATCCACGTCGACCAGGCGCCGATTGGCCGTACCCCGCGCTCCAACCCGGCCACCTACACCGGAGTGTTCGACAAGATTCGCACCCTGTTCTCCGAAACCATCGAATCAAAAACCCGCGGCTACCTGCCCGGACGGTTCAGCTTCAACGTCAAGGGCGGACGCTGTGAAGCCTGCTCCGGGGACGGCACGATCAAGATCGAGATGAACTTTCTGCCCGACGTCTACGTGGCGTGCGAGGTGTGCGGGGGAGACCGGTACAACCGCGACACGCTCACCGTGCACTACAAGGGCAAGAACATCGCCGAGGTACTGGACATGCCCATCAGCGAGGCGGCCGATTTCTTTGAACCGATCTCGTCGATCCACCGCTTCCTCAAAACTCTCGTCGAGGTGGGCCTCGGCTATGTGCGCTTGGGCCAGAGCGCCACCACCCTCTCCGGTGGCGAAGCGCAGCGGGTGAAGCTCGCCACTGAGCTGCAGCGTCGGTCCAACGGGCGCAGTGTGTACGTGCTCGATGAGCCCACCACCGGGCTGCACTTTGAAGACGTGCGCAAACTGCTACTCGTGCTCAACAGCCTCGTCGACAAGGGCAACACCGTCATCGTGATCGAGCACAACCTCGACGTGATCAAGTCCGCCGACTGGGTCATCGACCTCGGTCCCGAGGGAGGTTCCGGCGGCGGCAAGGTACTCGCCGTCGGCACCCCCGAGCACATCGCCACGGTTAAAAAGAGCTTCACCGGCACCTTCCTGAAGGAGGTCCTGGCTGCCGGCTAGGCGGCCGCTCGGCCATGTCTGACGCCCTGAGCTATCGCCCCAGAACGGGCGAGATTCCCACGACCCCGGGGGTCTACCGGTTTCGTGACGCAACCGGGCGCATCCTCTACGTCGGTAAGGCCAAAAACCTACGGGCGCGCCTGAGCAACTACTTCGCACCGCTGAGCAGCCTGCACGATCGCACACGACGCATGGTGACCACCGCGACCGGCGTGGAGTGGACCGTCGTCGGCACCGAGGTCGAGGCTCTGCAGCTCGAGTGGATGTGGATCAATGAGTTCGATCCCCCGTTCAACGTGCAGTTCAAGGACGACAAGTCCTACCCGTACCTGGCGGTGACCCTGGGCGACGAGGCACCGCGCGCCCTGGTCACCCGCACCGAGGGCATCAAGGGCGCACGCTATTTCGGACCGTACCCCAAAGTCTGGGCCGTGCACGAAACCATCGAGCTCATGCTCAAAGCCTTCCCCATCCGCACCTGTAACAATGCCAACTACAAGCGGGCGACGCAGAGCGGCAAACCGTGCTTCGCCGGCCAGATCGGGCGGTGTTTCGGTCCGTGCTCCGGCCTGGTGTCCATCGAAGATCACCGCAAAATCGTGAACAAATTTGTGAGCTTCATGGGCAGCCACGACAAGAAGCTCATCAATGAGCTCACCCAGGAGATGAAAGACGCCGCGGCCGCCCAACAGTACGAGATCGCGGCGAAGCGACGGGACCAGGTGCGGGCCCTCAACGCCGTGCTCGAGAAGAGTGCGGTCGTGCTGCGCGATAACGTCGACATTGACCTTTTCGCCGTCGAGCAAGACGAACTCGCGGCCGCCGTTCAGCTGTTCATTGTGCGCGGCGGACGCATTCGCGGTGTTCGCGGATGGATGGTCGACAAGGAACTCGACGTCACCATGAGTGAACTCATCGACTCCATGATGCAGACGGCCTACAACCACGACACCAGACCGCCGCGGGAGATCGTGCTCCCGGAGCTGCCCGACGACGCCGAAGCCCTCGAAGCCTCGCTGGCCGAGCTGGCCGGTCGCAAGGTGCGTCTCGTCGCTGCCCAGCGTGGTGAAAAGGCGGCCCTGCTCGTGACGGCCACCAATAACGCTAAACAGGCGCTCATGCTCTACAAGACGCGGCGGAGCTCCGACTTCGTGGCACGATCCAAGGCGCTCGAAGACATCCAGGACGCCCTTGAGATGCCGGCCGCTCCGCTGCGCATGGAGTGCTACGACGTGTCGCACCTGAGCGGCACCAATATCGTCGCGTCGATGGTCGTCTTCGAAGACGGGCTACCCCGCAAGGACGAATACCGCCGCTTCAATATTCCCGAATCGTCCGACGACACTGACTCGATTTACCAGATTCTGACTCGACGGCTTGCCTACTTGAAACCCGAGTCCGCGCCAGCGGATGCCGCAGGTCCAGCGCCGAGCGTCGTCGCCGCTGTCGACCCGACCGACATCGCCCAGATCGAGCACAAGCGCGCCAAATTCAAATACCAGCCGAACCTGCTCATCGTTGACGGCGGCCAACCGCAGGTTGCCGCCGCCAAACGTGCCCTCGCCGAGTCCGGCGTGACCGGCATTCAATTGTGCGGAATCGCCAAGCGACTGGAAGAAATCTGGCTTCCCGACTCCGACTACCCGGTGATCCTGCCGCGCAACAGTGACGCATTGTTTCTGATCCAGCGAATCCGCGATGAAGCACACCGGTTCGCGATTACGCATCAGCGCATCCGACGCAAGAAAGACATTTCCTCGATTCTGGGTGAAATCGCCGGACTCGGGCCGGCTCGGGTGAAAGTATTATTACAACATTTCGGGTCGGTGGCGCGACTCAGGGTTGCCTCCGTGGCGGAAATAGCGGATGTTCGCGGCATCGGCCCGGTGCTGGCCGAGTCGATCCACGCCCACCTGCGCGCCTGAAGGAACCGGAACGCCCCGGCGCTGGGTAGGCTTGATAGTCCACCCACTTCTCATTAAGGCGCTTTCAACGAATGACTACGGACCCCGACAAGCAGGAAGTGCTGATCGTTACGGGAATGTCCGGGGCGGGACGATCCACCGTCGCCAACGCCTTAGAGGACCTCGACTGGTACGTCGTTGATAACCTTCCACCGCAAATGCTGCGGCCGCTGGTCGATCTGGTCGAACGGGCCGGCGCCAACTTGCCCAGAATCGCGGCGGTTGTCGACATTCGGGGCCGCGACCTGTTCGGTGACTTTCTGGAGACCGTGCAGCAGCTGCGCAGCGGCGCCCAGGTGCAGGTGATCTTCCTTGAAGCCCGGGATGACGCGCTCGTGCGCCGTTTTGAATCCGTGCGTCGGCCGCATCCACTGCAGGGCGACGGAACGCTTCTCGACGGGATCGCGGCCGAGCGGTTCCGCCTACTTGCTGTTCGGGAGTCCAGCGACCTCGTCATTGACACCTCCGACCTCAACGTGCACCAGCTCGCGACGACGATCACCGAGCGGTTTGCCGCCGAGGGACGCGCGGGTGTGCAGCTGACCATCATGAGCTTCGGCTTCAAATACGGCATGCCGACGGACGTCGATCTGGTCGCGGATGCCCGCTTTCTGCCGAACCCGTTCTGGATCCCCGAGCTGCGCGCGCACACCGGCGTCGATCCGGAGGTGAGAGACTTTGTACTTGCCCAAATTGGTGCCCTCGATTTCATCGACCACTACGCCGCCGCCATGGCGCCGGTGTTGGCTGGCTTCCAGAGAGAGAACAAACGCCATGCCACCATCGGCATCGGGTGTACCGGAGGCAAACACCGCTCCGTCGCCATGGCCAGAGAACTGGCGTCTCGGCTCGAAAAACTTCCCGGCGTTGCGGTCAATATCAAACACCGCGACCTCGGACGCGAATAAGCGAGGCCGGGAGCAGCAGCCGCTGCTCCTCCGGGCTCTCACCACTCAGACCTAACGCAACGGATCAACAGAATGGAAAAGCGATTGGCACTCACCGCCGACGTTAAAGATGAACTTTCGCGCGTGGAGGTCTCCAAGACCACCGTGCGCGCGGCCGAACTGGCCACAATCCTCCGGTTCTCGGGCGGTTTGCACATGATCAGTAGCCGCATCGCGATCGAATCCGAACTTGATACCGCGATCCTGGCCCGACGGGTCCGTAAGGACCTCGCCGAACTCTACGGCGTGCGCAGTGCCATGCAGGTCATCGCCGCCACCGGCATCCGTCAGTCCAGCCACTACCTCGTACAGGTGATCGAGGGAGGCGAAACACTGGCACGTCAGACTGGCCTGTTGGATGCCCGCCGTCGACCGATTCGCGGTCTGCCGAACCGGCTGACCACCGGTTCGAAAGAAGAAATCGCCGCCGTCTGGCGCGGAGCGTTCCTCGCCCACGGTACGTTGACCGATCCGGGCCGCTCAGCGGCTCTCGAGGTCGTCTGCCCCGGCAACGAGGCCGCTATGGCGCTCGTGGGCGCGGCCGGACGCCTCGGTGTTGCGGCGAAGGCACGCGAGGTCCGCGGCGTGCACCGCGTCGTCATCCGCGACGGCGACGCCATCGGCGCGATGCTCGTGCACATGGGCGCGACCAACACGGTACTCAACTGGGAAGCTCTCCGCCAGCGCCGCGAAGTGCGCGCCACAGCGAATCGGCTGGTCAACTTCGACGACGCGAACCTGCGCCGCTCCGCAGAAGCTGCCGTCGCAGCCTGCGCCCGCGTGCAGCGGGCCATGGATATCCTCGGCGAAGACATCCCCAAGCACCTGCGTTACGCCGGAGACCTGCGCCTGAACTTTCGCGACTCCAGCCTCGACGAACTCGGCCACCACGCCGAACCGCCGATGACCAAGGACGCCGTCGCCGGCCGAATCCGACGCCTGCTCGCCATGGCCGACAAGAAAGCGATCGAACTCGGCGTCGAAGGAACCGACGTTGGCTATCCGGTTCACCCCGATGATGTGGCGCTCCTATAACGCTCAAGATCGCGAATTCTGTGGGTCGCAACGCCCGCGGGTAGACTAAGTGTCGCTTACAACGCCGCCGCACCCGGTGCGGCGGCAACACTCACAAGGAGATAAGTAATGGCCGAATACACCCTGCCCACCCTTGACTATGACTACGCGGCTCTTGAGCCCAGCATCAGCGGCACCATCATGGAACTCCACCATGGTAAGCACCACCAGGCGTACGTCACCGGCGCCAACACGGCACTGGCCCAGCTCGCGGACGCCCGCGATAGTGGAAACCTTGCCAACGTGAACAAGCTGGAGAAGGATCTCGCCTTCAACCTCGGCGGCCACGTCAACCACTCCATCTTCTGGACGAACCTGTCCCCGAACGGTGGCGACAAGCCAGTCGGCGAGCTCGCTGCGGCGATCGACGATCACTTCGGCTCTTTCGACAAGTTCCAGGCGCACTTCACCGCTGCAGCACTCGGCGTTCAGGGTTCCGGCTGGGCCGTCCTCGCCTGGGACTCCATCGGACAGCGTCTGATCATCCAGCAGTTCTTTGACCAGCAATCCAACTTCGCAGCCGGAACCGTTCCAGTTCTCATGCTCGATGTCTGGGAGCACGCCTACTACCTCGACTACCGCAACGTGCGCGCCGATTACGTCAAGGCTTTCTGGAACATCGCCAACTGGGCAAACGTGCAGGAACGGTTCACCGTCGCACGCGAGAAGACGAGCGGCCTCCTGCTCCTTTCGTAGCCTCCTGCTAGTTTCGTAGCCTGCTGGTGCCCCGAACGAATCGGGGCATCAGCGTTCCCCTCCCGCTTTACTTTCACTGCGCCCCGCGGCGCCTTTTCACAATCAGGAGCTATTTATGTCCGTAAAGATCGGCATCAACGGATTCGGCCGCATTGGTCGTAACTACTTCAGAGCAGCCCTTTCCAAGGGCAGCGACATCGAAATTGTCGCAGTCAACGACCTCAGCGACCCCGCGTCGCTCGCCCATCTGCTCAAGTACGACTCTGTCGGTGGCCGGCTCAACGCCACTGTTGAGGTTGACGGGGACAACATCGTTGTCAACGGCAAAGCCATCAAGGTGCTCGCCGAGCGCGATCCCGCCAACCTGCCCTGGGGCGCACTGGGCGTTGAAATCGTCATTGAGTCCACCGGACGCTTCACCAAGGCCGTCGATGCCCAGAAGCACATTGAAGCCGGCGCCAAGAAGGTCATCGTTTCCGCTCCCGCAACCGGAGCCGACGTGGCGACGCTCGTGCTCGGTGTGAACGAAAACACCTACGACGCCGCGATCCACGACATCATCTCGAACGCGTCCTGCACCACGAACTGCCTCGCGCCGCTCGTAAAGGTGTTCCTCGACAACTTCGGCATCGAGCGTGGCCTCATGACCACCATCCACGCGTATACCGCGGACCAGAACCTGCAGGACGGCCCGCACAATGACCTGCGTCGTGCCCGCGCCGCCGCGCTCAATATCATTCCGACGTCGACCGGCGCTGCCAAGGCGCTCGGCATCGTCATTCCGGAGAGCGTCGGCAAGCTCGACGGCTACGCCCTGCGCGTTCCGGTTCCGACCGGCTCGATCACCGACCTCACCCTCACCGCCTCGCGTGCGGTGACGGTCGAAGAAGTGAACGCCGCCTACAAGGCCGCAGCCGAGGGACCGCTCAAGGGCATCCTCAGCTACACCGAGGACCCGATCGTCTCGAGCGACATCGTCGGCGACCCGCACTCCTCGATCTTCGACGCCGGGCTCACCAAGGTGATCGGCGACCAGGTCAAGGTTGCGTCCTGGTACGACAACGAGTGGGGTTATTCCAACCGTCTCGTCGACCTCACCGAGTTCGTCGCCGAGCGACTCTAACGGCCGCGCGGTGACGTTACGCACGATTGACTCGCTCGGGCCTCTCAGCGGCAAGCGGGTTATTGTCCGCTTCGACCTGAATGTTCCGTTGAAGAACGGTCAGATCACCGACGACGGGCGAGTGCGGGCGTCACTGCCCACCCTCAACGCCCTCGTCGCTCAGGGCGCCCGCGTGGTGATCGTCTCTCACCTCGGGCGCCCCGACGGGGCCGTTGATGCCAAGTACAGCCTGAAACCCGTTGCCGCTCGATTGAGCGAACTGGTGAATCTCCCGGTCGCGTTCGCCACCGACACGGTCGGCGACTCAGCGACCACGGCCGTAGCGGCGCTGCAGAACGGCGATATCGTCGTTTTGGAGAACCTGCGCTTCAACGCCGGTGAAACCAGCACAGCGGATGCCGTGCGCCTCGCGTTCGCGGAGCAGCTCGCGCTGCTCGGAGACTCACTCGTGTCCGACGGATTCGGGGTCGTGCACCGCAAGCAGGCAAGCGTCTTCGATCTCGCGTCGCTGCTACCGAGCGCTGCAGGCCTGCTCATCGCGGCTGAACTCGACGTGCTTGAGCGTCTCACCGAGAAGCCGGAGGCCCCGTACACGGTCATCCTCGGCGGCTCGAAAGTCAGCGACAAGCTCGGTGTCATCGGACACCTGCTTCCCCGCGTGAATTCCCTGCTCATCGGCGGCGGCATGCTGTTCACCTTTCTCGCCGCCCAGGGGCACACGGTCGGTGCCAGCCTGCTGGAGAGCGACCAGATTGAAACGGTTCGCGGCTATCTTGCCGAAGCCGAACGTCTCGGCGTGAAAATTGTTCTCCCGACAGATGTCATAGTTGCGTCGAAGTTCGGCGCGGACGCTGAGCACGTCATCACCGCAGCTGACGGAATCGAGAACACTCCGTTCGGCGCTACCGGCCTCGGCCTGGACATCGGGCCTGACACGGCGGCGGCGTTCGCCGACATCATCCGTGCGTCCAACACCGTGTTCTGGAACGGTCCGATGGGCGTTTTTGAACTCGCTCCGTTTGCGGAGGGCACCCGCACGGTGGCTGCCGCGCTCACCGAGGTCACCGGCCTCAGCGTGGTCGGTGGCGGCGACTCAGCCGCGGCCGTTCGTATTCTCGGTTTCCACGACGACCAATTTGGTCATATTTCTACCGGCGGTGGCGCAAGCCTTGAATTCCTCGAGGGCAAGCGTCTACCAGGACTGGAGGTCCTCGGATGGCAGTGAACATCAACCCTCGGCGTACACCGCTGATTGCGGGCAACTGGAAGATGAACCTGGACCACCTCCAGGCCATAGCTTTCGTGCAGAAGCTCGCCTGGAACCTCAAAGACGCCGGTCACGACTTTACCGCAGTCGAGGTCGCGGTCTTTCCGCCGTTCACCGACCTGCGCAGCGTGCAGACGCTGGTGTCGGCCGACAGGCTTCCGGTGGCCTTTGGAGCTCAGGACGTGTCCGCTCAGGATTCCGGCGCCTACACGGGTGAGATCTCGGGTGCCTTCCTGGCCCAGCTGGAATGCCAGTACGTCATCATCGGGCATTCCGAGCGCCGAACCCTGCACAATGAGACCGACGAGCAGGTGGCTGCCAAGGTAACCGCCGCGTTGAAACACAACCTCGTGCCGCTGATCTGCGTCGGTGAAAGCGCCGAGGATCTCAAAGTGCACGGTCCGAGCGCTGTTCCGGTCGCCCAGCTCCGTGCCGCCCTCACCGCTGTCACTCACGCGGCCGACATCGTCGTTGCGTACGAGCCGGTGTGGGCGATCGGCTCCGGCCAAGCTGCCACCCCGGAGCAGGCCGAGCAGGTTGCCGCTGCGCTCCGCGGCGTTCTCGCCGACACCCTCGGACAGGATGTGGCCGACAAGACCCGCATTCTCTATGGTGGCTCGGTCAAGAGCGGCAACATTGCCGCATTCATGCGCGAGCCCAACGTTGACGGGGCATTGGTCGGCGGTGCCAGCCTGGATATTCCGGAGTTCTCGAGCATTATTCGGTATCACAAGCACGTCGGCCTCTAAACCGACACGTTCCTGAATTTGCGGGAGCGGGGTGGCTGCCCTCGGGGCAACCACCCCGCTCCTGCCTGAAGGGTATAATTACTATGGTCTGGGCGCCAGAGTTGCGCCAACCGTTTTTTGAAAGGTTTCGTGTGGAGATTCTCCAGGTTGTCATGCAGGTGCTCGTCGGTATCACGAGCCTCCTGCTCACCATGCTCATTTTGCTGCACAAGGGTCGGGGTGGTGGATTGTCCGACATGTTCGGCGGCGGCGTTACCTCCAACCTCGGAGCATCGGGCGTTGCCGAGCGCAACCTCAACCGCATCACCATTATTCTGGGCCTGCTGTGGGTATCCTGCATCGTGGTCCTCGGATTGATCACCAAGTTTGACACCGGGGCTTAACTTTTCGCACTGTGCGGGGTTACCCTAGGCTTTCCACGAGCACATCTCTTCATCAGCAGCATTACCAATCGCAGCAGCACCAAGAACTGCTCGAATCTGCAGCGCATACCTGCACGATTTAACGGAGGAACAAGATGGCATCAGGCGGCAGCGCAATCCGTGGCTCGCGTGTAGGCGCGGGCCCCATGGGCGAGCAGGACCGCGGTTTTCACGCGGACCGCATCAAGGTCTCCTACTGGGATGCCCTCGGCAACGAGACCGTACGGTACTTTGCGGCGAGCCTTCCCGACGAGGAGATCCCCGTCACCATCGATTGCCCCTCATCCGGCCTTCCGGCCGGCCGCGACAAGGAGAATCCTCCCTCCGTGGTGAAGCTTGAGCCCTACAAGACGCACTTGGCCTACGTCAAGGAACGTCGAACCGAGGAAGAAGCCGAGTCTCTCCTGGAAGAGGCGCTCAATCAGTTGCGCGTTCGTCGCGGCAAGCTGTCACCTACGAACTGACTCGGCACACCAAAACCGGCTCTCGAGCATTCGAGAGCCGATGTCATAGCGTTACACTCCGCGCTTTCGGCAGCGATTGACGGGCCTAATAGGCCGGTGCGATGAGGTTTTCGGGAACCTGGGCCGCGGCATCGCTGTCGACGAAGAACATCGTGCGATAGCGTCCCTTGATTCCCGCCGCGGGAACTTCGTCGCGGCTCGCGCCGGCCAGCGCGAGTCCGAGGGCTGATGCCTTGTCTGACCCGGCCAGAACCAGCCAGACCCGGTCCGAGGAGTTGAGCACGGGCCGCGTGAGCGACAAACGAACAGCGGGTGGCTTGGGGGAGTCCCGCACGGTGATCACACTGGCCTCACGCTCGCGAATGCCCGATCGGTGCGGGAACAGCGACGCGATATGCCCGTCGGGTCCGACTCCGAGAAACGTCACGTCGAAACGGGGGTATCGAGCACCCTCCGGGGCGTGGGCAAGCAATTCAGCCGAATACCGTGCGGCCGCAGCGTCCAGCGGGTCGCCGTCGCTGGTCGCAGTCGCGTCGTCGCTGGTCGCAGTCGCGTCATCGGAAGCACCGAACGAATGGATGTTTGCTGGTGGAACGTCGATGTGATCCAGCAGAGCTTCGCGTGCCTGCCACTCGTTGCGCATGGGATCGGCGCGAGGAACCCAACGTTCGTCTCCCCACCAAAAATTCACCCGGGACCACTCAATGGTGTCGCGGGCCGCTGACTCGTTAATGGCTGCCAGCACGGCGATGCCCACGGAACCACCGGTCAGCACTACATTCGCTTCGTGCCGCTCCTGCAATACGTCCACCATGTTTGTCAAGAAGCGGGCAGCGACCGACCCGGCCAGCGCTTGCCTGCTCCGATGCACCAGCACGCGTCGATCATGTGTCACGGTCGCGCTCCGGTCCCTTGGGTCACCACGTCCTCGAGTTGCGGCAGGCCGCGGGTGATGACCTCACCATACAGCTCGTCGGGGTCGAGTCGGCGCAGTTCGTCGGCCAAGCAGTCGCGCAGGCTGCGACGCTTGAGCGTCAGGTCCTGCATTGGCTGTCCCGGCTGGTTGAGCGTGGCGATGTCGGGCACCTCGCGTTCGAGCGAGATCGTTCCCGACGCGCGGGTGAGGTGAACCCCGTGCACGCCAATGGCGAGGGGGTCTGTGGTTAGCTCGCAGTCGACGGGCACCTGAAGCTGCATTTGCAGCCATGCGGCCAGCAGGGTGGTCGACGGTGAGGCGGCAGCGCCGGTGACCTCAATTCTCGTGATCGGTTCGTAGGGCGGCTGGTCCAGCACGGCGGCCAGCTGAGCGCGCCAGGGGGTCAGTCGGGTCCAGGCGAAGTCGGTGTCGCCGGGACGGTAGCTTTCGCACAGGTGGTGTAGCGCAGCCTGCGGATCCGGCTGCGCCGAAGCATCCGTTATTCGGCGATAGGCGATGCGCCCCAGGGGAGAATCGCTGGGAACGGCCGGGGCCGTTCCGGGCCACCAGGCGACCACGGGAGCGTCCGACAGCAGCAGACCGGTGACCAAACTCTCCGGGTCTTTTGCGGCGTCGCCGCACACGCGCAAGACGATGACCTCACTGGCTCCGGCGTCGCCGCCCACCCGAATTTCCGCATCGACCCGTGCTTGTGGTGTCTTCGCGGACGCGACGGTCTCCTGGGTTGAGACGACGATGACGCGCATCGGATGCTCACGGGAGGCCTCATTGGCGGCCGCAATGGCCTCTTCCTCGTGTCCGAGGGTTGCGGCAATGATCAGGGTTAGCACGCGGCCGAGAGCGACAGCGCCGCCCTCTTCCCGAATGCGCACAAGCGCTTTCGAGATCTTCGCGGTGGTGGTGTTGGGCAGATCGACGATCATGGTCGCCTCCAGGTACGGCCATCGCGGGCCAGTAGGTCATCAGCGGATGTGGGGCCCCACGTTCCGGGGCGGTACTGCTCCGGCTGGCCCTGGGTAGCCCAGTACTCTTCGATCGGGTCGAGAATCTTCCAGGACAGTTCGACCTCTTCGTGACGGGGAAACAGCGGCGGGTCGCCGAGGAGCACATCGAGAATCAATCGCTCGTACGCTTCCGGGCTCGCCTCCGTGAAGGCATGGCCATAACCGAAATCCATGGTCACATCGCGCACCTGCATAACCACTCCGGGCACCTTTGAACCAAACCGGATCGTGACGCCTTCGTCGGGCTGAACGCGAATAACCAGGGCGTTGTGGCCCAGTTCAGCCGTCTGGCCGGGGGCAAAGAGGTATTGCGGGGCGCGTTTGAAGACCACGGCGATTTCGGTGACGCGGCGACCGAGTCGTTTGCCGGCGCGCAGGTAGAACGGCACTCCAGCCCAGCGGCGCGTGTCGATTGTCAGGCGCATGGCGGCGTAGGTCTCGGTGACCGACTCCGGGTTCATGCCGTCTTCCTCAAGAAACCCGGCCACTTTTTCGCCGCCCTGCCACCCGCCGGCGTACTGTCCGCGCGCGGTGCCGAGGCCGAGATCGGCGGGTAGCCGCACCGAGGCGAGCACCTTTTCCTTCTCGGCGCGCAGGTCGGCAGCGTCGAAAGAGATGGGCTCTTCCATCGCTGTCAGCGCGAGTAGCTGCAGCAGATGGTTCTGAATCACGTCGCGCGCTGCGCCGATACCGTCGTAGTATCCGGCGCGGCCACCCACACCGATGTCCTCGGCCATGGTGATCTGCACGTGTTCGACGTGGTTGGCGTTCCAGAGTGGTTCGAACATTTCGTTGGCGAAGCGCAACGCCAGAATGTTTTGCACCGTCTCCTTGCCGAGGTAGTGGTCGATCCGAAAAACGGAGTCGGGCGGAAAGACCGACTCGACGACATCATTGAGCTGCCGTGCCGTCTTGAGGTCGCTGCCGAACGGCTTTTCAATAACGACGCGTCGCCACTGGCCGTTCTTTTGCTCCGCCAGACCGGAGCGGCGCAGCTGCTCGGTGACCTGGGGGAAGGCCTTGGGCGGAATGGCCAGATAGAACGCATGGTTGCCCATAGTTCCCCGTTCACGATCGAGGTCGTCCACAGTCTGGGTGAGGCGGGTAAATGCCTCGTCGTCGTCAAAAGTGCCCGAAACAAAACGTATGCCCTCGGACAGCTGTGCCCAGACATCTTCGTGGAACTCGGTACGGGCGTGCTCCTTGACGGCGTCATGCACAACCTGCATGAAGTCTTCGTTGTCCCAGTCTCGGCGGGCGAAGCCGACGAGAGCGAAACCGGGAGGTAACAGCCCACGGTTAGCGAGGTCATAGACCGCGGGCATGAGTTTCTTGCGCGCGAGGTCACCCGTGACGCCGAAGATTACGAGGCTGGAGGGCCCGGCAATTCGATTCAGGCGATAGTCGGAGGGGGATCTGAGCGGGTTAAACTCCGGAGTAATTTCCACCGGGGACATGCAGCTCCTTTGACGGGACAGTGCAGAAATATTGGGGATGAATCAGGGGTATAACGGGCGGGGATGCTGCGAAAAGAATAGTGCGTTCAGCTGGTTGATTCCTCGCGGGCAGCGCCCGGGAGGAACCAACCCCCGGCTAGGCCAAGGCCTGAAACAGGGTGGAGATGTTCTGCTTCGGCTGGGTCAGGGTCAGGGTCAACACGGGGCGCCCGTGCTCGGCGAGTACGCCTGCGTCGCCACTGGCCTGCGCCTGGATCAGTTCGCCAAAGGTAAAGGGGCGCTCGGGAATGTCGAGGTCCTCCGCCGGCGTGGCCAGAATTTGCAGGTACACGGCGGTTGCCGGCCCACCCTTGTGGAACTGCCCGGTGGAGTGCAGAAAGCGTGGGCCCCAACCAAATGTGACCGGACGCTTGGACAGTAAGGCGAGCTTGTTGCGAATGTCGGCCAGTTCCGGAAGGGCGAGGCGGTCGACGTAGGCCTGAACGGCAACATAACCGTCGGGGCCGAGCTCTTCGAGCAACGCGTCGATCGCCGAAGCGAGGTCGCTTGCCGCACCGATGATGTGCGGGGTGCCACGCACTTCGATGCCGTCCGCGATGAATGCGGCCGGTTCTGCCGCGGGGCGCGCGTCGAGAAGACCTCGGGTGGCGATCTTGGCGGACTCCACGTCGGGCTGGTCGAACGGGTTGATCCCGAGCAGACGCCCGGCAACGACGGTTGCGTATTCCCAGACCAAGAATTGTGCGCCGAGAGTTCCGCTGACGCGAATCTCGTCGCCCGTTTCGTTAAACAGGTTGGTGCCGGCGTCAGCGACGACCCGCACGAGCTGCAGGTCTGGAAGCGTCTCGGTCAGTTCGGGAGCGTCAAGCTCAAGCACGACCGGCAAAATACCGGTGCCACGCTTGCCTGTGGATTCGGCGATGAGTTGTTCGACCCAGTCGGCGAGCCCCACAATGTGGGTACCGTCCGAGATGATGGCGAGCTTGTCACGGCGCGGGCTGGTGGCGGCGATCGCCGCGCCGAGCACGAGTCCCGGGTTCTCGGGCGAGTCCGCGGCCAGAGCCAGCGAAATAGACTCAGCCTCGTCGAGCAGCGCACCGATATCAACGCCGGCCAGTCCCGACGGCACGAGACCGAAAGCTGTCAATGCGGAGTAGCGTCCGCCCACGGTCGGGTCGGCGTTGAAGACGCGGTAGCCGGCTTCTCGAGCGAATGTCTCGAGCGGCGACCCGGGGTCGGTCACGACGATGATGCGTTCGGCCGGGTCGATGCCGATGGTCTGGAAGGCGCGTTCGAACACGCGGCGTTGGCTGTCGGTTTCGACGGTTGAACCGCTCTTGGAGGAGACGACGAGGGCCGTTCCGGCCAGGTTGTCGTTCAGTGCCGAGAGCACCTGGCCGGGGGCGGTCGCGTCGAGCACGGTCAGATTCATGCCGGCGGTGCGGGTGATGACCTCGGGGGCCAGTGACGACCCACCCATGCCGGCGAGAGCGATCTGGGTGACACCGCGAGCCTGCAGGCTAGCCCGCAGGCTCGCGATTTCGGCTACGAGCGGGCGTGACACGGCGACGGATTCGGTAAAGCCGAGGCGCAGTGCGGCTTCGGCTTCGGCCTCCGGCCCCCACAGGGCGGGGTCGAGGGCCGTGATGCCGGAGGCGACGAGATCTGTGACCAGGGTGGGTACCGTGGCGCGTACGGCATCGGCCGCGGCGCCACTCACCGAGATGCGAAAGCTCATCACACGGCCGACGTGGTCGAGGCAGCGGTGAGGGCCGCCTGCACCGTGTCGAGCAGTTCGTTCCAGGACACCGCAAACTTCGATAGGCCCTCTTCTTCGAGCAGGCGAGTGACATCGTCATACGAGACGCCCTGGGCGGCCAGCGCGTCGAGCACGGCGTTGGCCGCGGCGTACGAACGGGTCACCGAGTCGGCCGGGATGACGCCGTGGTCGGCGGCGGCCTGCATGGTCTTTTCGGGCATTGTGTTGACGACCTCGGGGGCGACCAGCTCGGTTATGTAGAGGGTGTCGGGCAGGCTGGCGTCCTTGACACCGGTCGAGGCCCAGAGCGGGCGCTGTTTGGTGGCGCCGGCCTTGATCAGGCCGAGTGCACGCTCACTGCTGAACGCCTGCTCGTAGACCTGGTAGGCGAGCTGTGCGTTGGCGACGCCGGCCTTGCTCTTGAGGGCGAGGGCTTCGGGCGTACCGATCGCTTCGAGGCGGGCGTTGATTTCGGAGTCGACGCGCGAGACGAAGAATGAGGCAACCGAGTGAATCGTGGAGAGGTCGATGCCGGCAACCTTGGCCTGCTCGAGTCCGGCCAGGTAGGCGTTGATGACCTGGCGGTGACGCTCCAGGCTGAAGATCAGGGTGACGTTGACGCTGATTCCGAGGGCGATGGTTGCCGTGATGGCCTCCAGGCCTTCGACCGTCGCGGGAATCTTGATCATCGCGTTGGGACGACTGACCTTCTTCCAGAGCTGCTGGGCCTCCGCGACCGTGCCGGCAGCGTCGCGGGCGAGGCTCGGCTCGACCTCGATCGAGACGCGGCCGTCCTGGCCATTGGTCGAGTCGTAGACCGGGCGGAAGATGTCGCAAGCGGCGGCGACGTCGTCGGTGGTGATGGCGAAGACGGCGTCGGTCACGTTCGTGCCGGCGGCGGCCAGTGTCGCGACCTGCTCGGTATACGCCTCGCCCTTGGCCAGGGCGCCGGCGAAGATCGTCGGGTTGGTGGTCACGCCCACGACGTTGCTGTTCTCGATCAGGTCCTGCAGTCCGCCGGAATTGATGCGATCACGGGAAAGGTCGTCGAGCCAGATACTGACGCCGGCTGCGGACAGCTGGGCGAGGGGGGTGGGGTTTGTCATAGTTGAAATCTCCTGATCGTGCTGCCGTCAGGCAGCTGGCTGTAGCAATGAGGTGAAAAAGGGGGGAGGTACGGAAGCATCGTGCAGACTAATACCGAACCGGGCCCATGGTTGCGGGTCAGGCTGCGCTGATGGATTCCTTGGCGGCGGCGACAACGGCTTCGGTGGTGATGCCGAATTCGCGAAACAGCGTCTGGTAATCAGCGGATGCCCCAAAGTGCTCGATCGAGATGCTGCGGCCGGCATCGCCGACGTAGCCTCGCCAGGTCAGCGCGAGGCCGGCCTCGACCGACACCCGGGCAGTGATCGCGGCGGGCAACACCGATTTGCGGTAGGCGCTGCTCTGCTCTTCGAACCATTCCAAGCACGGGGCACTCACCACGCGGGCATTGATGCCCTCGAGGGCGAGCTGGGCGCGGGCTTCAACAGCGATCTGCACCTCGGAACCGGTGCCGATCAGTATGACGTCGGGGGTTCCGCCGGCCGCTTCGGCCAGCACGTAGGCGCCACGTGCCACATTTTTGGCCGAGGCGAAGATTTCAGCGGATGCTGCGCCCTCGCCCCGCTCATACACCGGAATGTTCTGACGGGTCAGGGCGATCCCGGCGGGGCCGCTTCGGCGTTCCAGGATGGTTTTCCAGGCCCAGGCGGTTTCGTTGGCGTCGCCGGGACGCACAACGTCGAGACCCGGAATGGCTCGCAGGGTCGCGAGCTGTTCGATCGGCTGGTGGGTGGGGCCGTCCTCGCCGAGTGCGACGGAGTCGTGGGTCCAGACGAAGATGGACGGAGCCTTCATGAGCGCGGCCAGACGCACCGCGGGACGCATGTAATCGCTGAAGATCAGAAAGGTCCCGCCGAATGGGCGGGTGTTACCGTGCAGCACGATGCCGTTGAGAATGGCCGCCATGGCGTGCTCGCGAATGCCGAAGTGCAGCACGCGGCCGTAAGAGTTCCCGGCCCATTCACCGGTTGAGTGCTCGCTCGGAATGAACGAGGCGGCACCATTGATGGTGGTGTTGTTGGATTCGGCGAGGTCGGCCGAGCCGCCCCACAGCTCGGGGATCACACCGCCGAGGGCGGTGAGTACCTTTCCGGACGCCGCACGGGTCGAGACCGCGGTGCCGCCGGCGAAGACCGGAAGGGCCTCGTCGACGCCGTCGGGCAGGTTGCCGGAGAGTACCCGGTCGAGCAGAATCTTGCGCTCTGGGTTGGCCGCGGCCCACGCGTCGAACTGCACGGTCCACGCTGCGTGCTGGGCCGCACCACGTTCGAGGGCCTGCCGGGTGTGGGTGATGACCTCCAGAGCCACGTCGAAGGTCTTCTCCGGGTCAAAGCCCAGGACAGTCTTGACGCCAGCGAGTTCCTCGGCACCGAGGGCGGAGCCGTGGATCTTGCCGGTGTTCTGCTTCTTCGGGCTCGGCCAGCCGATGATCGTCTTGAGAATGATCAGGCTGGGCTTGCCGGTTTCGTTCTGGGCGGCCTCAATGGCCTTGTGTAGCTCGGCGACGTCTTCCACGTAGGAACCGGTCTTCTTCCAGTCCACCGTCTGCACGTGCCAGTGGTAGGCGGCATAGCGAGCAGCGACATCCTCGGTGAAGGCGATGTTGGTGTCGTCCTCGATCGAGATCTGGTTGCTGTCGTAGATCGCAATGAGGTTGCCGAGCTGCTGGTGACCGGCGAGAGAGGAGGCCTCGCTCGTGATGCCTTCCTGCAGGTCGCCATCGCTGGCGATGACGTACACGAAGTGGTCGAACGGGCTCGCGCCGGCGGCGGCATCCGGGTCGAGCAGGCCACGCTCGAAGCGAGACGCGTAGGCGAACCCGACAGCGGAGGCGAACCCCTGGCCGAGCGGGCCGGTGGTGATCTCGACGCCGTCGGTGTGCCCGTATTCCGGGTGGCCGGGGGTCTTGGATCCCCAGGTGCGCAGGGCCTTGAGATCCTCGAGCTCGAGGCCGTAGCCGCCGAGGTACAACTGCACGTACTGCGTCAGTGAACTGTGGCCGGCAGACAGAATGAAGCGGTCGCGACCGATCCACTCGTTGTCGACGGGGTCGCGGCGCATGACCTTCTGGAACAGCAGATACGCAGCGGGAGCGAGGCTCATCGCGGTACCGGGATGCCCATTCCCAACCTTCTCGACGGCGTCAGCCGCCAGGATGCGTGCGGTGTCGACCGCTTTGTCGTCGATGGAATCCCACTGCAATGCTGCCACGTTTATTGACCCTTCTATAAAGCGAAGATGGCGAGTTGTTGTCAACCCGTCCTGTGTTTGTCGTCACACGAATAGAGTTCGAAACCTGCTGGTTCTTCGATACCCGCCAACCACCACGAGGTGGCACCCTCAGCTGATCGGTAGCGGTTCACCACGAGGTGGCTCGCCGAATGGCAGAGAATGTGGGGGGACTCTTCAAGTATACGGAAACCGTGTCGAGGCCCACGGATCGTATGACGTTACATGAAGATGCAATCAGCATTCGGTCCCGGTGGAGTGCCCGTGAGGGCGTGACCTAGAATGAGAAGACTTGCCTAGCGTTAGAGGAACAATGGACGTCGCCCTGAAGAACCCGGTCCAAAGCGGACCGCGCACACGAAAGCGCACCCTGAAAGCGTACGTGTCCCTGACAAAACCGCGAGTTGTCGAATTACTCCTGGTTGTCACCGCACCCACAATGCTTCTCGCCGAACGGGGGATTCCCAGCCTGGGACTGATCCTCGCCACGCTCGTTGGCGGGTCGCTCAGTGCGGGTTCCGCCGGTGCGTTCAACTGTTACCTCGATCGCGATATCGACCGGCTCATGAAGCGCACGAAGAATCGCCCGTTGGTCACCGGAGAGCTCAGTGACCGAGAAGCGTTGATTTTTGCGTGGGCATTGGGCGCAGCATCCATTCTCTGGCTGGGATTACTGACCAACTGGCTCTCCGCTGCGCTGTCGTTCGGCGCAATTTTGCTCTACGTCGTGTTCTACACCATCATTCTCAAGCGTCGCACCCCCCAGAACATCGTCTGGGGTGGGGTGGCCGGCTGTATGCCCGTGCTCATCGGTTGGGCCGCCGTGACCGGGGACCTGTCCTGGCCACCAATCATTCTGTTCATGATCATTTTCTTGTGGACGCCGCCGCACTACTGGCCGCTATCGATGAAGTACCGCAGCGACTATCAGGCCGCCGGCGTTCCGATGCTCGCTGTCGTGCGTGGTCGGGCTCAGGTTGGCCTGCAGGTCATCCTCTACGCGTGGGCCACCGTTGCCTGCTCGTTACTGCTGATCCCGATCGCCGACATGGGTTTGTTGTACAGCTTCACCGCTCTTGTCACCGGCGGCTGGTTCATCTTCGAAACACACCGCCTGTATAGCCTCGCGATCCGGCGCGAGCATGTCTCACCGATGCGCGTTTTCCATGGCTCGATCGCCTACCTGACATTGCTCTTCGTGGCCGTCGGAGTCGATCCACTGCTTCCGTTCTAGGGCCACCTTCTGCGGGATTGCATCCAGACCCGGCGCAGCAGCTAGACCCGGCGGGTGAGTCGGGTGTCGATCTTGGCGACGTCGGCCATATGAATCACGACCGTCACCACGCGTCCGGCCAGAGCCATCGCTGTGCCCGTGAAGTCGGAGGCCGTGACGGTGATGGCGGGCAGCGCCGTGTCGTCGACGATCAGGTTCGACCGGTGTGCCAGCGCGACTTCGATCTCCGACTGCTGTTGAGTATGCCGCTCGGCCCACAATTCCGACCCGAAGTCGTAGGGGTTCTTGGCATGGTTCATTACGATGTACTGCAGGTGCTGGTTGAGTGCGTCCCGAATCGGGTCGCCGCCGCGATTGGTGGAGCCCGGCACATCGGTGAACACGAATCCGCGCAGTTCGGCGATCCCGACCGGACCGGCTGGCGAATCTTCGAACCAGAAATTACCCGCGGGGTCGGCAAGCCAGTAGTGCGCCTGTGCTTCCAGCGTGCGGCCGTGATTGCCGTACCAGCTCCAGCCGCGTTCCTGAATACGTGATTGCGGCACGAAACCGAACACGGGCGGACCGAACAGGGCAAGGCGCGCCGCGTCGTCTGGCGGCTTCCATTTGGCTCCCGGAGCGAGATGCATGTCTGGAGAGTACACCGGCGGCCACCGTCGGGGGAGAGCCACGCAGCAATTCATGGGCGTTGTTCACTCCAGCGGCGCCACACATTCTGTTGCCACTTGAGTTGGGCCGCGATACCTGACAGGGCGAGGGATGTCCCCGAGCTGTCCTTCTGGCAGACTCGACTGCACCCGATCGAATCGAATGGAAGCCATGAAAACGCATCTCGTTGTTGGAGCGGGCCTGATTGGGCATCCGCTCGCCGAGCGCCTCGCGGCGCGAGGCGACTCGGTGACCATCGCGACCCGCTCCGGCTCCGCTGCTTTCGGCGCCGCCGCCCTGGTTCTCGATGCGAGTGATCCGGCCGCATTTTCGCGAGCAGCCGGTGGCATGTCAACGATCTTTCTGTGCACGAATCCGCCGTACACCGACTGGGCTGCCCAATGGCCGCCGATCTTCGATGCGGCGATTGCCGCCGCCTCCGCAACGGGCTCCCGCATCGTCGTGATGGGCAACCTGTACCCGTATGGGTCGCCGATCGTCGCCATGACCGAACACTCGCCCGAGACGACCACCGAAGCCAAGGGACTGATTCGTCAGGCCGGATGGGCAAAGATGCGCGCCGCACAGGACGCCGGCACCATCCGTGCCGTCGAGGTGCGGGCCAGCGACTACTTCGGGCCGGGAGCCACGGGCGCCGCACACCTCGGCGAATCATTTTTCACGGCGGTCCTCCGGTCCAAGACCGCCTAAGTCGTGGGCAAAGCACAGCTCGAACACAGCTGGAGCTACCTACCCGACATCGTGACTACGCTCATCGCCGCCGCAGACCATACCGGCGACTGGGGCCGAATCTGGCATGTTCCCAGCGCCACCGTCAGCCGCACGGACATCGCCGCGCAGCTCAACTTGCACTTTGGAACCCGGGGAAAGGTCTCCGGGTATCCGCAATGGCTGTTGCACGCGTTCGGTGTGGCCAATCCGATGATGCACGAAGTGTGGGCTTCGAGCTACCAGTTCATGGTGCCGTACGTCATCGACTCGACCGAAACCGAGAGCGTACTCGGCGTCGCCGCCTCACCCTGGAACGAGGCCCTCCTCGCCACGGCTGAGAGCTACCGCAGCAGGAAATGACGGCCCGGATCCCGGCCGACAATCCGCCACGGATGACGAACTACCGGCCGCTGGCCTCATGTGCCAGCGCAAATTCCGTGGCGTGGGCGGTAACACCGGCCGGGGCCTTGAGATTCAGCACGACGGCGGCCATCGTTGCGGCGAGCACACAGGCGAGCACCATGTGCAGGCCGACGAGCACCGGCGGTAGACCCAGGTTTGCCTGCAGCAGTCCGACCACAATCTGCACGAGCTCAATCACCAACAGCGTGACGACGAACGAACGCACGGGCAGTCTGCCGCGAACGGATGCCACCAGCAGCACGATTGTCAAAATCAGCGTCGCGTAGCCCGGCCAGGCATGCAGGTGCGCGAGCAACTCAGAATTGAAGCCCGTTCGACCCGCGGCAACATCACCCGAATGCGGTCCGGAGGCTGTGGTCAGCACGCCCATAATCACGGTCAGCGCGACGGCGAAGCTCGTGACATGGGCCAGGCCGGCGAAGCCGACCGGAACGACGAGGGCGCGCGGCCCCGGAGCGATATAGACCCGGTGCACGAGCACCGTGGCAATACAGACCATGATGAGCGACACAGTGAAGTGAAAGCCGACGATGAACGGGTTGAGGCCGGTCAACACGGTGATGCCGCCGACGACCGCTTGGGCGAGAACACCGGCGGCGAGGATCACGGCAAGTATGAAGAGGTCCTTGCGTTGCTTGCGCAAACGCACGAGCAGAACGACTGCCGCGATTGCAATGATGCCGATCAGTCCGGTCATCAGGCGGTTGGCAAACTCAATGACACCGTGCACACCCATCTCCGGCGTTGGCACCAACGAGCCGGCAACACAGGTCGGCCAAGTGGGGCAGCCGAGTCCCGAACCGGTGAGGCGAACAGCGCCGCCCGTTCCGACAATCACAATCTCCGTCACGAGGGACAGCCAGGCAACCACGCGGATGCGTACGTCGATAGCGCTCGGTAGCCATTGGTATATCGGATTCACGGGTTCTGCTCCCACTGTCTTTCTCATGATCGCGTGTCTTCTGATCGTGCCCTGTTCAAATGTGAATCGACCGGCAAGCACGCGTATCCTGCTGATCAACCTGTAGAATTGAAACTTCCATGGAGATCATTCGCGCGGTCAAGGTGATTGCACGATTTTATCGAAACTGAACAGTGCCTCAACAGGCTCTGGCCGGTTCAGATTTTTGCTCCATGAATATTCTAAGTACGCAACGTAGCTGTCCACACAACCCGTTCCTCGTGGTCTCCACCGAGATCGCCCGGGAATGACCGGACTAATATCCGGGTTGTGCTGGGTGGAGAAGAGGTAATTATGTCGGATGTCCTGCTAGACCGTCCCGACCTTGAGGGGATTGGCACCTACGAATTCGGGTGGGCCGATTCAGACAAGGCCGGCGCATCCGCTCGCCGTGGTATTTCCGCCGAGGTCGTCACGGACATCTCGAACCTGAAATCCGAGCCTGACTGGATGCTGCAGCGGCGCCTCAAGGCCCTGCAGCTGTTCGAACGCAAGCCCATGCCCACCTGGGGCGCCGACCTCTCCGAGATCGACTTCGACAACATCAAGTACTTTGTGCGCTCCACGGAGAAGCAGGCACAGACCTGGGAAGACCTGCCCGACGACATCAAGAAGACCTACGAGAAGCTCGGCATCCCCGAAGCTGAGCGCCAGCGCCTCGTCTCCGGTGTCGCCGCCCAGTACGAGTCCGAAGTGGTCTACCACCAGATCAACGAAGAACTCGAAGCGCAGGGCGTCATCTTCATGGACACCGACACGGCTCTCCGGGAGCACCCGGAGTTTTTCGAGGAGTACTTCGGCACGATCATCCCCTCCGGTGACAACAAGTTCGCCGCGCTGAACACGGCGGTCTGGTCGGGCGGATCATTCGTCTACGTGCCGCCCGGCGTGCACGTGGAGATTCCGTTGCAGGCCTACTTCCGCATCAACACGGAGAACATGGGCCAGTTTGAGCGCACGCTCATCATCGCCGACGAGGGCAGCTACGTGCACTACATCGAGGGCTGCACCGCCCCGATCTACAAGTCTGACTCGCTGCACTCCGCCGTCGTCGAGATCGTCGTGAAGAAGAACGCCCGTGTTCGCTACACAACCATCCAGAACTGGTCGAACAACGTCTACAACCTCGTCACTAAGCGGGCCACGGCCGGCGAAGGCGCCACCATGGAGTGGATCGATGGCAACATCGGTTCCAAGGTCACCATGAAGTATCCGTCCATCTATCTCATGGGCGAGCACGCCAAGGGTGAGACACTCTCGGTGGCCTTCGCAGGACCCGGCCAGCACCAGGACGCCGGCGCCAAGATGATCCACATGGCTCCCTACACCCAGTCGTCGATCGTTTCCAAGTCCATCGCTCGCGGTGGCGGACGCAGCGGGTACCGTGGTGAGGTTCGGGTGGATGCCTCCGCGCACCATTCCGCCAACACCGTGCGTTGCGATGCCCTCCTGGTCGACACCCAGTCACGCTCCGACACCTACCCGTCCATCGACATCCGTGTTGACGACGTGCAGCTCGGGCACGAAGCCACCGTCTCCCGCGTCAGCGAAGAGCAGCTGTTCTACCTGATGAGCCGCGGTATGCCCGAAGACGAGGCGATGGCCATGATCGTTCGCGGCTTCATCGAACCGATCGCTCGGGAGCTCCCAATGGAGTACGCCCTCGAACTCAACAAGCTCATTGAAATGGGCATGGAAGGATCCGTCGGCTAAATGTCCGCCGCTTCAGCGCTCTCACAGAGCGCGTCAAAAACTGTGCCCGCATCACCCGCACCCGCTGCCGGCTCGTCCGCTCTCCCGACCGGCCAGCACGGAATCAAGGAACACTCCGACGGACGTTTCGGCTACGTGCCGGTGCAAACCCGCTCGGACCGCTTCAAGAGCGTCAGCGTCGCCGACTTCGAGGCTGTCACCGGCCGCGAGGCCGTGTGGAAGCACTCGCCCGTCGCGAAATTCACCGACCTCACCGGCGGCGAACTCGACGGATCTCGCTACCCGATCGAGTCCACCCCGGCATCGGATATTTCCGTCGAGTGGGTGCCCAGAACGGATGCCCGCATCGGCACCGCCGGTCTGCCGGAAGAACGCGCAGCCGCGAACGCCTGGGGTGTGTTCGACGAAGCCCTCGCCATCACGGTGAGCGGCGAAGAAGCCAAGGAGATCACGGTCACGCGATCGACTCTCGGCAACTCCGCGCGCGGCGCCCACACGGTCATTGAGGCCAAGCCGTTCAGCCAGGCCACGGTCATCCTGCACAACACGGGCGACGCGCGGTTGAGCGAAAACGTCGAGATCATCCTCGGTGAATCCGCGAATCTCACGGTCGTTTCTCTGCAGGAATGGAACGACTCCGCGGTGCACCTCGCCAACCATTTCGCATCCATCGGTCGTGACGCCCGCCTCAAGCACGTCGTCGTTTCCCTCGGCGGCAGCATCGTGCGGGTCAACCCCTCGGTGCGGCTGGCCGGTCCCGGCTCCGACACGCTGCTCCTCGGCCTCTACTTCGCGGATGCCGGCCAGCACCTGGAACAGCAGGTGTACGTCTTCCACGACGCCCCGAAGAGCCGCAGCCGGGTCAACTACAAGGGTGCGTTGCAGGGTCAGGACGCCCGAACGGTCTGGATCGGCGACGTGCTGATCGGCAACACGGCGGCCGGTACCGACAGCTACGAACAGAACCGCAATCTTGTGCTCAGTGAGGGCACCCGCGCCGATTCCATCCCCAACCTGGAGATTGAAACCGGCGACATCGTTGGGGCCGGTCACGCCAGTGCCACCGGACGCTTCGACGACGAGCAGCTGTTCTACCTTCAGGCTCGCGGCATCACCGAAGAAGAAGCGCGGCGCCTCGTCGTGCGCGGATTCCTCACCGAGGTCGTGCAGCAGATTGGTTCCCCCGAACTTGAAGCTCGGTTGCAACTCGCAATCGAAGCCGAACTCACTGGAACGGACGTCAAGTAAGCATGGCCGCAACGAAGATCTGCGCTCTCGATGAGCTCGAAGTTAACCAAGCCGTCAAGGTCGAAATTGATGGCGTCGCCATCGCCCTCGTGCGTGACGCCGCTGGCGACGTCTTCGCCATCGGCGACACCTGCACGCACGGCGATATCTCCCTGTCCGAGGGATTCGTGGAGGGACAGACTCTCGAGTGCTGGGCCCACGGCTCGATGTTCTCCCTCACCAGCGGCAAGCCGCTGTCCCTACCGGCCTACGACCCGGTCCCGGTTTACAACGTTGAGCTCATCGATGGTTTCGTCTTCGTCGATCCTTCCGTCACCGTCGCGGTTTAACGACCGCCTCACCAGCCATTTTAGAAAGGGATAAGACATTCATGTCTGTTCTTGAAATCAAAGACCTGCACGTCAGCGTCGAGACCGACCAGGGCACCAAGCAGATTCTGCGCGGCGTCAACCTCACCATCAACGAGGGCGAAATCCATGCCATCATGGGCCCGAACGGCTCAGGCAAGTCCACCCTCGCCTACACGATCGCCGGCCACCCCAAGTATCACGTTGAGAGCGGGTCCGTCCTGCTCGACGGTGCCGAAGTGCTTACCATGACGGTGGATGCCCGCGCCCGCGCGGGCCTGTTCCTGGCCATGCAGTACCCGGTCGAGATTCCCGGAGTGACGGTCACCAACTTTCTCCGCACGGCCAAGACGGCCATCGAGGGTGAAGCCCCGCCGATCCGCACCTGGATCAAGGATGTGCGCCAGGCGATGACCAACCTCCGCATGGATAAGACCTTCGCCGAACGTAACGTCAACGAGGGCTTCTCCGGTGGCGAGAAGAAGCGCAACGAGATTCTCCAGCTCGAACTGCTGAGGCCCAAGTTCGCCGTACTCGACGAGACCGACTCCGGCCTCGACGTCGACGCGCTCAAGATCGTTTCCGAGGGCGTCAATCGCGCCAAGGCCAATACCGGCCTTGGACTGCTCCTGATCACGCATTACACGCGCATCCTGCGCTACATCCACCCCGACTTCGTGCACGTCTTCGTCAACGGCAGGATCGCCGAACAGGGCGGCCCAGAGCTCGCCGACCGCCTTGAGGATGAAGGCTACGATCGCTTCCTTGTCCCGTCGGTCGTAGGCTAGTCCAATGGCTTCAACACTCAGTCCGGCTCGCTTCGACGAAATCGAAGAAGCCCTCAAAGACGTCATGGACCCGGAACTCGGCATCAATGTCGTTGACCTCGGCCTCATCTACGACCTCGGCTGGGATGACGAGAACAACGCGCTCATCATTCACATGACCCTCACCTCGGCCGGCTGCCCGCTGACCGATGTGCTCGAAGAGCAGACGGCTGAGGCGCTCGATGGCGTCGTCGACCAGTTCCGCATCAACTGGGTCTGGATGCCGCCGTGGGGTCCCGAGAAGATCACCGACGACGGCCGCGACATGATGCGGGCCCTCGGCTTCGCAATGTAGCTCCTGTATTTCCCGAAGGCCCCGTTCGCGCCCGCAGCCGGGGCCTTTCGGTCTGTGAACAATCTGTTTTTGGCTGGGTCGCGGCGGTGTGCTCCGGTGCCATTCGGGTGGGTCACGGCGTGTCGTCCCACAGCATGACCCAACGGCATGACCCAACGGCATGACCCAACGGCATGACCCAACGGCATGACCCAACGGCATGACCCAACGGCATGACCCAACGGCAAGACACAACGGCAAGACACAGTCGCGACCCGCGACAGCTAGCAAGCCGCTCTAGCGAGTGGAACGGTATGCTAGTTGTGTGGATACAGGGGAAAACGGAGCGATTCGGCGGCGGGCAGCCCAGGCAGCGGAAACGCGTGCTGAGATCGTCATGGCGGCCGGCCGGCTCATGCTCGAGCGCGGCTATGTGCGCACGTCGGTCGCGGCGATTGCGGGGGAGGCCGGCGTCGTCGTGCAAACGATCTACAACTCGGTGGGCTCGAAAGCCGAGCTGCTCGCGGCGGTGCTCGACCGGGTTGCTGAGGAACCGGATGCCCCGGCCTTGCTGTCCGGAGCTACTCGCGAACGCATTGCCGAGGCCCACACGGCGACCGAGGTCATTCGCATTCTTGCCCGCGCAAGCGCGCTCGTGAATGAGCGCACCTCGGGCATTTTGCGCATTGTCAGCGAAGCGGCCGTGGTCGATCCCGACGTGGGCGAGTTCGAGAAGAAGCGTGATGCGGCCCGGTTGCACGGCTTTGGCGAGGTGGCGGTTGCGCTGCGGGAGAAGCGCGGACTGCGCGGGGGAGTCAGCGATCACGAGGCAGCGGCGACCATGTGGGCGCTGGCTCATCCGCATACCTTCAGAACGCTGGTTCTGTCACTCGGCTGGTCCACGGAGGCGTACTTCAACTGGTTGGAAAAGTCACTTATGGCTGCACTGCTCTAGACCAGAGCGGGTACCCGTGTGCCGAGCACAGCCTGAAGGCAAATATACTAGTGAGTTGGGCCGCTCTGGCCCACCCACACTTCACACCCGTACAAACACTTCGAATGGACTATTGCTGTGCTCAACGTGCAAGATCTCGAAATCCGCGTTGGAGCCCGCGTGCTCATGGAGGGCGTCAACTTCCGCGTCGCGAGCGGTGACAAGATCGGCCTCGTCGGCCGTAACGGTGCAGGCAAGACGACACTGACGAAGACGCTCGCCGGGGAGACGAACCCGACCAAGGGTTCGATCAGCCACTCGGGTGAGATCGGCTACCTGCCCCAGGACCCGCGTGCCGGCGACCCGACCATGCTCGCCCGCACCCGCATCCTCGATGCGCGTGGCCTCGGCACCATCGCCCTCGGCATGCACGAGTCCAGCCTGGCCATGGGCGACCCCGATCCCACGATCAGCGCCGTGGCCATGAAAAAGTACGGCCGCCTGACCGACGAGTTCAACGGCCTCGGCGGTTATTCCGCCGAAGCTGAAGCCGCGTCGATCGCCAGCAATTTGAAACTGCCCGACCATATTCTCGACCAGGCGCTCAGCACTCTCTCGGGTGGTCAACGTCGTCGCATCGAGCTCGCTCGCATCCTGTTCTCGGCTGCTGAGATGATGATTCTTGACGAGCCCACCAACCACCTCGACGCCGATTCGGTGGCCTGGCTGCGCGAGTTCGTTAAGAATTATAAGGGCGGTGTCATCATCATCAGCCACGACATCGAACTCGTCGGCGAAACGGTCAACCGGGTGTTCTACCTCGACGCGAACCGCATGATGATCGATATCTACAACATGAACTGGAAGAACTACCTGCTCCAGCGCACAGCGGATGCTGACCGTCGCAAGAAGGAACGCTCCAACGCCGAGAAGAAGGCCTCAACCCTGCAGCTGCAGGCCGCGAAGTTCGGCGCCAAGGCCAGCAAGGCCGCCGCAGCCCACCAGATGGTGGCCCGTGCCGAGAAGCTTCTCTCCGGGCTCGACGCCGTGCGTGCCGTGGAACGCGTCGCCAAGTTGCGGTTCCCCGAGCCCGCACCGTGTGGCCGAACTCCGCTCATGGCCAAGGACCTGTCGAAGAGCTACGGTTCCCTGGAGATCTTCACCGCCGTCGACCTCGCGATCGACCGCGGGTCAAAGGTCGTTATTCTCGGGCTCAACGGTGCCGGAAAGACCACCCTCCTGCGGATGCTTGCGGGCGTCGACGAATCCGACACCGGCTCGATCGAACCCGGCCACGGCCTGCGCATCGGTTATTACGCGCAGGAACACGAGACAATCGACGTCAAACGCAGCGTGCTCGAGAACATGGTCTCCTCGTCTCCGAGTATCACCGAGATGGAAGCCCGCCGGGTACTCGGCTCGTTCCTGTTCACCGGTGACGACTCCAACAAGCCGGCCGGCGTGCTGTCCGGTGGCGAGAAGACCCGTCTCGCGCTGGCCATGATCGTGGTTTCGGGCGCCAACGTGCTGCTGCTTGACGAGCCCACTAACAACCTCGACCCGGCCAGCCGCGAGGAGATCCTCGATGCTCTGGCGCACTATGCCGGAGCCGTCGTGCTCGTCAGCCACGATGAAGGCGCCGTTCAGGCTCTCAATCCGGAGCGCGTCTTGATCATGCCCGAGGGTACCGAGGACCACTGGAACAAGGACTACCTCGACCTGATCGAGCTGTCCTAACGATTCTCTGATTTGGCGTAGTCGCGCCGGATCGTCCAAGACAAAGGAGGCGTGCGTGCTGCCGCTGGAGAAGTCACTGCGCATCGCGCTGGTCTGCCTGCACACCTCGCCGGGTGCGGACCCGGGTGCCGGTGACGCTGGCGGCATGAACGTCGTTGTCCGCCATCAGGCGGAAGCTCTCGCAGCCCTCGGCCACGATGTGAGCATTCTGACCCGCCGCTCAGCGGCGGATCAGCCGGCCTCGATGCAGCTCGCACCCGCCGTGACCCTGCAATTCCTTGATGCCGGTCCGGCAGTCACCCTGCCCAAGGGTCAGCACGAACATTGGATCGAGAAGTTTTCCGCGCGGCTGGCCGCCCTCCCGCCGTATGACATCATCCACTCGCATCACTGGTTTTCCGGCATGGCCGCCCTGCCGGTCGCTCGACGGTGGGGCATTCCGCACGTGCAAAGCTTCCACAGCATCGCCGCCGACAACACGACGCCGCTGTCAGCCGGTGAACGGGCCGAATCACCGGGACGGATGCTCGGCGAGGCCTGGTTGGCGCGTGAATCGGATTCTGTTGTCGCGATCAGTGCGGCCGAGTCTGCGACGATCACGGGGCGATTGGGCGGTGCTGCGCAGCGCACGGCCGTCGTGCTGCCCGGTGTGGACAGCGGAATGTTCTCTCCGGCCGGGCATGCCGATCGGGTGATACCGGCCGGAAGCGGCGGTTATGTCCTCGTCGCAGCCCGTCTGCAGCCCCTGAAAGGCCTCGACCTGGCGATTGCGGCGATCGCCGCTATCCCGGCGGGCATTCGACCGGCACTCGTGATCGCCGGAGCGGCCTCGGCCGACTACGACGGCTACGTCGACGAGTTGCGGGCACTCGCCGAGCGGGTCGGGCTCACCGACGAGCTTCGATTGGTCGGCCCCCGGTCCCGGGTCGATCTAGCCAGCCTGTTTCGCGGTGCCCGTCTCGTGCTGGTGCCGTCCCACTCGGAAACTTATGGTCTCGTCGCGCTCGAAGGCGCGGCGAGCGGCGTGCCGGTCATCGCTGCGGCATCGGGGGGCCTGCGAGAAGCCGTCGTCGACGGGGCAACCGGCCTGGTGCTCGAGTCGCGCGATCCGCGGGTCTGGGGCGACGCGATCGCTCGCCTTCTCACCGATCCGCAGCGCGCCCGGCGGCTGTCGGTGGCCGCTCGGGAGCACGCGGTTCAACTCGACTGGACGCGGTCGGCCACGTCCCTGCTCAAGGTCTACCGCGAGCTGCTCGCCCCGGGAACACCCGACCACGGCTTGGCCGGCAGCTGCCAGCACCACCGCGCCGTCGCCTGACTCCTGAGTTTGAGCGACCGTGATCGGCCGCCCTCTGAACTAGTGCAGTTGGCGGTCGAGCAGCTCGTCTTCAATCTCCGCATCATTGCGCGGCTTCGCGGCTCGTTTGCGGGAACGCTCGTCGGCTCGTTCGCGCTCCTCGGGGTCTTCAGCATTCACGCTACGATATTCTTCCCGCAAGGCCCAGCCGAGGCCGATGAAGGCGAGCAGTCCGAATACGAACCATTGGAAGGCGTACGACAGGTGGGGGCCCTCATCGCGCACCGGTTTCAGCACGGCAGCCGGGCGCTCGTCGGCCGCGGCGGGGCTCTCGGTGTCCATCAGACCGTAGGCCCCGGTGTACGTGGGATGGTCGAGCCGCTCGGCAATGGTGGTGAGGTTGATCGTGGCGACCTGATTACCACTGGCAGTTCGGCCGGGCAGGTCGGGTTCAGTGGCTTTGAGCCGGGCGACCACGGTGACCGTTCCTCTCGGTGGCGAGGGCACCGTGTCCGGAGCATCCTGTTTCTGCCCGGTGGGCAGCCAGCCGCGGTCGACGATGAAGATCGTGCCGTCGGAAAGCAGCAGCGGGGTCAGCACCTCGAAGCCCGGATTGACGTTGAGCGGGCGGTTGCGCGCGAGCATCTCATCGTCGATGAGGTAGGTGCCGGTCAGTTCTACCGGCATCCACTTCTGGGATTCGGCGAAGGCGGTCAGACCGGGCAGTGCCTCGGCGACGGGAACCGGCGTCGAATCGAAATTGGAATCGATCTTGAACAGCTCAGTGAGGGCCTCGTCGCGCCGGGCCAATTGCCAGACACCGAGCCCGGAACATACCGCCGCGAAGAGAATGGTGAGCGCCAGATAACCCGCCCAGCGACGGCTGAAAGCGAATTTCCAGCCCGTCATTGCCCATCTCCGGCGGGGTCCGGTGCGCTGGCATCAAGCGGGCTCACTGTGAGAGGAAAATCGCGGGCGGCCAGGAACTCGCGCAGGTACTCGACGTGTGCGTCGCAGGCCAGCCAGGTTTTAACGCGGTCGGTCGAATGAATGCGTGGGTTACGCCAGTCCAACCGCCAGCTTCCCGGATTCCGACAGTCCGCTCGCGAACAAGTGGACGACTCCAGGGGTGCGCCCAGTCCGATCATCGGACTCGTCGCAGCAGACGCGCAAACACTCACTTCACCTCATCGTCGGCATTGCGATAGATCTCCACGCTACCGGGCCGCCGGACTTCGCCTCCGCGCGGCGCTATTTTCACGTTGGCGACAACGACGGCGAAGTAGGGCAGGGCGATCGCACCTATGGCGCACAGCACCAGCCACCAGCCCTGCACGAACAACATGAGCACAATGCAGACGACACGGATGCCCATAGCAATCGAGTATTTGATCATCCGCTTGCGTCGTTCGACCTCGGGGGAGGCGGGGAGCGAGGTGATCGACTGCTGCTTCATAGGTCCATAGAGTTCGTCATCGGGTTTGATATCGGCTTTGTCATCGGGTTTGACATCGAGTTTGACATCGGGTCGTCGGTGGGCAAAATTCCCCGCCTTCAAGCCTACGACTGCACGGCCTGATTGTTGCACGCCTTAAACTTGAATCTGCCGGGTATTTCGTTGAACCGAGCCCCGCATCCCCGCATTCCTCCATCCCTCCATCCCTCCATCCCTCCATCCCCCCCCCAGTATGCACAGAACAGGAATTTCATGACTACGGCTCGAACAGTGCTCGTCACCGGTGGTAACCGCGGCATCGGTTTTGCCATTGCGGAGGAATTCCTCGCCCAGGGACACCGCGTCGCCGTAACCTCGCGGTCCGGGCACGGGCCCTCCGGAAGTCTCACCGTGCGCGCCGACGTGACCGACGCGGCATCCATCGATGCCGCCTTCACGGAAATTGAGGTGACCTACGGTCCGGTTGAAATCGTCGTGGCCAACGCCGGAATCACCCGCGATACCCTGCTCTTGCGCATGTCCGAGGATGACTTCACCGCGGTGATCGACACCAACCTGAGCGGTGCTTTCCGTGTGGTCAAGCGTGCCAGCAAGGGCATGCTCAAGGCTCGTTTCGGGCGGATCGTGCTCATCTCAAGCGTTGTGGGCCTCTACGGCTCCGCCGGGCAGGTGAATTATTCGGCGTCGAAGAGCGGTCTGATCGGATTGGCCCGATCGGTCACCCGCGAGCTCGGTGCCCGCGGCATCACCGCGAATGTTGTCGCCCCCGGTTTCATCGAAACCGACATGACCGCAGCCTTGCCCCAAGCGCAGCAGGCTGACTACAAGCGCAATATCCCGGTCGGGCGATTCGCCACTCCACTAGAAGTTGCTCGCGTCGTCACCTGGCTCGCGAGCGATGACGCCGCGTACATCTCCGGTGCGGTCATCCCGGTCGACGGCGGCCTCGGTATGGGCCACTAGGCAACTGGAGCAAACCGGCGAGGGCCAGGTCTCAGCCGCGCAGGCCAAGCAGCGGCAGGACCTGGCTGAGGTTGCAGTGGTCGATGATGAGGTCGGCTTCGCGCTGTACTCGCGGTTTGGCGTTGAACGCGACGGCGAGTCCGGCGGCGTTCATCATCAGCAGATCGTTGGCGCCGTCCCCGACCGCCACGGTCTGTGACAGGGCGATGTGGTCGACTGCGGCCCATTCGCAGAGAGCGACCGCTTTAGCCTCGGCGTCGATGATCGGTCCGAGCACTCGCCCAGTGAGACGGCCCGCTTCGACTTCGAGTCGGTTGGCCCGTAAATGGTCCACACCGAGGTCGGCCGCGAGCGGGTCGAGCAGCTCGTGAAAACCGCCAGACACCACGCCGACGACGCCCCCGCCGGCGTGAATGCCGGCGATAAGTTCGTGCACCCCCTCGGTCGGGCGGATACGCCGCCCCACCTCCGTGAAGACGCTCTCTGGCAGTCCCGCCAGGGTCAGTACCCGCTCGCGCAGGCTCTGTGCGAAATCGAATTCGCCACGCATGGCACGTTCGGTCAGGTCGGCGACCAGTTCACGCGAGCCGGCGGCATCCGCCAGCAGCTCGATCACTTCGTCTCGAATCAGGGTGGAGTCGGCATCAAGGACGACCAGGAAGCGCGGTGCGGTAGCGAGGTTCACGGAGTGACGAGCACGCCCTTACCGACGACGGTAATTCCGGATTCGGTCACGCTGAAGCCGCGCGCCAGGTCGCGATCCCGATCGACGCCGACCGTGGCGCCGGCCTCGACGATCACTTCCTTGTCGAGAATGGCCCGGCGCACGATGGCACCCGGCCGAATCTGCACCCGGTCGAACACGATGGAGTCGACGACCTCGCAGGCTGAACCGATCGAGGTCCACGGTCCGAGAACGCTGCGCTCGATGTGAGCGCCCGAAATGACGCAGCCCAGCGAGACGATCGAGTCGATCATGGTGCCGAGGGCGCCATGGCCGTCGCGTACGAATTTCGCCGGTGGCGAGTTCAGTTGCATGCTGAAGATCGGCCACTCCTGGTTGTACAGGTTGAACACTGGAAGCGCCGAAATGAGGTCCTGGTGTGCCTCGAAGAAAGAATCAATCGTTCCCACATCGCGCCAGTAGTAGCGGTCGCGATCGGTGGACCCTGGCAACTCGTTGCGTTGCAAATCGTACACGGCCGCGTCGCCGCGCGAGACGAAGTCGGGAATGATGTCGCCGCCCATGTCGTGGCTCGAGTCGGTGCGCTCACCATCGCGGAGCACCGCCTCGATCAGGGCGTCGGTGTTGAAGACGTAGTTGCCCATCGAGGCGAACACCTCGTGAGGCGCGTCGGCGAGACCGACGGCGTCTTTGGGCTTTTCCCGAAAATCGGAGATCCGATCCGGGGCGGCAGCATCCACTTCGATGACGCCGAACTGATCAGCCAATCCGATGGGCTGGCGAATGGCCGCGACCGTGGCCGACAGGCCCGACGCGATGTGCGCATCGATCATCTGGCTGAAGTCCATGCGATAGACGTGGTCTGCTCCGACGACGACAACAATGTCGGGTTTTTCGTCGTGAATGAGGTTCAGGCTTTGCAGGATCGCGTCGGCCGAGCCGCTGAACCAACGTTTGCCGAGGCGCTGCTGAGCGGGCACCGAGGCGATGTACGAGTTGAACAAGCCGCCGGAGACATGCCAGGTCTGGGAGACGTGGCGGTCGAGGCTGTGTGACTTGTACTGGGTCAACACCACGATCTGCGTGACGCCGGAATTGATGAGGTTGGACAGGGCGAAATCCACCAGGCGGTAATGCCCGCCAAAGGGGACGGCGGGCTTGGCCCGGTCCTCGGTCAGCGGCATGAGCCGTTTTCCCTCACCACCAGCGAGAACGATTCCAAAGATTTTCTTGGCCTTCATAGGTACAGAGTAAGGCCAACCGGGCAACTCGACTAGCACCCTGGGTGTGCGTCGGCTCGGGCTGCGCTACCTTTGCTCCATGCGAGTGGATCTGATGACCAAGGAGTACCCCCCGGAGATTTACGGGGGAGCGGGCGTGCACGTAACGGAGCTCGTGCGGGCGCTCCGCGAAGATATCGACGTGTCGGTGCGGTGCTTCGGCGCGCCCCGCTCGGATACCGATACCTTTGCCTACGAGGTGCCCGCCCAACTGGTCGAGGCCAACGCAACCCTGGGCACTCTCGGTGTCGACCTGCAGATGGCGCAGGACGCTGCTGGTGCCGATCTGGTGCACTCACACACCTGGTACGCCAACGCGGCCGGGCACCTTGCGAAGATGCTGCACGGCATTCCGCACGTCGTCACCGCCCACAGTCTCGAACCATTGCGCCCGTGGAAGGCCGAGCAGCTCGGCGGCGGCTACCGTGTATCGAGCTGGATCGAGAAGACGGCCTTTGAGGCAGCGGATGCCGTGATCGCCGTCAGCGACGGCATGCGTCGCGATATCCTGCGCAGCTACCCCGCACTCGACGAGAGCCGGGTGCACACGGTGTACAACGGCATCGATCTCGACCGCTGGAAACCTCGACTCGACGCCGACTTCGTCCGCGGACTGGGAATCGATCCTGACCGTCCGTCCGTGGTTTTCGTCGGCCGCATCACGCGGCAGAAGGGACTTCCGTACCTGTTGCGCGCCGCAACATTGCTACCGCCCGAGGTGCAACTCGTGCTGTGCGCTGGCGCCCCCGACACTCCAGGCATTCTGGCTGAAGTGACCGCCGGAGTGGAGGCGTTGCAGCTGCAACGCTCGGGAGTCGTCTGGATCAACCGGCTCCTGGCCCAGCCCGAGCTGGCAGCCGTACTTTCCCACGGCACGGTCTTCGTCTGCCCGTCCATTTACGAACCCCTCGGAATCGTCAACCTGGAGGCCATGGCGTGCGGCCTGGCCGTCGTCGGAACGGCCACCGGAGGTATCCCGGAGGTCGTCGCCGACGGCCAGACCGGGCGACTGGTTCCGATCGAGCAACTCACCGACGGCACGGGCACCCCGTTGCGTCCGGAGCAGTTCGTCGCCGACCTGGCCCGCATTCTCACCGAGGTGGTGAACGATCCGTCCCGCGCAGCCGAAATGGGGCGTGCCGGCCGCCTGCGCGCAGAGCAGGTGTTCGGCTGGAGCCAGATCGCCACCCGCACTCGAGAGATCTATGCGTCTCTGCTCTGAATGACCCGGTCAGGCTGCCGGACCCGTCGCTGCGACGGGCCCGGCGTCTTTCGCGACCGGCCCTGCCCGATAACATGGATATATGGTCAACGTTTTGCATTTCACCGACGTCTCCGTTGTCCGGGGTGGCACCACCATCCTCGACTCAGTGAATTGGAGCGTCGACGACGACCAACGGTGGGTGATTCTCGGTCCGAACGGTGCCGGCAAGACCACCCTGCTGCAGATCGCCGCCGCTTTCATGCACCCGTCGAGCGGTGAGGCCGAGGTGCTGGATGAGACGCTCGGTGGGACGGATGTCTTCGAGCTGCGGCCCCGGATCGGGTTCGCCTCGACCGCTCTGGCGCGCAAGGTCCCCGGCCAGGAAAAGGTTCTCGACGTCGTCATGACGGCGGCATATTCGGTCACCGGCCGATGGAACGAGGAATACGAGTCCATTGACGAACGCCGTGCCCAGCGTGTTCTGCAGGAATGGAACCTCGACCAGCTCGCCGACCGCAAGTTCGGCACGCTGAGCGACGGCGAGCAGAAGCGCGTGCAGATCGCCCGCTCGGTCATGACCGACCCGGAGATTCTGCTTCTCGATGAACCTGCCGCAAGCCTCGACCTCGGCGCCCGGGAGTCCCTCCTGCAGCTGCTCAGCGGGTTCGCAAAGGAACCCAACTCGCCAGCCATCATCATGGTCACCCACCACGTTGAGGAGATTCCGCTCGGTTTCACCCACGTGCTGCTGTTGTCGGGCGGCAAGGTCGTCTCCGTCGGCCCGATCGGTGAGGCCCTGACTGCCCAGTCCCTCACGGACACTTTTGGCCTGACCGTCGAACTCACCGAGACCGACGGCCGCTACTCGGCACGCTCGCTTTGAGAGGACGTTTGAACACTAGGGTTCGGGGACGAGGTCTCGAACACGAGCGCTCGCACTGCCGGGCTTTCTGCTAAAGTAAAGGCTGGTCATTTGGCCAACCAGCTTGTCGTCGTCTCAGGCGGCGGGGCCCAACAATCGAACAGCACTGTGACCAGTTACAAGTCTGTCCACCAGAAGTGCAAAAGGAAATTTTCATGAAGTCTGATATTCACCCCGAGTACGCTGCCGTCGTGTTCCGCGACCTCGCCTCCGGCGCGACCTTCCTGACTCGTTCGACGGTCTCCAGCAAGAAGACCATCGAGTGGGAAGACGGAACCACGTACCCGGTCATCGACGTGGAAATCTCCTCCGAGTCGCACCCGTTCTACACGGGCAAGCAGCGCATCATGGACTCCGCCGGTCGGGTCGAGAAGTTCAACTCGCGTTACAAGGGCTTCGGCAAGTAGCACCCGGTTTTCAGAACAGGGAAAGCGACCATCTTCGGCTGGTCGCTTTCCCTGTGTCGGCTTCACGGGGATTCACGGGGCTTCACGGGGCTGGGCAGGGCTGGGCAGGGCTGGGCAGCTTGCACCCCCGCAGCGTTATCGCGGTCAGCGCTGGGGCCAGGCGGTGTCAGCCTGAAATTCGGGATCGCGGCCGCGCCGCATATATTCCTGAAAGCTTTCGGCCTGCTGGCGATACCAGGTGACCTGCAGCGCATGCATCTCGTCGAGAGTGGTCGGCAGGGCGCCTTCGTGCGCGCGGTAAATCGCCTGCGCGACACGACCGGCCGCAATCGCGTCGGCTCCGGCATCATGGGCATCCTCGAGAGTGACCCCATAGAACGCGCTCGTGACCTCGAGGGTGCGCTTTCCCTTGCGATACTTGTCCACGGCCTTGTCGATGACGAGGGGATCGACGACCGGACTGGGGGAGACCAACGGGGCAACGCCGTAGCGCGCAGCTTCACGGTCGAGCAGGGTGAGGTCATATGGAGCGTTGTAGGCCACGATGGGCAGACCGTCGCTCAGATAACCACGCAGGGCCGCAACGATCTCGGCCACAGCCTCAGCCGCGACACGGCCGTGCTCTACGGCATGCCGTGTCGTAATGCCGTGCACGTTGGTAGCCCCGGCCGGAATGTCGACGCCCGGATCGACGAGCCAATCAATGCGCTCCACGGCCGTACCGCTCGCGTCGAGAACGGCGACGGTGGCCGACACGATGCGGCAGGTTTCCACGTCGATGCCGGTGGTTTCAAGGTCGAATACGGCGAGGTGATCGCTCCAGGTGCTCATGCTCCCACCCTAGGGCCGACCACCGACAGGCAGCTGCTGCACTCGCCCGGCAGCTGCTGGGATGGTGGCAGCATCAATCCCTGATGGGATCAGAGCGTGATGCGCCGGTTGATGACGTTTTCGGCGCTCTCGCGCATGGTGTAGTTGTTCGCCCGGGCATCCGCTCGCAGTCGCTTGAAGGCTTCGTCCATGTCCACCGTGCTGATCTGGGCAATGACCCCCTTAGCCTGTTCAATCAGAATGCGACTGTTCAGCGCCCGCTGCAGCTGTTCGTTGACGACGGCGTCTTCGCGCACGGTGCGTTCCTGCAGGATACTGATTGTGGCGACATCGGCCATGGCTTGGCCGATCGCAGCGTCTTCGGGGGTGACATCGCCGGGCTCGGTGCGAAACAGATTGAGCGCCCCGATCGTCCGATGGTGCACCCGCATCGGGATGGCGTGGACCGAACGAAAACCCTGCGACAGCGCGGCTGCCACGAAAACCGGGTAGGTGTCAGCGAAAGCGGCTATGTCGCCGAGGGTGACGACTTTGCCGGTGAGGTAGCAGTCCACGCACGGACCGGTGCCGGCCTGCTGCTGTAAAACCTCCACGAGGTAGCTTTCTTCGCTCGTCGAAGCGACGACCTGGAGTTCCCCGGTCGGGTCGGCCAGCAGGAGGCCGGCCGCAGTGGCGTCGAGCAACTCAACGCATGCCTCAACGAGAGTGTGCAGCACGTCGAGAACGTCATATTCGCCCACCAGAGTGTCCGTCAACTTCACGAAGGCGGCGCTCACCATTGAGGCGCGAGTCTGAGTGACCATGACTGAATTCTAGAACGATTTCTGTAATTTAGTCAGAGTCTGGCGTGAATAGCAGACGTCGTGCGACGACGTCCCCGGCGACGGACCGAACGGTTCGACCATGCGAATATGCGTGCGCGCGAAGCAACAGGAGGGCATCCGTCGGTGTGACGTTCATCTGCACCAGCACCATGCCAGTGGCCTGGTGAATTTCTCGCCGCGACAGCGGAGAGGCTGCCGACACCGCCGACGCCGCCGACCCGGTGACGGCTGATTCCTGCACCCGGAGCAGTCGATCGAGCAGGTTCCACGCGGTCTGGTTGGCCAGCACCAGGGCCTTCGCCCGGTCTGTGCGATCGAGCGCCCCCGGGGTCGTGCTGTAGAGCTCAACGATACCGACATTGATTGCGCCGAGCGTGAGGGGAAAAACGTAGAGCGCTGCGACGTCGGTGTCCATCAGCGCCGTGTGAAAGATCGGCCAGAGAGAATGCTCCACCTCGCGTACCCGCGGTTCGAGGACGGGAAGGCGAGTGCGGGCCGCTTCCCAACGCGGACCCTCGCCGAGATCGAACTGCAGCTCATCGAGACGGGCGGCGAGGCCATCGGTGGCACAGACGACCGTCTCGGGAACCGCCCCACCAAACACGGACACCGCGGCACCGTTCACCGGTAACTCGACGAGAAAACGGGCGCACAAGCGCGTGTCTTCGACTCCACCGTCTGTGCTGGACCATTCCGCCACGATCGGCCGGCCTCCAGACCCTGGGCGATTGCTTGCCTAGCCCCAGAATACGTGGTGAGAGCGTCGCGACAAAGAAATTGTCGGTGTCTAACGCGACAATTCTTCACGGTCCGCCGGCAACCAGCCCGTCTGTGTTCGATCCGCAGTTATCCGCAGTGCAACCAGTAGAAACTCTGCGCGCCGAGCGTGAGGGTGAGCGAGCCTTCCTCGTTGAAACTGGGAAAAACTGCACCGCCGAACAGGTCGTACAGCCGGGTTCCGGCCATGTCGACATCGTCGATCGTGAACGCGACCGGGTTGTGCGAAAAGCTGAATACGCACATCACGGTTTCTGGTTGGTCACCGAATATAGAACCGGAGCCGGCATGACTGCGGGTGAACACGAGTACCGATTCGTGGTTGGTCTTGAGTACGCGGATCGTGCCGAGCCCAAAGGTTGGATGCGCCTTGCGCACGTGGATCACATTGCGAATCCAGTGCAGGAGCGAACCGGACTGGGCCAGTTGGGATTCCACGTTGGTCTGCGTAAAATTGTAGACGAGGGACTGCACGATTGGCAGGAAGAGCTTGCCGGGGTCGGCATCGGAGAAGCCGGCATTGCGATCGGGAGTCCACTGCATCGGTGTGCGTGAACTGTCCCGGTCGGGAAGCCAGATATTGTCGCCCATGCCGATCTCATCGCCATAGTAGAGAAACGGGCTGCCGGGAAGGGCAAAGAGCAGGGCGTGGGCGAGCTCCAGCTCGGCTCGGGAATTGTCGAGCAACGGCGCCAGCCGTCTGCGAATGCCGATATTTGCGCGCATCCGTGGGTCGTAGGCGTACCAGCCATACATGGCCTGGCGGTATTCCTCGCTGACCATTTCGAGGGTGAGCTCGTCGTGGTTGCGCAGAAAGACGCCCCAACCGGCCCCTTCTGGAATGTCGGTCGTTTCAGAGAGTACCCGCACCAATTCATTGGCCTGCTGTGAGCGCAGGGAATAGAAGATGCGCGGCATGACCGGAAAATCGAACGCCATGTGGCATTCCGGTTCGTCTTCGGTGCCGAAGAAGGCGGCGACTTCGCGCGGCCATTGGTTCGCTTCGGCGATCATGACCCGTCCGGGGTAGTCCCGGTCGACCATGGCACGCAACCGTTTGACGAACTCGTGGGTCGGCGGCTCGCCCTCGCCGTTGCCCTCCTCGGACTCGAACAGGTAGGGGATCGCATCCAGCCGAAAGCCATCGACGCCGAGGTCGAGCCAGAAGCGCACGACATCGAAGATGGCCTCCTGTACGGCCGGGTTCTCGAAATTGAGGTCGGGCTGGTGCGAGAAGAACCGGTGAAAGAAGAATTGCCGACGCACCGGGTCGAAGGCCCAGTTCGATTCTTCGGTGTCGGTAAAGATGATGCGAATGTTGGGGTAGCGCTCGTCGGTGTCACTCCAGACGTAGAAATCTCCGTAAGGTCCGTCGGGGTCTTCGCGGGACTGCTGGAACCACTCATGCTGGTCCGAGGTGTGATTGAGCGGAAAGTCGATCACGATGCGCATATTGCGTTCGTGCGCCTTGGTTACGAGGTCCTTGAATTCCTCGAGGGTGCCGAATTCCGGCAGAATCGTGCGGTAGTCCGAGACGTCATAGCCGCCATCTTTCAGCGGAGTGTTGAAAAACGGCGGAATCCACAGGGCGTCGATGCCGAGCCACTGCAGGTAGTCGAGCTTGGAAACCAGGCCCGACAGGTCGCCCGACCCGTCGGCATTGCTGTCAACAAAGGACCGGATCATTACCTCGTAAAAGACGGCACGGCGATACCACCGCGGATCGAGGGCCAAACCGGGCAGCTGAATGGGTGCGGTAAAGCTCACGGCTTTCCTTCCGTCCCCGCGAAGGGCTTTTTCGATGCATATGGTGGGTAGAGTCTAGATCGACCACCCGGGTCCACGTCCAGCCTTGTGTGAGTCTCGCGCCTAAACTAGGGCCGATGATCGTTTCTTCTCCCTACGACAAGCTTATGGAGCGCCTGCCGGTGCGTGAGCTCACCGCATCCGTTCCAGGCCTCGACCGAGCGTGCAGTGACACTCGGTACTGGGAGTATGGCGTCCCCACCGCGGCCACCATTCTCGTGCTCGTTCACGGCTTTCGCGGCGACCACCACGGTCTGCAACTGATCGTGGCCGAGCTGCTCTGTGGCGACTCGAATCCGCCCGACCTATACATCGTGGCACCCGACCTTCCCGGTTTCGGCGAGTCGGCCCCGCTCCCCGACGGCGAGCATTCCCTGACCGGATACGCCTGTTGGCTCCGGGAGTTTCTCCGAGTGCTCGCCCCGGCCGGGCGCCTGGTCGTGCTGGGCCATTCTTTCGGTTCGATCGTGGTCGCTGCGGCCGTGGCCGAAGGCCTGACGGCCGACGATGTCATCCTGATCAATCCGATCGCCGCGCCGGCCCTGTCCGGGCCGCGTGGTGTGCTGACCCGACTGGCGGTGTTTTACTATTGGGTCGCTGCGACCCTGCCGGAGCGCTGGGGCTACGCACTGTTGCAGAACCGTGCCATCGTGCGCATGATGAGCGTGAGCATGGCCAAGACGCGGGAGAGTGCCCTGCGGCGCTGGATTCACAATCAGCACGACCGCTACTTCAGTGCCTTCGCCAACCGTCAGGTCGTGATGGCCGCGTTCACCGCCTCGGTCAGCCATGACGTGAGCGAGTTCGCCGCGCGCATCCGGCAGCCAACACTTCTGATCGCGGCCGACAAAGACGACATCACGCCGCTGTCCGCCCAGTATCGGTTGCAGACGCTGTTTCCGAACGCGACGTTGCGGGTCATCGAGAACGTCGGCCACCTCATCCACTACGAAAAGCCGAAACCGGCCGCCGTGTTCATTCGGGAATTTCTTGCCGAGGAGCGACCGCTATGAGAATTGTCATCGACTGCCGCTATGTGCGCCTCGATCAGCACGACGGCATCAGCCGTTACACGGCGGGGTTGGTCACCGAACTGGGCCGCCTGCATCCGCTCACCATGCTGATCAGCGACCATCGTCAGCTCGCGATGTTGCCGGCCCTGCCCTGGCAGCTCGTGCGGGCCCCGACCAGCCTGCTCGAACCGCTGGTCGCCCTGTCGGTCAACCGGCTGAAGCCCGACGTGGTGTTCAGCCCGATGCAGACGATGGGCTCCTGGGGCCGCAAATACCGGTTATACCTGACCGTGCACGACCTTATCTACTACCGCAACCGCACACCGCCACGTGATCTCTCCCTGTTTATCCGGCTGGTCTGGCGCGCCTACCACCTGTCGTGGTGGCCACAGCGGATGCTGCTGAACGGCGCCGACGGCATCGTGACGGTATCCGAGACCACACGTTCGCTGATCGCTGATCACCATCTCACCCGGCGCCCGGTCACCGTGGTGCCGAACGCCGCCGATACCGTTCCGGGCAGACCCAGCCACCGGAGCATTCCGGAAACCACACGGTTGATCTACATGGGTTCCTTCATGCCGTACAAGAACCTCGACACGCTCGTGCTGGCCCTGGCCGATCTGCCGGAATACGAGCTGCACCTGCTCAGCCGGGTGTCGGCGACCGAACGGGCCCGGTTGGCCCGTCTGGCACCGCAGGCCCGGCTCGTCTTTCACGACGGGGTGACCGATGAGGAGTACCATCGCGTGTTGCGCACGGCGACCGCGCTCGTGACCGCCTCACTCGATGAGGGCTTCGGAATTCCCCTGGTCGAGGCGATGAGCATCGGCATCCCCGTCGTGGTCAGCGATATTCCGATCTTTCGTGAAATCGGCGGAGACGCGGCGCTGTACTTCGACCCGCACAGCGCTGCTGCCATTGTTTCGACCGTTCGACGCCTTGCGTACCAGGGGGAGTGGGAAGCCCGGTCCGCCCAGTCGATCGATCAGGCCGCCCGATTCACCTGGGCGGCGTCGGCCCGCACGCTGCTCGGAGTGTTGGAGGGAACCGAGCGCACCGTGTAGCCCGGTGCGCGCCGTCGATCCCGTCCAAGCGCCCTGGATTGAAGGCCTCGACGGCCCTCCTGGAGAGCATTTCACGGCGCGTGGGAGTTGCGCCACTGCGCGGGAGGCGCAACTCGGGCGCAGCGGCGCAGGTCCCGCGCGACGCGTGGCGTGCGATCTGTGGCCGGGCCACAACTCCCGCGCAGCGGCGCAACCCCCGCGCCGCGGCGCGAGGCCTCGCGGCAGTCCGACCGAACGCTCGCTCTATCGCGATTGATTCGTGCCGGATAGAAGGATTGGTGGAGATCAGACGGCGGGCCTCACCGCACGGGCGACGCGGCGGTATCGCCGCGATCGTCCGGCGTGCGCGGCGTCGCGTCGAAGTGGGTCAGCAGCAGTTGATCATTCTCCCACCGAAAATCGTGCACGGATCCGTTGGCAATGGATTCGCCGTGTCGTGGCCGCTCGCCCGCGGTCGCGTGGCGAAGAAGCGTACCAATGATGCCGCCATGACTGAGCACCAATACGCACTGGCCGGCTCGCCCAATCGCCAGGCTCGACAGGGCGGCCAGAACCCGATCGACGACATCACGCCGGGTTTCCAACCCCGGAACAGCCATGCCGTCCGGAAATCGGTGTTGCCGCTCGGCGAAGGTGAGTCCTTCGATGGCGCCATGGTGGCGTTCGGTGAGTGCCGGAACAATCTGCGGGTCGTTCAGACCGAGTTCTGCCGCGATGATGCGGGCTGACTCCGCCGCGCGCGCCAGCGGACTGGACACAATGGCATCCCAGCGTCTGCTCTGCAGTCGCTTCGCAGCGGCGGCAGCCTCCGCTCTCCCGGTCGCGTTCAGCGGAATATCCGTACTGCCCTGAATCCGTTGGTAGAGGTTCCAGTCGGTCTGACCGTGACGCACGATGCAAAACGTCGTCGTGGCTGATTCATCCTCGACATCCCTGTGTGCGTCGGCGAACACGCGAGTTCAGCCCAGCAGCCGGTAGGCCAGTGCGGCGAAGGTTTCGGATGTGCCGGCTTCGAGTTTGTGCAGCGCCCGCCCGTCACCCTTGGTCACGCCGCGGTTGATGACGATGATCGGCAGCTTGCGGCGGCGAGCCTGTTCCACCAGACGGATGCCGGAATTCACCGCCAGCGACGATCCGGCCACGATGAGGGCCTCGGCGCTCTGAATCACAGCGGATGCTTCGAGAAAGGTCTCCGTTGGCACCAGCTCCCCGAAAAACACGACGTTGGGCTTGAGCATGCCGCCGCAGACCGTGCACTCCGGAACCACGAAGTCATCGATATTTCCCACGTCGGCGTCGCCGTCGGGAGCGATGCGAATATTCTTCGGGTCGCGGAGCACCGGGTTGTCCGTTTCGAGCCGCGTAGCGATGCTGTCCCGGCCGAAGGCCTGACCACAGGCCAGGCAGATGACCCGGTCGAGGGAACCATGCAGCTCGACCACGTGGCGGGAGCCAGCGCGGGTGTGCAGGCCGTCGACGTTCTGGGTGATGACACCGGCAATGGCGCCGGCGCTCTCCAACTGTGCGAGCGACCGGTGCCCGAGGTTGGGTTCAGCCTGGCGGAACACAGGCCAGCCCAGGTGACTGCCGGCCCAATAGCGTTTGCGTGACCGTTCGTCGGCGACAAAGGTCTGAAAGGTCATCGGGGTGCGCTTCGGCGCGCCCTCTCCGCGATAGTCGGGGATGCCAGAATCGGTGCTGAGGCCAGCGCCGGTGAGCACGGCGGCACGTTTGCCGCGCAGCAACGTGGCGACAGCATCCACTGCCCGCTCGGAATCGAGGGCGACCGCCGAGTCGAGCACGGCGGCGGCATCGGGAGCGTCAGCCGGCTCGAGCGCGTCGACCAACGACGTGTCGCTGGGCAGAGCCGCGTCGGCTGTCATCGGCGCTCCTTTCGGCAGGGCGAGCAGAAAAGGATGCCCGTCCCCTGATTCTAAACTCGTCTGTTTTCCTGTTTGACTACCCACCTGTCAGGCTTGCGCTTAATCACTCGTCCCGAAAGGCACTTTTTCGTGCAGATCACCCGCATTACCGACCTGTCCAGTGCGGGTCTCGCCGACTATTCAAGTTTGACCGATGTCGCCCTCCGACGGGTCCTGGAACCGGCAGGTGGCCTGTATATCGCCGAGTCACCCAAGGTGATCGCCCGGGCGCTGAACGCCGGGCATCGGCCCCGGTCGTTGCTCATTCAGGAACAGTGGATGGCCGACGCCGAACGGTTGCTGGCCGACTGGCCCGACGTTCCGGTCTACGTCGGTGATGCTGGCGTGCTGGAGCAGCTCACCGGCTACCACCTTCACCGCGGCGCCCTCGCCGCCATGCACCGCCCGGCGCTCGAACCGGTGGAGGCGCTGCTGACGCGTGCCCGCCGCATTGTCATCCTCGAAGATATCGTTGACCATACCAATGTCGGTGCCATCTTTCGCTCCGTCGCCGGGCTCGGCGCGGACGCCGTGCTGATCACACCGCGATGTGCCGACCCACTCTACCGGCGCAGTGTCCGCGTGAGCATGGGCACCGTGCTGCAGGTGCCGTGGACTCGGCTGCCGGAGTGGAGCGTGGCCACCCCGCTGCTGCACGCCGCCGGCTTTCACCTGGCCGCCCTGGCTCTGGCCGACTCCGCGGTCTCCCTCGACGTGTTCGCCGAGGCGGCGCCGGAACGGCTCGCCATCATCCTCGGCGCCGAAGGCGACGGTCTCAGCCAGCACGCTCTCGCCGCCGCGGACACGGTCGTGACGATTCCGATGCTGCACGGCGTCGACTCGCTCAACGTCGCCTCCGCGAGCGCGGTCGCGCTGTACGCCCTGCGCGTGCGTTCGTGAATACCCGGGGCCGACGGGCCGGTTTCACACTTCGAAGAAGTTAGGCTGAACGAATGTCCCCTTCCCGGCGCGTTCTTCTCCGACGGCGGCGACTCGCCGTCGTCAGTGTCCTTCTCGTGGTGGTGGGCGGAGTGGGTTATGTCGGCGCCACCAACCTGGCCCCTGTGCCGGCGAGCGCCGCAGCCCTCGTGCAGCCGGTCGCTCTGACCCAGCCGGTCGCCGCACCGACTTGGCCGGCCTTCGGCGAGAGCGCGTTCGGCGCGGTCGGTTTTCCCGGTGTCCTGGCCTCGAGCGGCCAGCAGGACACGGTGCCGATCGCGAGCATCACCAAAATGATCACCGCCCTCGTCATCCTCGATGCGAAGCCGATCGGCGCCGGTGAAACCGGGCCTGACATCACCTTCACCGCCGCCGACGTGGATATCTACTACGACGTGATCGCCGAAAACGGTTCGGTGGCTCCCGTCGTGTCCGGAATGGTGCTCACTCAGCGTCAGGCCTTTGAGGCAATGCTGCTGCCCTCGGCGAACAACTATGCGGCGTCCCTCGCGGTATGGGCGTACGGATCTGTGGACAACTATCTGGCGGCCGCGACAACCTGGCTAGCCGACAACGCCCTGACCCAGACCAGCGTCGCCGACACCAGCGGCCTATCAACGCTGAGCGTGAGCAGCCCAGCCGATCTCGTCGAGATCGGCAAACTCGTGGTCGGTCACCCGGCCCTGGCCGAAATCGTGGCCTTACCGTCCGCGGTCCTGCCTCTGATCGGCTCCATCACCAACACGAACAAGTTGCTCGGCCGAGATGGTGTTGACGGCATCAAGACGGGCACAACGGATGTCGCCGGTGCCTGTCTGTTGTTTTCGACCGATTTCACGGTCGGCACCAGCACGGTCACCCTCGTTGGCGTTGTACTCGGCGGCGCTACGCACTCCGAACTCAATTCTGCGATCTCCGCGCTGATCAAGAGCGTGCAGCCCGGCTTCCACGACGTCGTCCTGGCCGAGGAAGGTGCTGTGTTCGGCAGTTACACGACCCAGTGGGGTGACGTGAGCGACATTGTCGCCGAACGGGCGGCATCCGTTCTGGTCTGGTCGGACTCACCGATCACCGGCGCCGCGATGGCGGCCGAGGTACAGCTCGGCCGCGCCGGCGACGAGGTGGGCACGGTGTCCTTCACGATCGGCGCAGCAACTCCCACAACCGTGACGGTGCCGCTCGAACTGAAGCACAGCCTCACCGATCCGGGCCCGGCCTGGCGCATGGGGCACCCCGGCGAACTCGCCGCAGGCTGACCGCGCTCTCAACCGGCGCACCCGCTCAGACCGGCGGCAGGGCGAAAGGGCCGGCGTCGGGGCGTTTGGGCAGTACGTGGTCGCCGGACGACTGGTGACGCACCCGCCGCAGCACCCAGGGTACGAGGTATTCCCGCGCCCAAGCGAAGTCTTCGGTGCGAGCCTGACGCCAGCTGGTGCCGGGCATCGGCTCGGGTGCGCTCGGTTCGAGAGAATTCTTCACATTGAGGGTCGCCAGCACCATGCGCGCTACCGTATGGTGGCCGAGCGCGTTCAGGTGCAGTCGGTCCGGGGCCCACATGCGCGGGTCCTGGATCTCGGTCAGCTGCCACATATCGGCCACGATGCAGTCGTAGTTCGTGGCGATGGCCCGCAAGTTCTCGTTGTAGATCGCGACCTTGCCGCGAATGCTGCGAAAAACGGGGGAGAAGCCCACGTCGGCACCGGTGAACAAGACGATCGTGGCACCGTCCTGGCTCAACCGGGAAATTGCTTCCTCACAGCGGCTCGCAATGAAATCCGGGTCGGTACCGGGGCGAATCACGTCATTGCCGCCGGCCGAGATGGTGATGAGATCCGGGCGCAAGGCCAAGGCCGGCGCAATCTGTTCCTCGGCAATCTGCCGAATGAGTTTGCCTCGCACGGCAAGGTTGGCATAGGCAAAATCCTCGGTGCCGTCACTCAAGATTTCGGCGACTCGATCAGCCCAGCCCCGGTGTCCGCCGGGGCTCTGCTCCTCAGGATCGCCGATGCCCTCGGTAAACGAATCACCGAGCGCGACATAGCGCGACCATGGATGCTGTTGCTTTGTCATCAAACCATTCTGTCGGAACACCCCTCCCTGGTCGAACCCAGTGACGCACGCGAAGGCCGATGGGCTTTGGTAGATTTAGCAGAAGTGAATACTCCATCGGTTTTCGGTCCCGCACAGGGAACACGTGCAGCCGAACACCTGTCGCCGTCCTTCCCCGAACGTGCGGCCTGGGGTACCGCCGGTAAGCTGCGCGCCTGGCAGGCCGAGGCGCTAGAAGCCTATTTTGTGCACGAGCCACGCGACTTTCTGGCCGCGGCCACCCCCGGCGCCGGCAAGACCACCTTCGCCCTGCGCCTCGCCGCCGAACTGCGTTCTCGTCGCACCATCGACCGCATCACCGTCGTGGCCCCCACCGAGCATCTCAAGAACCAGTGGGCGGATGCGGCAGCACGCGCGGGCATCCGTCTCGATCCGATGTTCAAGAATGCCGACCGTAGCTACGGCAGCCACTATCACGGGATCGTCGTCACCTACGCTCAGGTGGCCGCTCGCGCTGCGCTGCACAAGCAGCTCACCGAGTCGAGCCGCACCCTCGTCATTCTCGATGAGATTCACCACGGGGGAGACGCCCTGAGTTGGGGCGACGCGATTCGCGAGGCCTTCGGACCGGCCACCCGTCGGCTGTCACTGACCGGTACCCCGTTCCGCTCCGACACCTCGCCGATTCCGTTTGTCAGCTATCTGCCCGACAAACATGGCATCCGCATGTCCCAGAGCGACTATGCCTACGGTTACGGCCGCGCCCTCTCTGACGGCGTCGTGCGCCCGGTGATGTTCATGGTGTACGCCGGGCATATGAAGTGGCGAACCCGGGCCGGTGACGAGATGGAAGCCAAGCTCGGCGAGGGTAACACCAAGGACATCACGAGCCAGGCCTGGCGCACCGCACTCGAACCGAGCGGGCAGTGGATTCCCGCCGTGCTGCGCGCCGCGAATTCCCGGCTGACCGAGGTGCGGCACGGCATTCCGGATGCCGGTGGTCTCGTCATTGCCACCGACCAGACCACTGCACGCGCCTACGCTGTCATTCTGGAGGACATCTGTGGTGAGCCGGTCACCATCGTGCTGTCCGATGAGAAAGAGGCGAGCGATCGCATCGACGAGTTCTCCAAGAACACCCGTCGTTGGATGGTCGCCGTGCGCATGGTGTCCGAGGGGGTTGATGTACCGCGCCTGGCCGTCGGCGTGTACGCGACGAGCGCGGCCACCCCGCTCTACTTCGCCCAGGCGATCGGCCGGTTCGTGCGGGCCCGCCGGCGTGGTGAGACGGCATCCATTTTTCTGCCGAACGTTCCCGGGCTGCTCAGCCTCGCCAACGCGCTCGAACTGGAACGTGACCACGCCCTCGACCGCAGCAACCGTGACGACGGCGACGACGGCATGTTCAACCCTGAAGACGCCATGGTCGCCGCGGCCAACAAAGAAGACAAAGCCTCCGACGACCTGGGCCAAGACGATTTCACCTGGCAGGCCCTCGAATCCCAGGCGACCTTCGACATGGTCATGTTCGACGGTGACGAATTCGGCGAGCTCGCCGAGCCGGGCACCGATGAGGAATTCGATTTCATCGGCATCCCGGGCCTGCTCGAGCCGGAACAGGTCTCGGAGCTGCTGCGGCAACGCCAATCTCGGCAGTCCAAGCGTTCCACCGACAAGCGAAAAGATCCGGTGACCGGTGAAATCGCCCCGCTCGATCCGCCGCCGCTCTACCGCACGCTCAAGGAACAGCGCACACTGCTGTCCAGCCTCGTGGGTATGTGGTCGAAACTCGCAAACGAACCACACGGCATGATCCACGCCGAACTGCGTCGGCTGTGCGGCGGCCCGGCCGTCGCCCAGGCCAGCGTCACCCAGCTGCAGATGCGCATCGACCTGCTCCGGCGCCGTCTCGGCCGCAGTTAGTTCGGTGACTGCGCCGACCAGCCAGGGGTCCCGGCTCCCACCGGCACACGGGCGACCAGCAGGGCGGTCAGAATGTCGTCCATGAGGTCATCGATGTGTTCCAGCCCGATGGAGATGCGCACGATGCCGGCGGCCGGGCGTGCGTCGGCAGCGACCGGCCGGTGCGTGAGCGAGGCCGGATGCTGCACGAGCGAATCGACCCCGCCGAGAGACACAGCATGGGTGATCAGGCGAAGCGTTTCGGTGAATCGCAGGGCCGCCGCATAGCTGCCGAAATCCAGTGCCAGGAGCGACCCGGCTCCGGAACACTGGCGCCCGATCAACCCCTGGGGGTCTTGGCCGGGCAGACCGGGGTAGAGCACTCGAACCAGCGCGGGGTGGCCAGCCAACCGCCTCGCCACCTCACCGGCTGTCTCCTGTTGAGCCCGCACCCGCACCGGCAGCGTGCGCAAACCACGATGCAGCAAGTAGGCACTGAACGGCGTCAGCAAGCCACCGGTGAGAGCGCGCACCTGGCGCAGGCGCACCATCCACTCCTTGGGGCCGGAGACAGTTCCGCCCATGGCGTCGCCGTGCCCGCCGAGAAACTTGGTCGCGCTGTGCAGCACCAGCGTGGCGCCCGATTGCAGCGGTTGCTGGAGGACCGGGGTCGCGAATGTGTTGTCCACCAACACCGGAACGTCGCCGGCGGCGTGCACCACCGCCCGAATGTCCGTCAGCTCGAGGGTCGGGTTGGCGGGCGTTTCCAGAATGACCAGGCCGGTATCCGAGCGGATGGCCGCAGTCAGGCCGGCGAGATCGGTCCAGGTCACCGTCGTGCCGAGTAGCCCGCTCGCCAGGACATGATCGGTTCCGCCGTACAAGGGGCGCAGGGCCGCGATATGGGGTTTGCCGGCGGTGACCGTCGCGATCAACGTTGCGGTGAGGGCGGCCATCCCGGTGGCGAAGGCCACCGTTCCCTCGGCCTGCTCCAACGCCGCGAGTGCACTTTCGAAGCGGGCGACTCCGGGCTGCCACAGGCGTTGATAGACCGCGGAATCCCCGGGGTTCGGGGTTCCTCCGGTCGCGAGATTCTCGTACGCCTCACCACCCGATTCGACGCCGCGCAGCGGATTAGTGGTCGATAGGTCGATACCGGGAACGTGAACGCCGGCCTCGGTGAGGCCGTCCATTCCGGCATGCACGGCAAGGGTTTCAATATGTGACAACGGTGGCAGCATGCCCCCACAGAAACAGATTCTGTGCTTGCGCGCAAGTGACACTGCAGACCCTTGCGAAACATCTCATCGAATCGCATAAACTCCTTGGTAACGAGGGAGCCACTTGATGGAATCGAAGAAGCCGGAACTTGACCGGGTTGACCGCGCCCTGCTGCGCGCCCTGTCGGTCAATGCCCGGGCCTCGGGGGCAGCCCTGGCGAGCGAAATCGGCGTCGCCGAGTCCACCGTGTCCCTGCGCCTGCGCCGGCTTCAGCAGCTCGGCCACATTCGTGGCTACCGCGCCAATATCGACCTGGCCGCGCTCGGCGCAAGCCTGCAGGCGCTCATATCGGTGCGTCTGGCCAAGCACGCTCGGGTGCAGATCGACGACTTCCGTAATGCTGCCCCGCACTGGCCCGGCGTGATCGGACTGTTCCACACCGCCGGTGCTGACGACTACCTGTTGCACGTGGCCGCAGCGGATGCGTCTCATCTGCGTGATTTTGTGCTGGAACACCTCGCGGAGCATCCCGCCGTCGCCCACACCGAGACGAATCTGATCTTTGAGTACGTCGACGGTGACGGGTGGCAAGATCTGGTGAAGTAGGTCGGCATCGGCCGGGCCAACAGTCGGTTGGTGTCGATGGTTTAAACAAGAACGCCTCCCGCCGAAGCGGGAGGCGTTCTTCGCAAGCTCTATTTAGAGGGCGCGGATGTTCTCGGCCTGAGGACCCTTGGGGCCCTGGGTTACCTCGAACTCGACCTTCTGGTTCTCATCGAGGGACTTGTAGCCATTCGACGCGATCGCGGAGTAGTGCGCGAAAACATCGGCGCTTCCGTCGTCGGGTGCGATAAAGCCGAAGCCCTTTTCAGCGTTGAACCATTTCACGGTACCTGTTGCCATTTGTAAAACTCCTCCAGGAGTGTTAGATCGGCCCCGACTGTCGGGACCGTTCGTCGCGGTATTCGTCGTCCGCTTCCGAAAGGAATGTGGCGCACCAGCTGCGATCCAGATGAATCACAATCAGTACGTTTAAGACGTGCAAGCACTACAACTTCGTATCCAACACTAGCCCACAAGTCTGGATTGTTTAGGAATTCCCGACCTTTTTGACACGAAAGCGTTACGTTTGCTGGAAAAAAATAGGTGAACTCCGGGTCTACCACTGCCCACTTCGCGCTCCATGAAATTTTCGAGAGCTGATGTAAATGAGTTATTCGGCTGTCACGAAGTCGATCAGGTGTTCCACTCGTCCCAGAAGTTGCGGTTCGAGATCCGCAAACGTGCGCACCTGCCCAAGAATGCGCTGCCACGCCCGGGCGATGTCAGCCTGCTCATCGTGCGGCCAGCCGAGCGCGTCGCAGATGCCGTGCTTCCATTCAATACTCCGCGGTATCTGGGGCCAGGCAGTGAGGCCCACCCGGGCAGGCTTCACCGATTGCCAGACGTCGATGAACGGATGCCCAACGACGAGCACGTTCGCTGCGAACGGCCCGAGTGCCACGGCGTCGGCAATGCGGCTCTCCTTGGATCCGGGGACGAGGTGGTCTACCAGTACCCCCACCCTGCGTCCCGTACCCGGACGAAATTCGCGGAGCATTTCGTCGAGGTTGTCGACTCCTTCGATGTATTCCACAACGACGCCCTCGATACGCAGGTCGGCGCCCCAAACCTTTTCAACCAGTTCGGCATCGTGCCGTCCCTCGACAAAAATGCGGCTGGCGCGGGCGACACGAGCGGGTGCGTTGGGTACGGCTGTCGACCCCGAGGCCGTGCGCGTCCGCCCCAGTGCCGCAGCCATCGTCGGAGCAACCAGGGTGACGGGACGGCCGTCGATCAGAAAACCGGAGCCGAGCGGAAACAGTCGCAGCGTGCCGTGCCGATCTTCCAGCGTGACGATTTTTTTTTCCACTCGTAGGACGGCACCGCAAAATCCGGTGGCGACTTCTTCGACGACCAGGTCACGAGTGGCTTCCTGCGTCGGAATCGTAATGCGGCCGGCCTCACGCCAACCGGGGGAGAGCACGTCTGCACTGTATCGATCGTCCATTGCATTGACGCTAGCGGAAGTCCTGCGACATGGTCTGCACGACCACGGTGCGTGGATCAAATTTATAGACCACCGCGTTGATCACTTCTTCCGGCGAGCGTTCGGGCACGCCGCGCACGATGAGAGCCGGGGATTCGCGGGCGATGCGCCGGAAGCGATTCCAGACACCGATCCCGCGATGACGTCGAGCGTTCCGGTCTCGTCATCCAGATTGATGAATGTCACTCCATTCGCGGTGGTGGGGCGCTGGCGGTGGGTGAGCACACCCCGCCTTCGATACAACGGCCGTTCTCCTGCCCGAGCCGGTCCCGCGTGTGCCGGATCGGGTGTTGGTTCTTCCTCGATCGTTGATGGTACTGAGTTGATGACACTGCGGAGTTGATGACACTGCGGCGTTGATGACACTGCGGCGTTGATGACACTGCGGAGTTGATGACATTGCGGCGTTGATGACACTGCGGAGCGCGACGGGCGTTGTGAGGCAGAGGATGGCAGGGTCGATGTCAGAGTGCGTCGGCATCATTATGGTCATCAGCAGCCAGCCCTGCCAGCGTCAGAGAATCCATTGGTTCCGCGGTTTGAAGTCCCCGCAGCAGGCCAATTCGCGCTTGGCACCGCGAGGGCTTTATGGTCTCAAGCCGAAATCCCGCGCGCAGGGAGCGCTCACTTCGGCGCAGATCCTCGAGTTGGAGGCGACGGTGAAGCTGGAACGCTCGGCGCGCACAGCGGATCAGATCCGCCGCATCATGGCCGACACTCTCGGGGATGCGTCGTCGGAATCAGTGTTACTGCGTCACTGTGGCACGCTGCACATTCCGACGGGGAACGGGGAGGTGTGCGGCCGGTTCGAAGCGGACTATCCGAACGAGCTCGGGGTGGGTGATGGCCTGCAAGCCCGCGGCGTTCCCGGAACTTTCTTACGTTAACAACGGCTCGCCGTTCGATCTGGCCGGGCCGATGACCGTCTCCGCCGGCAACGGTGTTCCCGCAGCCGAAGCGGTGCTGTTGGAGATCAAACGTCACGTTCACAGCAAAGCCGTCAACGCTGTCAAAGACGCTGATGCCCGCGCGGTACACGCGTCCTCGATCGACGATTACCCGCTCTTTTCTGAGATTCGCCACAAGGCGGCCCTGAAGGTCCACTCGATCAGCTTCGACACGATGCCCACCCCGCCACTACTGGCGGCCACACCCGCTGCAGCCCGGACGGTCGTCTTCGAATGCGTATCGTCCGCCTGCTTTAAACCCATTACGGTTTCACGTGCACGCCATTCAGTCGTGATGGTCCGTCGCAGGCCCTGCACGCGCACCCGTCACAGTGGGAAGCGGTCGCCCGCATCGATTGGTGCGGAGCCAACGTCATCTCGGCGTGATCACCGGGGAGGTCGGCGCCGGCAAAACCGTCGCCATCGTCATCGAACATGACGAACAACACCGAAAGGTCACTGGCATGCGGACCGTCAATACGCGAGTGCAACAGCTCAGTGGCCTGATGTGCTCAGCAGTGTGCTGCCATCCAGAGTGCCCCGCCAACGGCAGGGCGATGAGTTCCCGCTGTCACGTTCGACATCCATCACTATCGAACGCACGTGCCAGTAGGTCAAGAGCCTAAGGTCGCGAACGCGGGCCCCATAATCCCATCCACCGCATTGCTGCACCGGAAAATACGACGGTGAAACACAACCCGATATTCTAAAGGCATGTGTGGTCGATTTATCATTACCGATACAGCGCCCGATCTGGCTGCCATGTTCGATGTCGAACATGAGGGGGAAAACCTGCCGGAACCGTCGTGGAATATTCGGCCGACCGAGCAGATTCCGATCGTGCTCGAATCCGCGAGAACCGACCCGGCCGTCCGCCGGCTGGAATCGGCCCGCTGGTCATTGATCCCGTCGTTCGCGACGGAACCGACCTCGAAATTCTCTACCTTCAACGCTCGGGCCGAAACCGTTGCCGAGAAACCGACCTTTAAGGCATCCGTGCGGTCACGACGTGCCCTGGTTCCGGCAACAGGCTACTTCGAGTGGCACACCGAGGGCACGGTGAAGACTCCGTACTTCATCCACTCCGACGATGGCCTGCCGCTCGCCTTCGCAGGTTTGTATTCCTGGTGGAAGAATCCGGCCGCAGCCGATAACGATCCGGCCCGCTGGGTGCTGTCCGCCACCATTCTGACAACGGACGCCGTCGGTCCGCTGGCGCGGATTCACGACCGCACACCAGTCGCCCTGCCGGAGGAATGGTGGGACCAGTGGCTGGATCCGCGGACCGAGGGCGACCAACTACTGGTCGATTCAGCCGTGGTGGCCTCCCGCCAGGTCGTAGAGTCACTCAACTTCTATGAGGTCACCCCGGTAACAGGTAACGGCCCAGAACTGATCGAGCCGGTCAACAACGATTCGATGTAAATGCACCCGGCCCTAACCGGTACGCTCGAATCAGTACGATCAACTACGTACGCTCGAAGCAGTGACGTGACGAAATTCCGCGGGCGCTGCCGTGAAAGGATCACCCATGCACATTGTCGCCTTCATCGTCGCGTTTGCGATCTTCGTCTTCGGTTTCTGGCTGTTCGGCCTGGCCTTCTCTGCCACGTCCCTGATGGCGCCGATTTTCATCGGCGGAATCCTGTGCGTGTCCGTCGCCATGGCGATCCCGTTTCACCTGGTGCGCGACTAAGCCGAACCAGCCGGCCCCAAGGCCCCTCCAGCGCCCGTCACGTTTCACGCGGGCGGGCGGCTAGTGCAACAACCCAGCCACGAGGTTGATGAGCGTGGCCAAAATCACCGAGCCGAACGGAAACGACAGCAGCGCGTGGCGCAGCGTCGTCATCCGCAGCGAGTGATTTTGAATACTCGTGTCTGAGACCTGATAGGTCATACCGATTGTGAAGGCCAGGTAGGCAAAGTCGCTGTACCGCGGCGCTTCGGTCTGGTTGAAATCGATGCCGCCAGGGGAGTCGCTGTAATACAGCGACGCGTAGCGCAGAGTGAACAGGGTGTGCACGAGAACCCAGGACAGGGCAACGCTCGCAATGGCCACCCCGGCCAGCAGCCCGCGCTGCGACCCCGAGGTCGCGGGGGTGCCGAGCAGCAATACGACGATCGCACCCAGGCTTGCAAGCCCGGCGAAAAGAATGAGAAATTCCGAGGCGCCCCGCGACGGATCTTCGCGGATCGCGTGACTGGCCGTCGAGTCCGCATCCTGACGGCCGATGACGATCCAGACCCAGCCGATGTAGGTCACGCAGGCGGCCGCCCAACCGAGGATCACCGCGAGGGCCCAGTCACCCGGTAGCCCTGCCGCCACACCCACGACTATCCCGACCACGAGCATGACGACGAGCCGGGTGCTGTACCGGTGCAGGTGTGCAAGTGGAATGGTCACAGGCCGATCGTGGCACACAATGGTCCGGTCAACCGCAGCAGGAACCGTCGGCCCGGTAACAGAATCGCGCGGTAATGTTGATGTCCAATCGATTTCGCACCGATTACCCGAACACGGAAAGGTCCCGCCCAGGATGCAAGACAGCCCGGCCGCATCCACCCCCTACGAGGTTCTTGGCGTGAGTCCAACCGCGACCGACGATGAGCTGCGTCGCGCTTACCGGTTGCTCTTGCGCCAAACCCACCCTGATGTCGGCGGCACCGCGACCGAATTTCACGCCGTGCAGCTCGCTTGGGAGCGCATTGGCAGCCCCGAAAGTCGGGCCGCCTACGATCATCGACGCTTTGATAACCCCGAGCAGACTGCCCCAGGGGATGCCTACGCCGCCCCCTCCGCCAGCGGCCCGGCCACGAAATCCAGCCTGAAAACCCGCATGCACGGTCACCCTGGCGGCCAGGCGAGGCTGAGATACCTCGATTTAGTGCGCGAATGGGCCGGCCGCGGTACGGTCATCGACGACCCGTACGCCCCCGCCCTCATCCGCAGCGCCCCGCGACTCGTGCGCCACTGCCTCGCCAAGGCTTTCGCCGAAGAGGCCACCGCCCAGCTCGTGGCGAACCTCGGCATCGGTTTCACCGCCTGGCATGACGTTGACACCGGCGGCCAGACCGACAAAATCGACCACATCGTTCTCGGCCCGGCTGGACTGTTCGGCATTCTCTCCGAGGACTGGGGCGGCCCGGTTCAGCTGCTCCGCGGGGAGCTGGTCGGCGACGAGCTGCCCGAGGAGGACCGACCGATCCGCCAGTTCGACGACGCCGCCCGAATGATCACCCGGGCCTTCAAGGTGCGCTTCACCGCGCTCATCGTCGTACTACCCGACCGGGCGCTCGACGCCCCCGTGTCGCTGCCCAAACGCGGTCGGCGACCGATGATCATCGTCATCCCGCGGTCACGCCTCGTCGGAGTGCTGCGCGACGGATTGGCCGGCATGGAACGCGGCAGCTTCGAGAAGGTCTTCGAGCTGCGCAGCACCCTCCAGAACGGCATCCGCTTCGTCAACACCTAAACGGTCAGTCGGGCAGCGCCAGTTTCTCGACCCAATAGTGCAGGAACGTAGCCCCGGCCTCATCGTGAATCTGGTCGCCGATCACGATGACCGGGTACGGTCGGTCCAGAATTCCATCAGACGGCCGCACGTCCACATGAGACACGTCGTAGCCGGCTTCATGCAGGTGGTCAGCCATACGGTAGTCGCTGCGGGAATCGCCCACCGAACGCCACAGCCGGGGCAGCGGACCGCTCTGCGCGAAGTAGGCGAGCGCGCGTTTCGCGGCATGGTCCTTATCGAGCGTGACCGATTCAATATCGGTCGAGATGATCGTGGCATCCAACCGAAACGGAATCTCGCCCCACCTATCGGTAGCCTCCTGATCGTCGAAGCGAACGCCGAGCCCGTGTTTGACCAGGATGGCGAATGCGGCGGCGTTGAATTCGGGTTGGCGGGCGAGAAAGTCCTCATGGCTGACGTCGGTGCGCTGCTCGACCGAGATCATTGCCTGCTTGGTCTCGTCGAAGAACATTTCGTTCGCAAACGACTCCGTGACCACCTTGCGCACCTCCTCGATGACAGCCGTCGGCAGGGCGACGGCCCGGTCGACCATCACCTCACCCATTCCGCCCGGCCCGATCGGAAACCACACCGCGCCCTTCTCACAGACGCCGTACATGCGAAAGGTCTCGGGAAGCCCGACCGCCACGAGCGGGGCAACGACCTGCTCGCGAATGAAGTCGGCTGACCGTCCGGTGATGAAGGCGATCGGCACGTGTCCGGCCGCGAGGGTGATCAGGTCGCTCAGAATGCTTGGCGTAGCAATAGTGCGAGTGACCGGGCTGGCAAGCGGACCGTCAACGTCGAGGAGCAGTCCGAGCGGGGACACAGGCGTAGGCATTTCGCTATTGTCCCATAACGGTCGGCGCCGAATCAGGCGGTGACGGCCAGCGGAGGCTACGGCCAACTACGCAAACGCCTATCGTTGTCTGAGATGATTACGCGACGAGAAGCAGCACTACGCCTGGACATTCCGCTGGAAATGGCGGCACGCCACGGAATTCCCTCGCGCCTCAGCGAGGGACAGCTCGCCAAACTCGAGGCGGAACCGCCGGTCTGGCTGGTGCAGTCGCGCGCTAATCGCACCGGTACGAAGCCCGTCTGGGTTCAGCTCACCTGCACGATCTGTGGCTATACCGAAGCCGTCCGCCCGAAAAAGTGGTGGCCGAAGTTCACCTATATCAGTTGCTCAAATCATGGCTTCGACGAGCTGCCCGAGCCGGCCGCCGGTTTCGGCCGCACCGAGTGCGACGGCATCGGCAGCCAGTTCATCGGCATCACCGACGAGGGTACAGTCCAGAGTGCACCCGCCTGACGACCGTTGCGGTACCTGAAAATACACTGATCTCGCAGCTGGCGAGCACCCTGGGGGCGTACGATCACAGTATGAATCTGACTGCAAGAGGTCGTTGAACATGTCTCATAATTCTGTGAAATGGCTTCCCGCCTTCCTCGTACCGGCGGTCGTCGTCGCCGCGGTGATCGCCGTGCCTCTTCAGGCCGGCGCCGCCGTCGATCTGCCCGACAAAACACCCGAGCAGGTTCTCCTCCTGGTGAACGACAGCACCGTGTCGACCTTCTCCGGAACGGTCGTTCAATCCTCTGATCTCGGACTCCCCCCACTGGACGTCAGCCCGGGTATGACTGAATCCATGCAAAAATCCATGACGGAAGGTGCGCCGAAAGGCACGACCGACGGCGCGACCGCGGTGTCGTCCACCGGCGCGCTGACCACGGCACTCGACTTGCTCAGTGGCTCCCACGAGTTTCGAGTGTTTATCGGCGGCCAGGACCAGTCCCGCGTGCAGGTCAAGGACCGCCTGGCTGAACGCGACGTCGTGCATAACGGCAGCGATGTCTGGCTGTTCGACTCAAGCAGCAACGCGGCGAACCATCTGAGCCTTCCGACCGATCTCGCCGCTAGCGCCCAAGCGAAATTCACCGAGCTGGAATCGCAACTGCCCACTGACCTTTCAACGCCTTCCCAGCTCGCCGAACGCTTCCTGAGCGAACTCGACCCGAGCACGACGGTGTCGGTCGGGACCGACGCCCGGGTTGCCGGGCGCAGCGTGTACCAGTTGGTGCTGAAACCGAAAACGGCTGACACTCTCGTCGCATCCGTTTCTATCGCTGTCGACTCCGAGACCGGCCTGCCCCTGCAGGTGACCGTGCTTGCGGAGGGCCAGAGCGCGCCGGCTCTGCAGGTTGGCTTTACCGCCATCAACTTCGCAGCTCCGAACACCGACCTGTTTGACTTCGTGCCGCCCGCCGGCGCCACGGTGACGGAGCAAGCCCTTCCGGCGATGCCCGACGGCGCTACCGCTGATCACGCGGGCGGCCGCAGCACGGCAGCGGGTGAGGTTCCGGTCGTCACGGGAACCGGTTGGTCCAGCATCGTCGAGGTGCCCGCGGCCGCCGTACCAGCCGAACTGAGCAAGAACCTCATGGTCGAACAGGTCACCACGGCTGTCGGCGGCGGTCGGGCCCTGTCAACGTCCCTCGTGACGGTCTTCTTGGCCACCGACGGTCGCGTTTTCGCCGGCGCTGTTCCGCTCGCCAGGCTCCAGGCAGCCGCCGAGTGATCTCTATCGCAGTGCGTCGCGCCACACTGTGACCGGTCAACCCCCGGCTCTCGACCTCGCAATCGAGACCCGGGGTCTGACGAAGCGGTTTGGCACGCAGACCGCAGTGAACGGCATTGACCTTGCGGTTCCCCGCGGATCGGTCTTTGGCTTTCTGGGTCCAAACGGTTCGGGCAAGACCACGAGCATTCGCATGCTGCTGGCACTCACCCAGGCAACGAGCGGCACCATCGCCGTACTCGGCCAGAGCATGCCAACCCGACTGCATGAGGTGCTGCCCCACGTGGGTGCCCTCGTCGAAGGCCCGGCGTTCTATCCCTTTCTCTCAGGTTTGGCGAACCTCTGGCGGCTCGACACCGCTGATCGGCATGCACCGAGCGGTACCCGCCGGGCACGGGTGCAGCTAGCCCTGGAGCGGGTGGGCCTCTCCCATGCGGCCGACAAGAAAGTGCACGCGTATTCGCTCGGAATGAAGCAGCGACTCGGCCTAGCCAACGCCCTGCTGCTGCCGCGGGAGCTGCTCATACTCGATGAGCCCACGAACGGCCTCGACCCCCAGGGCACCCGGGAGGTGCGCAGCCTCGTGCGCTCCCTGGCCGCCGAGGGAACGACCGTGTTCGTCTCCAGCCATCTGCTCGCCGAGGTCGAGCAGATGTGCACGCACGCCGCCGTGATGAGCGCCGGTAGCATCGTCGCCCAGGGCACGTTGGCCGCGCTGCGGCAGGTCGGTGAGACCCGGGTCCTCGTGCGCACACCGGACGCCGCAGGCGCCATGCGCGTGCTCACCCATCTCGGGCTGGAGCCGGCACGCAGGGCGATCGATGCTGCTGACCCGGTCGTCGTCGCGCCGCTCATCAGCACCCGCTGGCAGCCGGAGGCCATCGTGACGGCCCTCGTGGCCGGTGGGGTGCGCATTCGCGGTTTCGCCATCGAAGAGCCGAGCTTGGAAGAACGTTTCGTCGCACTGACCGGGGAGGGTTTTGATGTCGTCCAGTGAAGTTCTGCCCTCGGTGCCGGGCAGCGTGAACCCCGCGCGCCGCGGAGGAGGATGGGACCTGCTCGGTTCCGAGATTTCGGTGCTATTTCGCCGCCGACGTACCTGGGCCATGCTGGTCGCCGTCGCGCTCATCCCGATCCTGCTCGCCGTTGCGGTGCGTTTGTCGTCGTCGACGCTCGCGCCGGGGGAGGGCCCGCCATTTCTTGACCGAGTGACACAGAACGGTCTATTTGTCGGCTTCACCGCGATGGTCGTCGCCATCCCGCTGTTTCTGCCACTCACCATCGGTGTGGTCGCCGGAGACACCATTGCCGGGGAAGCCGGCCTCGGTACTCTACGCTACCTTCTGGTGGCACCAGCCGGCCGGGTGCGGCTGCTGCTGGTCAAGTACGTCGGTGCCGCCCTGTTCTGCCTGGTGGCAACGTTGACTCTTACGGTGTCCGGAGCGCTCATCGGCGCCGCCCTTTTCCCGGTCGGCCCGGTCACCCTGCTGTCTGGCGACACCATCAGTGTGACCGAGTCCCTGTTACGCTCACTGCTGGTGGCCGCCTATGTCACCGTGTCTCTGCTGGGCCTGTCCATGATTGGGCTCTTCATCTCCACGCTCACCGATGTTCCCGTCGGGGCGATGGCGGCGACAATCGTGGTGTCGGTAGTAGCGCAGATCCTCGACGTCATTCCGCAACTGTCGTGGCTACACCCGTGGCTGTTCAGCCATTACTGGCTCGGATTTGCCGACCTGCTGCGGCAGCCCCTCGATCTGGGCTCGTTTGGCCAGAACGCGATCGTTCAGCTCTGCTACCTGGCCGTTTTCGGTGCCTTGGCCTACAGCAGGTTCGTGACCAAGGATATTTTGTCCTGAAATCATTACCCGGCCAATGGTGCCGTCACTATCCAATCGGATTAACGAGACAGGGCCGGATCCCTGGGATCCGGCCCTGTGAACTGTCTCAACCAGTCCGCGTTGATCTCCCGAAAGAAATCTCCGTGTCCGAGATGGGAATTGAACCCACACGCCCTTAACGGGCACTGGCACCTCAAGCCAGCGCGTCTACCAATTCCGCCACCCGGACTGGGTGAAGGCCTCCGGACGAACCGGCTGCCGAGGTAATAACTTAGCATGGATTAGAACCCCGGTTGTGTCACTGTGCCCGTGACGACGGGTAGCGTTTGATCATGGCTTCCTCCCCGAACGTGCCCACGGCAGCTAGTCCCGCTGATACAGCGGGTACGTCGCCCACAGATGCCCCACAGAAACTCGACCTGACCGCCGAAATCGCGCGTGATCTCATTCGGTTTGACACCACGAACTATGGTGGGGGCCGTTCCAACGGCGAAACGGATGCGGCCGAGTACGTTGCCGAGAAGCTGCGAGCCCTCGGCTTGAAGCCCGAGCTGTTCGATTCCGAACCGGGCCGGACCAGTGTTGTGGCGCGGGTGACGGGACGCGGTCCGTCCCGGGACGCCCTGGTCGTGCACGGTCACCTCGATGTCGTGCCGGCTGACGCGGCCAATTGGAGCGTCGACCCCTTCGCCGGCGTCATCAAGGACGGCCTGCTGTGGGGCCGTGGCGCGGTCGACATGAAAAACATGGACGCAATGATCCTGGCATCCCTGCAGGACGTGATCTGCGCCAACGGTGCGCCCCAACGCGACCTCGTCATCGCCTTCTTCGCCGACGAAGAGGCTGGAGGCGTGCTCGGCTCGCACTTTCTCGTGAATGATCACGCCCACCTGTTCGACGGCGCGACCGAAGCGATCAGCGAGGTCGGCGGATACTCGATCATGCTCGGCGGCAAACGCGCCTATCTGCTGCAAACCGGAGAGAAGGCGCTCATCTGGGTCAAGCTCGTCGCCCGCGGGGACGCGGGGCACGGCTCCCGCATGCACCCGGCCAATGCCATCACACGGCTCGCCGAGGCCGTGGCCAAACTGGGCCGCCACGAATGGCCGATTCGGCTGACCGACACGACCGAGCAGCTCCTGGGCGAGATTGCTCGCATTCTCGACGTTGATCCGCAGCGCGTCGGCCCCGACGAACTCGCCCTGGCCACCGGAACCGCTTCTGGCTTCATCCAGGCCAGCCTGCGGACAACGGCCAACCCGACAGGCCTGACCGCCGGGTACAAGCACAACGTCATCCCCGACACGGCCGAAGCGCTCATCGACATCCGTTCACTGCCGGGGGAGGAAGACCTCGTACTCGCCCAGATTCAGCAGCTTGTCGGTTCCGACATCGAGATCGTGACCATGCACCGCGACATCGGTCTGGAGACCGAATTCAGCGGACCGCTGATCGAGGCCGTTGTGAGCACACTGGAGCGCCATGACCCCGGCGCACCGGTTCTGCCCTACCTGTTGTCGGCGGGAACCGACAACAAAGCGCTCAGCACTCTCGGGATCAAGGGTTATGGTTTTGCGCCCCTTCGACTCCCGAATGACTTGGACTTTCCTGCAATGTTCCACGGAGTGGACGAACGGGTGCCGCTGGACGCATTAGTGTTTGGCAGGCAGGTTTTGACTGATCTGCTATCAAAATATTGACGCTGTGAGCACCGCGCTCGACCCTGGTTGGTGTGGGCTCTTTCCAAGAAAGCGAAGCCTGTGGACTATCTGAATGCGATCATTCTGGGCCTGGTTCAGGGATTGACCGAGTTTCTTCCGGTGTCGTCGAGTGCTCACATCGCCATCGTTGGCCAGTTTCTGGGTACCGGTGAAGACCCAGGGGCTCGGTTCACGGCCATCACCCAGATTGGCACCGAAGCGGCCGTGGTTATATTCTTCTGGCGCGACATCGTGCGCATCATCGGCCAGTGGGCGAAATCGCTCAGCGGCCAGGTCTCTCGGAAGGATCCGGATGCCCGCATGGGCTGGCTGATCATTCTGGGTTCGCTGCCCATCATCATTCTCGGCCTGCTGTTCCAGGACCAGATCGAAACCGTGCTGCGCTCGCTCTGGCTCACCGCCACCATGCTCATCGTCTTCGGCATCCTGCTCGGTATTGCCGACCGCGTCGGCGCTAAACGACGCCAACTACAAGACATCACTGTCGGCCACGGCGCGATCTTCGGGTTCGCACAAGCGCTCGCGCTGATCCCCGGAGTGTCACGGTCGGGCGGCACCATCACTGCCGGGTTGTTCCTGGGCTACGAGCGCGCCGCAGCCGCCCGCTATGCCTTCCTGCTGGCGATTCCCGCTGTACTCGGCAGCGGCTTTTACCAAATGTACAAATCCATTGCCGAGCCGTGTGTGGCCGGCGCAACGACCTGTACTCCTGAAATATTCGGACCGCTCGAAACGCTCCTGGCGACGGTCATCGCCTTCGTCGTAGCCCTCGGCGTGATCGCCTTCTTCATGAATTACATTTCCAAGCGCAGTTTTCTGCCATTCGTGATCTATCGCATCGTCCTCGGTATCGTGCTGTTCGTGCTCCTCGGCACAAACGTCATCTCCGCGTAGGCGGCTCGCGAAGCAGGTGCCCCAGCAAAGCTAGGCTTGCTCCATGCGTGCATGGAAACGACCCGATATTGTCTCTGTCCCCGGCGAGTCGAGTGCACCGTGGCTCCATGACACGAAAACCGACAGCCTGGTGCTGGCCCGGCCTCGCGATGCGGCTCGCCTCTACGTGTGCGGCATCACCCCCTACGACGCGACCCACCTCGGCCACGCCAACACGTATCTCGCCTTCGACACCCTGCAACGCGTCTGGATCGACGCCGGTTTTCGCGTGCACTACGCCCAGAATGTGACGGACATCGACGACCCGCTCCTCGAGCGGGCGACCGCCACCGGCGTGGACTGGCGTGACCTGGCCGAATCGCAGGTTGAGCTATTTCGCGCCGACATGGAGGCGCTCGGCATCATTCCGCCGAATGACTTCGTCGCCGTGACCGAGGTTATCGACGAGGTCGCCGCTGCCGTCGCGCTGCTCCGGGATGCGGGATTGGCCTACCCAGTGCCCACGGACGATGCCATTGGCGGCGCCGACGGAACGATCGCCGCTGACCTGTATTTCGATATTCGTGCCGCGGAGGCCAGTACCGACTGGACGCTCGGCGAGGAGAGCAATCTCGACCCCGTCAGTATGCTCCGCCTGTTCGCCGAGCGCGGGGGAGACCCCGACCGCGCGGGCAAGCGTGACCGCCTCGACCCGCTGTTGTGGAGGGCCGCGCGCGCGGGGGAACCGGCGTGGGAATCGGCAGTCGGCGCCGGGCGACCCGGCTGGCATATCGAGTGTTCGGTCATCGCGCTCAAGGAACTCGGCACCGACTTCACCGTGCAGGGGGGTGGGTCAGATCTGATCTTTCCGCACCACGACATGAGTGCCGGGCACGCGCAAGCGCTGTCAGGGCATCCGCTCGCCGGGGTCTACAGCCACACCGGCATGGTCGCCTATCGTGGCGAGAAGATGAGCAAGTCGCTCGGCAACCTGGTTCTGGTCTCGGGACTACGCGCCCACAATGTAGACCCGCGCGCGATTCGACTGGCCCTGCTCGCCCGCCACTACCGCACCGACTGGGAATGGACGACAGCTCTTCTAGACGAAGCCGTCGAGCGACTGTCCGTGTGGGCGGCGGCCTTCGGCACCGCGGTCGTGACTGGAACATCGAGGGCGACGAACCTCGGTACTGCCAATATTGCAGGTACGACCCGCACAGCGGCCTCGATCGTGCAATCTGTGCGGCTGGCACTTCGCCATGACCTCGACACGCCTCAAGCCATGCAACTCATCGATGCCGCTGCCGCGGGGCCACTCGATGACCCGGCACTACTAAATCGTGCCATCAGCGCGCTGCTTGGCGTCGCCTTGTAACGCGCGATGCCGCACGGTTGAGTTGCGTCGTGTCGTGTCGTTCGGCTGCCTGCCTGGTGCCGATGCCCCCCCAGTACAGAGGGTGTCTAGTGCCGAGGCCCGTCCGGCCTGCTGCCTGGGCCATCCGGTCTGCCATCGGGTCGCCCATCTGCGCGTCCCTCTCGCCCGTCGGTTCCGCGCTTGCGCAGGTATTTCTCGAATTCCTGGGCGATCGCCTCGCCGCTCGCCTCCGGCGAATCGACGGTGTCGCGGGCTTGCTCGAGCTGGGCAATGTACGCGGCCATTTCCTCGTCTTCACCGGCCAGAACATCGATACCGGTCTCCCATTCGGCCGCCTCCGTCACGAGCGCGCCCCGGGGGATCACAACGTCGATGACCTCCTCGAGCTTGTCGATCAACGCGAGCATCGCCTTGGGCGACGGTGCATTATGCACATAGTGGGGAACGGATGCCCAGATCGACAGTGTCGAAATTCCCATCGTCTCGGCGGCATCCGACAATACGCTGAGAATCCCCACCGGGCCTTCATAATTGCTGCGTTCGATTTGCAGTTCGGCGCGCACCTGCGCGTTGTCGCTCGACACGAAGATGGAAATGGGACGGGTGTGCGGAACGTCGGCGAGCATCGCGCCCAGGAACACCACGCCGCTCACGTCGGCGGCGAGGGCCGCGTCGAGAATCTCGGCGGCAAAGCTCTTCCAACTCCGCGATGGTTCCGTGCCGATCAGCAGGTAGATGTTGCCCGCATTCGTCCCGCTGACCCGCAACTCGGCATCTTCGGCCAGCGGAACGGTGACAACGCCGGGCGTCGTCGGCCCATACATGATCGCGCCCGGCCAACCGATGGTGCGCACGCCGTCCTCGTTGGTCGATACGGTCGGTCGGTTGAATTGGTAGTCGAAGTACAACTCCGGATCGACCTCAGTGATCATTTCCACGTCGAGCAAATCTTTGAGCGCGCGAACCGCGCCCGTCGCGGCCTCGCCGGCATCGTTCCAGCCTTCGAAAGCGACGACGAGAAGCCGTCCGCCCAGGAACCCATTACCGTCAGTCACCGTGTACGCCCTCAATTCCTGCAGCCTCCCGCGTGGAGGGCCTCAGTCAAGGATAGGCGGTGGCCCTACACTTGAACCCCGTGAATGTTTTTCCTCTGCCGCTCCCCGCGCCCGCCTCCCTGCCCGCCGCCGTTCTGTGGGATATGGACGGCACCATCGTTGACACTGAACCGTACTGGATGCGCGCCGAAACCGAGCTCGTGGCCGAGTTCGGCGGTGTCTGGACTCAGGACGACGGCATGTTGCTGGTCGGATCCGGACTGTGGAATTCCGCGGCGATTCTGCAATCCCGCGGTGTGGAGCTCACCCCGAATGCCATCGTGGCTCGCCTCACCGACCGCGTGCAGGAGCAGCTGGCCGAACACGGGATTCCCTGGCGCCCCGGATCCCGCGAGCTCCTCCAGGCATTGAAAGCCGCCGGCGTACCAACCGCACTGGTGACCATGTCGGTGGAGCGCATGGCCCGCCAGATCATCGACCTCATTGATTTTCCCGCCTTCGATGTTGTCATCGCCGGCGATATGGTCGCCAACAGTAAGCCGCATCCCGATCCGTACCTGGTTGCCGCCGACCGTCTAGGTGTCGATCCGCGGCTGTGCATCGCGATTGAGGATTCCGTTCCGGGCGTCGCTTCCGCTGTCGCCGCCGGGACCATTACCATCGCCGTTCCCCACCAGATCGACCTACCGGAGAGTATGTCCTACACCCGCTGGCCGACGCTCGTCGGGCGCACCCTCCTCGATATTTCGGCGCTGTATCAATTCTCGAACCCAACCGATTCAGCGGATCCCGTTAGTCCTCCCGCCCCCACCGGCTTCGCCCGCAACGAAAGCGCACCACTCGCATGAGCAACAACCAGGTCATTCAAAATAGTGGACGATTTCGCATCGGCGACCGGGTGCAACTCACCGGGCCGAAGGGGCGGATGAACACCATCACCCTGCAGGAAGGCCTGACGTTTCACACCCACCGCGGCATCCTCGCACACGACGACATCATCGGGCAGCCCGACGGCTCGGTCGTCACTAATAACGTCGGCGTCGAGCACCTTGCGCTGCGGCCGCTTCTCGTCGACTTCGTGATGAGCATGCCGCGCGGTGCCGCCATCATCTATCCCAAGGATGCGGCCCAAATTCTGGGACAGGCCGATATCTTCCCCGGCGCAACGGTCGTGGAGGCCGGCGTCGGATCGGGCGCGCTGTCGCTCTGGCTACTGCGCGCAATCGGACCGGCCGGCCGCCTCGCATCCTTCGAACGTCGCGAGGAATTCGCCGACGTCGCCCGGGACAATATCGCCACCTTCCTCGGGAGCGATCCACAGAACTGGACCATCACCCTCGGCGACCTCGCCGAGACGCTACCCGCAACTATGCCGGCGCAGAGCGTCGACCGAGTCGTCCTTGACATGCTGGCACCGTGGGAATGCCTCGGCGCCGTCTCCGATGCTCTCAAGCCGGGGGGCGTGCTGCTCTGCTATGTCGCCACGGTGACGCAACTCTCCCGCGTGGCCGAGGCCATCCGCGGCACCGGGTTTTACACCAACCCGGATTCCAACGAAACGATGATCCGAGGCTGGCATGTGGAGGGACTCGCCGTGCGGCCCGACCACCGCATGATCGGCCACACCGGCTTTCTGATCACCGCCCGCCGTCTGGCCCCCAGCACGATCCTGCCCGAACTGAAGCGACGTCCGTCCAAAACGGACTTCAGCGACGCCGATGTCGAAGCCTGGACCCCGGGAGCGCTCGGGGAACGTAACGTGAGCGCCAAGGTCATGCGCAAGCGCGTGCGTGCCGCCGGTACCAGCGCCGAGCTTTCCAAGGCTCGAGACCTCGACGCCGGTTAGGATGGTTTCCGGCCCGTTTCGGTTGTACTGCGCCGAAACCGCAGCCGTCTGACCCCCGGAGCACCCGCACCACCCCTCACACCCGCGCAGCAGATCCGTGCTGCAGCAAACCCGTACCGAAAGAAGGACTCGTGCGCAAAGCATCCGCGCTGATCGTCACCGCCGGCCTCGTGATGACGGCATTGACCGCGTGCGCCAGCCCCGGCATATCCCAGGCGTCGTGTGATGCGCCGGTCACCACGGGTGCGGCCTCCGAGCTGGTGTCCGCCTCCGGGAACTTCGGCTCGGCGCCAGACGTGACGTTTCCGACCCCGCTGAAGACGACGTCAACGCAGCGCACCGAGATTATCTCCGGTTCGGGCACACAGGCCGTGGCAGGCCAGCAACTCAACGTCGAACTCAACGTTTACAACGGAACGACCGGCAAGGTCATCCAGCAGGCTGCCTACGACGGTAAGAATTTCATTCCGGTTGTGCTGAATGGCGCGGGCGTCAAGGGCCTCACCGATGGTCTGCTCTGCGCGCAGGTCGGCGAACGTGTCGCGATCGTCGTGGCACCCGAAGACGCCTTCGGCGCAGCGGGCAACGATCAGTTTGGCGTCGCACCGACGGATTCCCTCGTCGTCGTCGCCGATGTTGTCACGGCGTTCCTGCCCCGTGCTAACGGTGTGGATCAGACGGTCGCGAACGGCCTCCCGGCCGTGGTCCTCGATGAGAACGGCGTCCCGGGCGTCGTCATTCCAAACGGCGACGCTCCCACCATGCTCGAAGTCGGGGTGTTGAAGAAGGGTGCCGGCGAGAAGGTCACGGAGGGTTCGACCGTCACGGTGAACTATTCCGGCATCCTGTGGAAAGAGAAGACCGTCTTCGACTCCAGCTGGGCCAACGGATCGCCGGTCCCGCTCGTCGCCGCCGTCGGATCCGCAACCCAGCCGGGCGTGATTGCCGGCATGTCCACGGCGCTCATCGGTCAGACAGTCGGATCCCAGATCGTCATGGTCATTCCGCCCAGCCTGGGCTATGGCGGCGCAGCGTCCGCCGCGATTCCGGCCGACTCGACCCTCATTTTCGTGGTCGACATTTTGGGCATCAACTGACACTGGTCGCGCCCTCGGGTCACGGGTGCCCGGCACCGATCACGTCGCACATCTCGGGTGGCCGGCTCGCTCGGGCAGCTCGGGCGATAAGATCACAGCGTGATAGCGATGCCTGCCCAGCCTGACCCGAAGCGTGAACCGGCCGCGGGCGTGGGTGCGTCCAAACCCCGATCGGTCCCCGCTCCTGAGCGCTTATTCAGTCTGGTGCTGGCTCTGGTGGCGACGGAATCCGGCCTGACCAAGGCCGACATTCTCGCCAACGTGCAGGGTTACCGCCAGAGGTACTCGTCCGCCGGCCTGAACGACAGCCTCGAGCGTCAATTTGAACGCGACAAGGACGACATCCGTGAATTGGGTATTCCGCTCGAAACAATTGAGTCCCCAGATGATCCGGGCAGCAACCATTTTCTGCGCTATCGCATTCCGAAGGGTCTCTACGACCTGCCTGCCGACGTGACCTTCACGCCCGACGAGGTCTCCCTGCTGAAACTCGCCGGCACGGTCTGGCGGGAAGGATCGCTGTCCGGAGAATCCCGCCGGGCCCTGATGAAGTTGAACTCCCTCGGTGTCGAATCGAGCGAACCGGTCCTCGGCTACGCACCCCTGCTGCGCACGAAAGACCAGAGCTTCGAACCCCTGAGCAAGGCTCTTGACCGCGCGCAGGTCGTGGCCTTTCTTTACCTCAAACCGGGGGAGACCAACCCGGCCCGTCGAGTGGTTGCACCTCGCGCGCTCGTGCAACACGAAGGCCGCTGGCACCTGTACGCCACGGATGAGGTCGCTCACGCACCGCGCACTTTCCTCCTGGCCCGCATCGCCGGCACGGTAGCGGTGGTACCCAACGCGATTCCCGCTCCGATCAGCGCTGGCGCACCGCACAATGCAACCGACAGCGCACAAGCTCTCGCCGAGCTCGATGACCTGTGGACCAGCAATATCGCCCGCATCGTCGTGGTGCCAGGGTCCGACGCCGCCGTGCGGCTCGGTGCGCGTCAGGCGGCGCAACACCCCGCACCTCGGGTTGGCCCTTCCACGGAACTCGAGCGCACCCTGCACTTCACCGACCTGAACGTCCTCGCTGACGAACTGGCTGGATTCGGCCCGGAAGTTTTTATCCAGAGTCCGCTCGCCCTGCGCGACGCCGTGCAGAAACGACTGGTCGCTGCCCGTGACGCTCATGCCAGCGCCCTCCCGGTCATCCCTCCGGGGCGTACGCCGCTTCGCCGGGCAACCCCGCCACACGCGCAGACGACCAAAGTCGCCACCCAGCCCCGAGTCGCTGGCGACCAGCTCACCCTCTTACTCTCCCTCGTTCCGTACCTCATCGATCAGGGGCGAGTCACCGTCACCGAGGTGGCCGAGCACTTTGGACTGTCAGCGGAGCGGGTGCGCGCCTTGGTCAGCCTCATCGCCCTGTCCGGCATCCCAGGCGAAACACGCCAGTACCTGCACGGCGACTTGTTTGACATCCTCTGGGACGAGTTTGAAACCAACGATCGGATTGTGCTCACCCATCAGGTCGCCATCGACGACTCACCGCGGTTCTCCGCCCGCGAGGCTGCGGCGCTCATCGCCGGCCTGCAGTACCTGTCAGCTCTGCCCAACAACGCCGACACCGATGCCATCTCGTCGTTGATGGCCAAACTGACCAGGGGGGCATCGGCGCCGCCAACCCAACTCGCAGTCGCGCAGCGCGATGCCGGCACGACCCGCGGCATCGTGCAGGCGGCGTTGATCACCGGGATGCAAATCGAGTTTGACTACCTCAATGCGCGCGGCAGTCAGGTGCACCGCCTCGTCGACCCGCTGCGCATTGAATCCGTCGACAGTGACTGGTATCTCCGTGGCTGGTGCCATCTTCGAGAGGCGGTGCGAACCTTCCGTCTGGACCGCATGAGCAACCCGCGCGTCACCGTCGTGCCGCTCAGCACGCACCCGGCAGACCTGCTGCTGCCCGACACCCTATTCCAGGCGTCCTCCGACGACGTCGACGTTCGACTTGAGCTCGCGACTGCGGCGCTGCCGTTGCTGGCCGACTACCGGCCCGAAGGTTCGGAGCCTGTCGGCTCGGGGGTTCGCACCCGCACGACCCTGCGCGTCGCCCATACCCATGCGCTCAAACGCCTCGTCACCGGCCTGGCCGGCATCGTGACCGTGCTCGAACCGGCCGAATCACGCCAGGTTGTGTTCGACTGGGCCGCAGCCGGACTTGCGCAGTATGCCCCGGACGAACAGTCCCAGACGGAAATGGACTAGCCGATGCCGTGGTGGTCGTGGGCACTCATCTGGACTGGGCTTGCATTAATTCTGCTCGCTGTCCTCGGCTGGTTCGCTGTGGCGCTGTACCGCAAGTCGCTCGGCACCCTGAGCGCGGTAGCAGCCCTCAGCGATCGGGTCTCCTCGGTGGATCTCGATCTGCCTCTCGGGTCCGCTCCGTTCACCGCCGCCGTGTTCGCCGATTCGGCCGAGTTGGTCCGTAAAGTCGAGCAGCATCGAGTAGAACGCACCCACAGGCGCCAGCTGCGTCGCGATGCGCGAATCATGCGGGGTAAACTTATTCCAAACGCCCGCTAATCCAGAGGACACACCGTCATGCTGCAAAACCTGACCGGATGGCACTTCCTGATCATCCTCGTCGTCGTACTGCTCCTCTTCGGTGCGCCTAAGCTCCCCGGACTCGCTCGCAGCCTCGGCCAGTCAATGAAAATCTTCAAGAGCGAGATCAAGAGCGACACTGTCGACGCTGATCCCAACGCCCCGGCCCAGCCGACCACGCGCACGGGTCACGACGCATCGACGCCGTCCGGCCCGACGTCGGCCGCCCCCGCCGATCCCGCCTCGAAGCCCTAGCCCCGTGGCGGTCCGCGCTCGACGAAGTGCGACCGAAGCGGGAAAGATGTCGCTGGGTCAGCATCTGATCGAACTGCGCAAGCGCCTCTATCTGGCCGCCGCCGGCCTTCTCATCGGTGCCATTGCAGGTTGGTTCCTCTCCGATTTCGTCTGGGATCAGTTGCGCGAACCGATTTACGCCATCATCAATGCGCAGCATCGCAACGCGCAGATCAACTACCCCGACATCACGAGCGCCTTCGACCTCAAACTGAAGATCTCGCTGTACGTCGGCCTGATTGTTTCGAGCCCGGTGTGGCTGTATCAGGTGTTCGCCTTTCTGGTTCCCGGACTTACCCGCACCGAGAAGAAATACACGTTTGGATTTCTTCTCACGGCCATTCCCTTGTTCCTGGCCGGCTGCGCGGCGGGTTGGATCGTATTGCCACACGTGGTCGAGCTCATGACGAGTTTCGCTCCCACCGAGGATTCGGCGTTCATCAACGCGCAAGGCTACTTTGACTTCGTGCTCAAGCTCGTCGTTGCGATCGGTATTGCATTCGTGCTGCCCGTATTCATCGTGCTGCTCAACTTCGCTGGCGTCATAAGTGCTACATCGATCATCAAGTCCTGGCGGATCGCCATTTTGGTCATCGTGCTCTTCACGGCAATCGCCACCCCGGCGGCCGACGTGGTTTCCATGTTCCTGTTGGCCGTTCCCATGGTCATGTTGTACTTTGCCGCCTACGGCATCGCCTGGCTGCACGACCGCCGAGCGGCCAGAAAAGCGCTCGCCTTCGAAAAAGAACTCGCCCTGAAGTAGTGAGACCCGGATCTAGCAATTTGTGAAGGATCACGTGACGCACACGCAATCACCGGCCGAACGGTATTCGGCCGCGCGCATCCGGGCCAGCCAGCCGAAGCTGCTGGCTTTCGAGAGCAGGCTCAAATTCGACCTCGACCAGTTTCAGCGGGAGGCCTGTGCCTGCCTGGAAGCCGGCAATAGTGTGCTCGTTGCAGCCCCAACCGGAGCCGGCAAGACCATCGTGGCCGAATTTGCCATTTATCTGGCGATGCAGCAGTCCAGAGCGAAAGTGTTCTACACCGCGCCAATGAAGGCGCTCAGCAATCAGAAATTTCAGGAATTCGTCGGTGAGTACGGTGCGGACCAGGTCGGGTTGCTCACCGGAGACAGCAATGTCAACCCGAAAGCACGCATCGTGGTCATGACGACCGAGGTGCTGCGCAACATGCTGTACGCCGATTCGGATCTGCTTACCGACCTGGCCTTCGTGGTGATGGACGAGGTGCACTACCTCGCCGATCGTTTTCGCGGGGCCGTGTGGGAAGAAGTGATCATTCATTTGCCGCAGCCGGTGCGCATGGTGTCGCTCAGTGCCACCGTGTCGAACGCGGAAGAATTCGGAGATTGGTTGCAGGCTGTCCGCGGCGAAACAGACGTGATTGTATCTGAGGAACGGCCGGTCCCGCTCGAGCAGCATGTGCTCGTCAAGAACAATATGCTTGACCTGTTCGATTCCACCGGGTTGATCGGCACTCATCGGGTGAACCCCGAGCTCGTTCGTCTGGCGCACGCCGGCGGGCGCTCGGCCGGCGGCCGCGGCCGCGGTCCCGGCCGCCAGGGCGGCTCCTCCGGGGGCTACCGGGGACACGACAAGCAACGCCCGCAGTTCGACGCCGGCAGAATGGATCGCGGCGACATCGTGCGCATGCTCGACGGCAAACATCTGCTACCGGCCATTTTCTTCATCTTCAGCCGGGTCGGCTGTGACCAGGCCGTGCGGCAGGTGCTCCGCTCCGGGGTGCGTCTGACACAAGAACACGAGCGTGACGAAATTCGCCAAATCGTCGACGACCGATGCCGCACCCTGCTCGACGAAGATCTCGGCGTGCTCGGCTACTTCGAGTGGCTCGACGGTCTCGAACGCGGTGTCGCCGCCCACCACGCCGGTCTGCTGCCGGCGTTCAAGGAGGTCGTCGAGGAGCTGTTTCAAAAGAAATTGGTCAAGGCCGTGTTTGCCACCGAGACGCTTGCCCTCGGCATCAACATGCCGGCCCGCACGGTCGTTCTCGACAAGCTGGAGAAGTTCAACGGGGAGGCTCGCGTGCCGATCACCCCGGGGGAGTACACCCAGCTCACCGGTCGTGCCGGTCGCCGCGGAATCGACACCCTCGGCCACTCCGTGATTCAGTGGGCACAAGGACTGGATCCACAGGCCGTGGCCTCGCTCGCCTCCCGGCGCACCTATCCTCTGAATTCGAGTTTCAAGCCGACCTACAACATGGCCGTCAACCTCATCGACCAGTTCGGGGTCGCGCGCACGCGCGGCGTGTTGGAATCGTCGTTCGCCCAATTCCAGGCCGATCGCGCTGTCGTCGACCTGGCCCGCTCGGTGCGTCAGCACGAGGAGTCCCTAGCAGGCTTCCAGACCAGCATGACCTGCCACCTCGGCAATTTCGAGGAGTATTCGTCCATTCGGCGGCGTCTCACCGAGCTGGAACGTGAGGGCGCCAAAGCCGACAATTCCCTGCGCGGTGAGCGTGACAAACGCCAGCGTGAGGTGGCCAGCCTGCGCAAACAGATGCGCGCCCACGGCTGCCACCACTGTCCCGACCGCGAGGCGCACTCCCGGTGGGCAGAACGCTGGTTCAAACTCAAGCGCCAAACGGATGCCCTCAACCAGCAGATCTCCCAGCGCACCGGAGCCATCGCCCGGGTATTCGACCGGGTCACCGACGTTCTTCTCGGCTACGGCTACCTCGAATCCGATGCGGGCGGCACGATCGCGCTCAGCGAGAGTGGACGCATCCTGCGCCGCATCTACGCCGAGCGGGACCTGCTCGTCGCCGAGTCCCTGCGCCGAGGCCTGTGGAAGGACCTCGATGCTGCGAGCCTGGCCGCGATGGCGTGCGCGCTCGTCTTTGAACCACGCCGCGAAGAGGGGCTCATCGATGCCCGCTACCTGCCCAAGGGACCGTTCCGACCGGCCCTCGATGAAACCGAGGACCTGTGGAGCCGCATCGACGACCTCGAACGCGACCACCAACTGCCCGGCAGTAACCCACTCGCTGTCGGCCTCAGCCTGGCAATGTGGAAGTGGGCTCGCGGCGCGTCACTGAGCGACGTGCTCTACGAGGCGGAGATGGCGGCCGGGGATTTCGTGCGCTGGACCAAACAGACCATTGACCTGCTCGACCAACTCTCCAGTGCCGGCGACGGGCAGGTCGGGCCGACCGCTCGGGCGGCCATGGACGCGATCCGTCGCGGCATCGTCGCGTATTCCTCGGTAGCCTGAACCAGCCATGTGGGGGAGTGAGCGCACGTTCAGTCTGCCGCTGTGGGCATCCGTTCTCGTCGCAGCCGGTGCCGGAGTGGTTCTTGATGCCGGTTTTCCGGATCGAGACTGGTGGTTTCTCGCGCCGGTCGGTATAGCTCTGATGCTTGTCGCCCTGCTCGGTCGCAGCTTCGGCACCGGAGTGCTCGTGGGACTGACCGCCGGACTGTCATTCTGGTTGACCCATATTTTCTGGATCACGCTGTACCTCGGCCTCGTTCCGTGGTTTGCGCTCGGAGGGCTGGAAAGCCTGTTCTTTGCCGTGGGACTCGGTTTCATTGCCGTCGTGTTGCGCTACGGTCCCCGGGTGTGGCCGAGCGTCTGGGCCCGTCTCGGGGTCGTGCCGGTGATCATCGCCGGCCTGTGGACGGCGCGCGAAGCGATCAGCGCTGTCTGGCCTTACGGCGGCTTCGCCTGGGGACGAGTTGCCCTGTCGCAATCGGAGAGTCCGTTCGGACCGCTCGTGGCCTGGGTGGGCATGTCCGGGCTGAGCTTCATGATGGTCTGGCTGAGCGCTCTCGCCGTGCAACTGGCCCGCGAACCCGATCTGGCGCGAACGCTGCGTACGGGCGTTGGCGTCGGCGCCGTCGCCGTGATCCTCGTCGTCCCGGCCTGGCCGACCATCGAGAGCGGCACGGCCCGCCTCGCCGCCGTGCAGGGTAACGCGGATGCCGGACTGTTCGCCGAGTACTCGCCGGGCCAAATTTTGCAGGACCACACCTCGGCCACCCTGCCGTTGATCGGCGAGAAGGTTGATTTTGTGGTCTGGCCGGAAAACGCGAGCGACATCGACCCGACCCGGTCAACGGCCGCTGCGCAGGTGCTCGACTACATCAGCACCGAAATGAATGTCCCGCTCATTACCGGCACCATCACCAAGCCCGAAAACACCTATTACAACAGCTCCCTGCTCTGGGAGGCCGGCCGTGGTGCCGTTGACGTCTACGACAAGGTGCATCCGGTTCCCTTTGCGGAATACATGCCGGATCGGGCCTTCTGGCGACCATTCGCCCCAGAACTGATCGACCTCATCGGCCGGGACTACGGCATCGGCACTCGGGACAACATCTTCGACATCAACGGGGTTCTGGCCGGTATCGCGATTTGCTTCGACATCGCCGACGATCAGCTCGTGCACGAGATGATCGACGACAAAGCGGAGATTATTCTCGCCCAAACCAACAATGCCGATTTCGGGCACACCGACGAGAGCGTGCAACAGCTCGCCATCGCCCGGCTGCGCGCGGTGGAGACAGGACGCACGGTGGTGAATATCTCCACCGTCGGATCGAGCGCCATCATCACTCCGGACGGACAGACCCTCGACAGCCTGCCGACCTTCACGGCGGGGGCCATGGTCCGAACGGTGCCGCTGAGCGATACCATCACACCAGCGATGATGGCCGGCCGGGGCATCGAATGGCTCGTGTCGGGGCTGGGTCTGGCGGGTCTGGCCCTCTGCGCCGGTGCCGCCCGGCGCCCACGATGCCGCTAGTCGTGTCGCCCGCCGGTTAACCAACGACGACCCCGCCACGAGGTGCGGGGTCGTTAGCGGTGCAATCGGCGGTTAAGCGCCGATCTTCTGCTGGCCGCCACGGCGAAGACGCAACACGGAAAGGCGCTCTTCAAGCAACTCTTCGAGTTCGTCCCTGGTGCGACGTTCCAGCAGCATGTCCCAGTGGGTCCGCGGAATCTTCTCGTCGGAGTGGTCAACAATTACCGGCAGGGAGTCCACGAGTCTGGTCGCTGTCCGTGCGCAATACTTGCATTCCCACTCGTCCGGAGCCTCAGCTTCGGCTGAAAAAATCATAACCGTCTCACGCCCGCACGTTTCACACCGGTAGGTGTGAGCGACCCGGGGAGAGAAGGTGACGCCTTCTTCGCTCTGTAGGCTTTGTGCGCCTAATCTCATGCCACGCAAACTACGGTCAGCCATCGTGTGGTCTCCTCTCGATCGCGATCACAGTTCGATCACGATGCCTTCACAGTTGTAAACCATCAAGCTGGGCGTTAACCTTCCCAGACCCGCGTTCTGGGAGGTAACTCTCAGGTTCGGCGAGTACTGGCGATCACAGCAAGATCGGTGCGATCCGTGACAAGGCCGTCAACACCCAGGTCGAGGAGTCGAATCATGTCGACCGGGTCATTAATGGTCCACACGTGCACCTCAACGTCCACTCGGTGCATCATGTCAATGAAACGGGGAGTGACGATTCGAACGGGCCCGGCCCGTTGGGGCACCTGCACTGCGACGCAGCCCTGCAGGGCGCGTCGAACGGCGGCTGTGAGGCCCAGATTCGTCGCGGCTACGGCCCGGGCCACTAACAATGAGGAGGCCGACGAGACCACGCCGGGCAGCAGGCCAACCACGCGTCGACGGCGCGGTTCGTTGAACGAGGTCACGAGCACCCGAGCTGTTGCTCGCTGGTCCCGTATCGCGCGGGCGGTCGGCTCGGCTGCGGCATCCGTTTTGATATCAATATTGAACCGTGCGGAAGGAAACGCCTCGAGGGCCTCGGCCAGGGACGTCAACGACTGCCCGTAGCCCAGGTTGATGCGTTTCAGTTCGGTCAGGGTCAGCTGGTCGATGCGTACGTCCTGTCCCAGCCCCGTGAGGTCGCGGTCGTGGCTGATGACGGCCACACCGTCGCGGGACACGTGCACGTCGGTCTCGAGGTGGGTCGCCCCGCCCGCGAGGGCCTTCACAAAGGCCAGAAGGGTATTTTCCGGCGCCTCTTGGGCGAGACCGCGGTGGGCGAGTATCCGTGGATACGGTGCGGTCAGAAATAGTGACTGTGCGCTCTCGGCCACCCGCTACACCTGCGGCGCTGCGGGTGTAGCGGATGCTGACGGTGCCGCTGGGGCGGACGGCGCCGTCCCCGGGTTCTGGACATTCGCACCAAACGCGCTGCCGATACCCTTCATCGCTTCGGTCAGTTCGCTCGGCACAATCCAGAGTTTATTGGCGCTGCCCTCGGCGAGCTTGGGCAGGGTGAGCAGGTATTGGTAAGCGAGCAGCTTCGGGTCGGGATCACCGTCGTGTATGGCCCGGAACACGGTCGTGATTGCCTCGGCCTCGCCCTGCGCGCGCAGAACCGCCGCTTTGGCATCGCCCTCTGCTTCGAGGATTGCCGCCTGGCGTGCTCCCTCAGCGGTGAGAATGGCGGACTGTTTGGTGCCTTCGGCGGTCAGGATCAAGGCGCGACGATCACGTTCTGCACGCATCTGCTTTTCCATGGAATCCTGGATGGAGTGGGGTGGTTCGATCGCCTTGAGCTCGACTCGGCCCACGCGAATGCCCCATTTGCCGGTGGCTTCGTCGAGCACGATGCGCAACTGGCTGTTGATGTTGTCACGGCTGGTGAGCGCCTCTTCAAGGTTCAATCCGCCGACCACGTTGCGCAGGGTGGTCGTGGTGAGCTGTTCGACCGCGCCGAGGTAGTTGTTGATTTCGTACGTCGCGGCCCGGGCATCCGTCACCTGAAAGTAGACGACGGTATCGATGGAGACAACCAGGTTGTCCTCGGTGATCACCGGTTGCGGGGGGAACGATACGACCTGCTCGCGAATGTCGAGGAGCGGCCGCACCCGGTCGACGAACGGCACCAGCAGGTTCAGACCCGGCAGCAGCGTCTTATGATATTTGCCGAGGCGTTCCACCACCCCGGCGTTGCCCTGCGGAATGATGCGAATGGCGCGCAAGAGAATAACGATGACGAACACCGCCAACACGGCGAGCAGGGCGATCACGAAGATCTGACCGATGAAAGCTGCGGGGTCAAGCATTGTTCTGAGTCCTTTCGGCAGAAATGACGACGGCGGTGGAGCCTTGGATGAGATGCACGGTGACCGGCTGGCCGGGCTCAACACTGACCCGAAAACTGGTGTCGTCGCTGGCGTTGCCGGGGCCGTCTGGCTGAAGACGAGCCGTCCAGGTCTCACCGTTGGCCAGTTTCACCAGCCCACCGGTGTCTGTGACCGTCGAGACGACCCGGCCGGTCATTCCGATCAGGGCGTCAATGTTGCTGAGCGCCGGATCGCCGCCCTTGCGTAATGCCCGCAGTAAGAAGGGGCGGATCGTCAGGAGCAGCAGCACCGAAAGTCCGGCGGCAACCACGATCTGCAACCACCAGTCCAGGCCGAGTAGATTGGCTCCCAAACCCCCGAGACTGCCGATGGAAATCATGAGAAATGTAAATTCCAGGCTCAGCAGTTCGATGGTGATGGCCACGAGAATGAATACGAGCCACAAAATCCAGAGATAGTCGGTTAGGTCGACCATGTGTGACACCTTCCACATTTCGTTTCACGTTGAAACTAGCAGGTGCTGGGGACAATACGCCGGGGGAGTGACCGGGGCTTGTTGATAAGGTCGGAAGCGACGTTGGCACCGCACTGTTTCGCCACCTTTTTCGCAGCATAAATTTCACTGAATTTAGAGGAGCACGCGTGACCAATCCACTTGCAACAGGTTCACTCGAGGGCAAGCGCGTACTCGTCACCGGCTCGTCCCGCGGGATCGGCGCCGACACGGTCAATTATTTCGCCGAAGCCGGCGCGCGCGTCGTGATCAATTACCGTAATAAAGAAGCGCGGGCTAACAAACTTGCCGAGGCCATTCGTGCTGCGGGCGGAGAAGCGATCACCGTCGGTGCCGACCTGACCGATCCTTCACACGTTGCCTTGATGTGCGAGACCATTCGTGCCAAATTCGGCGGCCTCGACATTCTCGTAATGAACGCGTCGGGTGGCATGGAAAGCGGAATGGCAGAGGACTACGCCATGACCCTGAACCGCGATGCCCAGGTAAACCTGCTCAACGAGGCCATCCCCCTACTCGGCGACAACTCCCGGGTCGTTTTCGTGACCAGCCACCAGGCGCACTTCATCAAGACCACACCGACCATGCCGGAGTATGAGCCGGTCGCCCGCAGCAAGCGGGCCGGCGAAGACGCTTTGCGCGCCGTCATACCGCAGCTCGAAGAAGCCGGCATCGGATTCGTGGTCGTCTCCGGCGACATGATCGAGGGCACTATCACCGCAACACTGCTCGAGCGGTCGAATCCGGGCGCCCTGAGTGCCCGCAAAGAGGCGGCCGGTCGCCTCTATAACGTCAGCGAGTTCGCCGCGGAGATCGTCACGGCCGCCATCGAGCCGGTTCCGGTCGGCAACACCCGCTACGTCGGCGATACGGCCGGGTTCACGGGCGAATAAGAAACGAGTAGCCGATGAAGGCCGCCGATCTGCCGCTGCTCGCACTGGTAGCCCAACCGACGATCCATCCCGACGGCTCGCGGGCCGTGTTTTCGAGGACACACGCCGATTTTGCAGCGGATGACTATGTCGGCCAGCTCTGGACCGTCGCGCTCGTCGGCGAACCGGCGCCGCGCCGCATCACACGGGGATTTCGGGATTCGGCGCCCCGGTTCTCCCCGGACGGTACCCTGATCGGGTTTCTTCGGGCGAGTGCCGGTGGTACGCCGCAGCTGCACGTTGTCGACGCGGCCGGCGGCGAGCCGGTGGTGATGACCGACGCGGCCCTGGGTGTGACCGACTTTCGCTGGCATCCGAGCGGCGACACGATCGCTTTTGTGGCCCGGGTTCCCGAGCAGGGACGGTACGGCACGGTGGCTGGCTTGTCAGCGGACTCCGAGCCGGCCCGCCGCATCCTTACCCTGCGATACCGGTCGAACGGGGTCGGCTACACCATCGATCGCCGCACGCACGTGTTCTTGGCAGTGGTTCCCAATGTCTGGGCTGAACCGACCCCGGCTCCCGCGCCCTCCGCGGCCACTGTGACTTCCACGGTGTCCGGCACCGGGCACGGCGCAGATCTCGCCGTGCCCGCCGTTCTGCCGTCCGGGCTTCCGATCGCCCGCCAGCTGACCGACGGGGTCTTCGATCATTCCGGGCTGGCTTTCTCGCCCGATGGATCCCGTCTCCTCACAATCTCGGCCCGCCACGCGGGGCGAGACAACGATCTGCGCAGCGAAATCGTCGAACTCGACCTTGAAATCGACCACACCGATGGCGCCCAAACGATCGCTCAGGCTCGCGTCGTGCTGCGGTCCGCCGCGAACCTGAGCGTATCGGCCCTTGCCTGCGCCGATGACGGCACACTCTGGCTGCTCGCCAGCGACGTGGGCGCCACCGGTCGTGACTTCGTCGGCCGCGCTACCGCGCTCTACCGCGTCGGCGCTCCGTTTGACGGTTCAGGTCCGATCCGCGTGACCGACCCGGACCAGACCGATACTGACCGCCTCGACCTGGATGCCTCCGGGGGCATCACGCCGCTGCCGGACGGCTCCGTGTTTGCCCTTGGCAACAGCCGGGGAAAGGTCGAGTTGATTCGGGTGCGCGGCCAGGGACAGGTCGAGGCAGTCGAGTGCGGCGCGGCTGTCGTCTCCGCCGTGAATGCGCGGGGCGCAACGGTTGTCGTCGCGGTCCAGTCCGCCGGCACGTCCGGTGACCTCGTTCTCGTTCACACGGACCTTGCCAGCACGCACGCGCAGGACACTGCACCGAAGCGCCTGACCGATTTTTGCGCGGCGCTACGCGCCACCGGTCTCGTGACGGGCCTTGAGTACACGGTCACCGCACGAGACGGCTACCCGGTGCACGGCTGGGTGCATATTCCGCACGGACCGGGTCCGCATCCGGTGCTACTGACCATTCATGGCGGCCCGTTCGCGCAGTACACCAGCGCGCTGCTCGATGAGACCCAGGTGTACGTCGACGCTGGCTATGCCGTTGTGATGTGCAACCCACGCGGGTCATCCGGTTATGGCGAAGCGCATGGGCGTGCCATCCGCCAGCGGATGGGCACACTCGACCTGGCCGATGTGGTGGACTTCCTCGACGGCGCGCTCCAGGCTGAGCCCGCTCTCGACGCACACCGGGTCGGCATCATGGGCGGTTCCTACGGTGGCTACCTGACCGCGTGGACGATCGCGCACGAGCACCGATTTGCGGCGGCCATCGTGGAACGCGGCTTTCTCGACCCCGACGCATTCGTCGGCACGAGCGATATTGGGGACTACTTCGGTGACGAATATGTCGGTACGGATGCCGACCTGCTGGGGTCGCAAAGTCCCCAGTTCATGGTCGGTCGGGTGAGAACCCCGACCCTCGTGCTGCACTCGGCGCAGGACCTGCGCTGCCCACTATCGCAGGGGGAGCGCTACTATGCGGCACTCAAACGCGGGGGAGTCCCGACCGAACTGGTGATTTTTCCGGGGGAGAATCACGACCTCAGCCGCACCGGTCGCCCACGGCACCGATTGCAACGGTTCGAGATTATTCTGGACTGGTGGGCCCGCCACCTGCCCGCCGCCTCACATCACAGGAGGTTCGATGAGCATGACCACGAAACCGGCCGTCCCGTCACGTGAGCCACAGGCTGCGGACAGCCACGATCTGATCCGCGTTCAGGGCGCACGAGAAAACAACCTCAAGAACGTCAGCGTTCAGATCCCAAAACGTCGGCTGACCGTGTTCACCGGTGTGTCCGGCTCCGGTAAGAGCTCACTCGTGTTCGGAACCATCGCCGCCGAGTCCCAGCGCATGATCAACGAGACGTACAGCGCATTCGTGCAGGGCTTCATGCCCACCCTGGCGCGGCCAGACGTCGATGTGCTCGACGGGCTGACGACCGCCATCATCGTCGATCAGGAGCGGATGGGCGCCAACGCGCGATCTACCGTGGGCACCGCCACCGACGCCAACGCGCTGCTGCGCATCCTGTTCAGCCGGCTCGGCCAGCCGCGCATCGGCTCGCCTCAGGCCTACTCCTTCAACGTCGCCTCGATCAGCGGCGCGGGCGCGGTCTCGATCGAACGCGGCGGACAGACCGTGAAAGAGCGTCGCAGTTTCAGCATCACCGGCGGAATGTGTGCACGCTGTGAAGGTCGCGGCTCCGTCACCGACATCGATCTGACCGCGCTGTACGACGAGACAAAGTCTCTCAACGACGGCGCGCTCACCATACCCGGGTACAGCATGGACGGGTGGTTTGGCCGCATCTTCAACGGCTGTGGATTCTTCGACCCCAACAAACCGATCGCTGCATTCACCAACGGGGAACTCGGCGACCTGCTCTACGGGGAGCCGACCAAGATCAAGGTCGAGGGCATCAACCTCACTTACGAGGGGCTGATCCCGAAGATCCAGAAATCGATGTTCTCCAAGGACGTCGCCTCGCTTCAGCCGCACATTCGTGCGTTTGTGGAGCGGGCGGTGACGTTCACCGTCTGCCCCGACTGCACCGGTACCCGACTCAGTGCGGGGGCTCGATCGTCGAAGATCAACGAGATCAGCATCGCGGATGCCTGCGCGATGCAGATCAGCGACCTCGCCGACTGGGTGCGTGGGCTGGCAGAACCGTCCGTCGGGCCGCTGCTCGTGGCGTTGCAGCACCTGCTGAACTCGTTTGTGGAGATCGGATTGGGCTACCTGTCCCTCGACCGGGCCTCGGGCACGCTGTCCGGCGGAGAATCGCAGCGCACCAAGATGATACGCCACCTGGGATCCTCCCTCACCGACGTCACCTACGTCCTCGACGAGCCGACAATTGGGCTACACCCCCACGATATCCAGCGCATGAACAGCCTGCTACTGCAGCTGCGTGACAAGGGCAATACGGTGCTCGTCGTCGAGCACAAGCCGGAGATGATCGCGATCGCGGACCACGTCATCGACCTTGGCCCGGGCGCAGGAACCGACGGGGGCGACATCGTTTTCGAGGGGTCCCTGGCCGGGCTGAAAAGCAGCGGAACGCTGACCGGTCGGCACCTGGACGACCGGGCTGTCGTGAAACCGAGGGTGCGCACACCGTCCGGTGTCCTTCAGGTGCGCGGTGCCAGTGAACACAACCTGCGGAACGTCGATGTCGATATTCCGCTCGGCGTGCTGACGGTGCTGACCGGTGTCGCCGGGTCGGGCAAGAGCTCACTGATCCACGGCTCGGTCTCGGGCCGGGACGGGGTGGTGTCGGTTGACCAGGGCGGGATCACGGGCTCCAGGCGCAGCAACCCGGCGACGTATACGGGCATGCTCGAACCCATCCGCAAGGCGTTCGCCAAGGCCAATGGTGTCAAGCCCGCACTGTTCAGCTCCAACTCCGACGGGGCCTGCCCCAATTGCAACGGCGCCGGCGTCATCTACACCGACCTGGGAATGATGGCGGGCGTCGCTATACCGTGCGAGGTTTGCGAGGGTAAGCGGTTCCAGGCATCCGTTCTGGAATATCATCTCGGCGGGCGCGACATCAGCGAGGTGCTGGCGATGTCGGTGACCGAGGCCCGGGAATTCTTTGGTGCGGGGGAGGCACGGACCCCGGCCGCTCACACGATCCTCGGCCGGCTCGCCGACGTTGGACTCGGCTATCTCAGCCTCGGCCAGCCGCTGCCGACGCTCTCCGGCGGCGAACGGCAGCGACTCAAGCTGGCCACACAGATGGCCGAGAAGGGCGACGTCTACGTTCTGGACGAGCCGACCGCCGGCCTCCACCTCGCCGACGTCGAGAATCTGCTCGGCCTGCTCGATCGGCTTGTCGACTCCGGCAAATCGGTCATCGTGATCGAGCACCACCAAGCCGTGATGGCGCACGCCGACTGGATCATCGACCTCGGCCCGGGTGCCGGCCACGACGGCGGCCGGATCGTCTTTGAGGGCACGCCGTGTGACCTCGTGGCTGCACGGTCGACCCTCACCGGCGAGCACCTTGCGGCGTACGTCGGTTCGTCGGGTGATGCTAACCCTGCCGGTGCAAACATCGGCGCCTGACCGGCCGTCGCCGACCCGCGACAAGTTTTTCACCCCCTCTCGGCACCACGGGCTCATGACCGATAATGTACATTATGTCAAGAGATACCTCAGAGTCGACAGTCAGCATTCAGCGTGACCACCTGCACCGCCCACGTTATGGCCGTCGCCGTCTCCAACATTCTCGCCTGCTACTCGCTGAGCCATCGTCAAACTTGGTATCTCAATTCAGAAGCTCCATTCAGACATCCGACCGGATACCGTCGTCGAGCCGGATCGGGCTGCTCTCAACGTGTTTTTTCGGACCAGGCTCAATGACCGCAGCCACTTGCCTGTCGCAGACCGGGGCGACGGACCGGTGGGCACTCGGGTGCTCTTCGCGCTGTTCTGGTGCGTGGGGGCTTTGTGAGCGTGCGGGCCGCAGGAACGAGTCAGGCCTTCGTTCGGTGAATCACCATGCCAAATTCATTGACGGGTTCGAAGGCGTCGCGGTCCCAGGCCCCGGGGTGTGGGACCGGACAGTTGACCACGGTATTTCGGGACGCATGATCGATCGTGTGTTCGCGCATGGCATGACCGCAAATAGGGCAGGCCCGCACATCGGTGGCGCCACGCTCCTCTGAACCGCTTGAGGTACTCCTGTACTGAATCATGCCCAATACGATACGCCGGATTGGACAAAATAGCGCGGAACTGCTAGGACAATTCGCCGGTTGATCCAATCGACCCGGCTACTCCTCGTCGAAGCCGGACTCCAGCAGGTTCGCGAGCGCATTGATTGCCGGTCCGGCCGACGGGTCGGGTGAAGCGAGCTGCACGCTACTCCCCCGAACGAGACCGAGCGACATTATGCTCAGCAGGCTCCTCGCATCGGTTCCATTCACGGTTATTGGAACCGAAAAGCTGCTCGCCAGATTCACAAATTCTGCGGCCGGGCGGGCATGAAGGCCGTCTTTGTTGATGAGTGTTACGGTGCGTGAGATCGCCCCCGCAGCCAAAGTAGCGGTGACCACCTGGGGGGCATCGCCTGCCGGGAAGGCTGTTGAGCTGTTCGTACGGAGCGCCGTCTGCGCGGCGGCCACGACCGCGTTGAGGTCTCCCCCGGTTTCTGCGGCCACCGCGGCCGCCACCCCGCCCTCCACGAGCGGGGCGTCAACGATCCGCACGCGGTGCCGTTCGGACTCTGCGAGAAAGTCATGGGCTGTTTCCGCGGTCAGAATTGCCGAGCCGAGATCACAGAGAATCACCACGCCGCCGCCGGTGTTCGCCTGAACGATTGCGTCGCTGATCTTCTCGAAGCTCGTGCCGATCCCGCCGGAGTCCGTGCCGCCTGCCGCAATGAGATGAACGGTCGGTGCCATTTGTCGCGCGAGGTCAACCAGACCGGTCGAGATCTTCTCACTGTGCGAGACGAAGACGAGCCCGACGCGGTCAGCGGGTGCCGCCGCCATCACTCGGTCGCCAAGGCCGTGTCGGCCGCGGCGCGCAGCAGCAGCGCGGTCGACTGTGCGCCCGGATCACGGTGGCCGACCGCGCGCTCACCGAGATAGCTTGCCCGTCCCTTGCGCGCGACGAGCGGATCCGTGGCCTGCGCGCCCCCCGATGCGGCATCCGCTGCGGCGAGCAACACAGCGCCCACCCCCGAACCGGCCGCGTGCGCAGATGCCCCCGCGTTCACCGCCGGGGTCCAGGCATCGATCATGGTTTTGTCGCCGCTCTCGGCTTTGCCGCGCAGCACGATACCGTCGCGAGCCGCCGTCATCAGGGCCACCAGCGCGGCCGCATCCAACGATTCAACTGACCCGACCGCACCGGAGGCCTTGAGAAAGGCCGTGCCGTACAGCGGCCCGGCGGCGCCTCCCACAGTGGAGATCAGTGTCGTGGCGAGGAGCTTGAGCACGGCACCGGGCGTTGTCTCGACGGCCAGGCCCTCAAGCTTGGGCAGGATCGCTTGGAAGCCTCGATCCATGTTCTCGCCATGATCACCATCTCCGATGTCTCGGTCGAGCGTATTGAGCGCGGTGCGGTTGGCCGCCAGCACCTCAGCGCTCTGCCGAATCCACCGCACGATCCAAGCGGTGTCCAACGTGATCAGTGCGTCGGTTGGGGCAGCGTCGGGTTGCTCGTTCAGGGTCATCTCGTCTCCTTCTACCGTCCCCACCGTAGCGCCGCCGTCTGAACCGGGGCGTCCCACAGGCTCGTGAGTTCATCATCGAGCTTCAGAACTGAAATGGACGTTCCTGCCATTTCGAGGCTCGTCGTGTAATTTCCGACCAGGCTGCGGGTGACCGTGATGCCTTGCTGTTTCAGCACTTCGGCAGCCCGGCGGAACACGATATAGAGCTCAACCTGCGGTGTGCCACCCATACCGTTGACGAACAAGAGCACCTTGTCGCCGCTGACGAACGGCAGGTCTTCGAGAATGGGAGCGAGCAGCCGGTCGACGATGGCATCGGCGGGTTCAAGTTTGATTCGCTCCCGCCCGGGCTCGCCGTGGATTCCGATGCCAATCTCGATCTCATCATCGGCGAGCACGAAGCTCGGCTCCCCGGCGTGCGGCACAACGCACGGGGTCAGCGCGACGCCCATGGTGCGCACGCGGGAGTTCACCTTCTCGGCCACGGCGACGACGGCATCGAGGTCGTCGCCGCGCTCGGCTGCGGCCCCGGTGATCTTTTCGACGAGGACCGTTCCCGCCACACCGCGGCGCCCGGCCGTGTAGAGCGAGTCCTTCACGGCCACATCGTCGTTGATGATGACCGCGCGCACTTCGATTCCCTCAGCGGATGCCAGGTCGGCCGCCGTCTCAAAGTTCAGCACGTCCCCAGTGTAGTTTTTCACGATGTGAAGTACGCCGGCGCCACCATCTACGGCCTGGGTCGCCGCCAGGATCGGGTCGGGCGTTGGTGACGTGAAAACGGGTCCCGGCACCGCCGCGTCCAGCATGCCGTACCCGACGAAACCACCGTGGAGCGGTTCATGGCCGCTTCCGCCACCGCTGACGATTCCTACCTTGCCGTGAATGGGAGCATCGCTTCGTACGATAAAGATCGGATCGTGCGAGACCCGAACAATGTCAGCGTGCGCCTCCGCAAATCCGGCGACGGCCTCATTGACCACGTTCTTGGGATCGTTGATGAGCTTCTTCATGACCATCCATTCACTCGGTGATTCCACGGTTCGAAACTGGGTGCCACGGCGGGGTCGGGCCGGCACTGCCCCACGAGAGCTCTTTGCCCACGGTAAATATACGCGCTGTGCCCGCGCTCGGTAAAGGTCGCTACTGAACTGCGTCCGCCTATTCCCCTCGATGACACCGCACGCTATGTTGTTGCCAACCGCCAACCGCTCACCGCAGAGGGGTAGCTTCGGCATCACCGGCCTGATCAGAAAGGTTCTCGTGGAAAATATCGGAGCTGTATTCGTCTCGGAGGTCGTGGGCACAGCCATGCTGATCCTCCTCGGAACCGGCGTCGTCGCCAACGTCGCTTTGGCCAAGAATAAGGGCCTCGGGGGTGGGTTCCTCATGGTGACCATCGGCTGGGGCTTCGCGGTGTTCTCTGGCGTCGTTGTCGCCTACCGGTCGGGAGCGCATCTCAATCCGGCCGTCACCCTCGGCCTCGTCGCCAACGGTGCCACGGAGTTCGGAATGGGCGTCCCGGTCAACGCGGTCTCCGTGCTCGCCTATATCGGCGCCCAGTTGATTGGAGCCATCCTCGGCGCAATCGCCTGCTGGCTCGCTTACAAGCAACACTTCGACGCCGAACCTGACCCGGCCAACAAACTCGGTGTCTTCTCCACCGGGCCGGCCATCCGCTCCTACGGCTGGAACCTCGTCACTGAAATCATCGGCACCTTCGTGCTGGTCTTCGTCGTCATCGCGTTCGGTGGTAACCGGCAGGGCGAATCCGGAGGCCTAGCTTCTCTTGGAGCCCTCCCCGTGGCCCTCCTCGTCATCGTCATCGGCACGTCGCTCGGTGGACCGACCGGGTACGCCATCAACCCGGCCCGTGACCTCGGTCCGCGTATCGCCCACTTCATCCTGCCGATCAAGGGCAAGGGCGGCTCCGACTGGGCCTACTCCTGGGTCCCCGTCGTCGGCCCCATCATCGGCGGCCTACTCGCCGGCTGGGCCGCGCTGATCCTGCTGCCGCTGCTCACCACCTGACCCGAACGAACGGGCCGGTTCCCCAACGGACCGGTCCGTTCGTGCGACCGCAAGTGTATTTCATGCACACCCAATAGGAGGACACGCACCAATGACTGACTACATTCTCGCCATCGACCAGGGAACGACCAGTTCTCGGGCCATCATCTTCGACAAGGCCGGCTCGATCGTGTCGACCGGGCAACTCGAACACGAGCAGATCTTTCCCCAGGCAGGCTGGGTCGAGCACGACCCGAAAGAAATCTGGGACAACACCCGCGAAGTGATCGGGCAGGCACTGTCCAAGGCCAACCTCACCCGGCACGACATCAAGGCCATCGGAATCACCAACCAGCGTGAAACCGCCGTGGTCTGGGACAAGACGACCGGTGTTGCGGTCTACAACGCAATCGTCTGGCAGGACACCCGCACCCAGCCCATCGTGGACCGCCTCGCCGCTGATGGAGGCGTCGAACGGTTCAAAAAGAAGGTCGGGTTGCCCCTGGCCACCTACTTCTCCGGCACGAAGATCGTCTGGATCCTGGAAAACGTCGAGGGGGCCCGGGCCAGGGCCGCGGCCGGCGACCTGCTCTTTGGAACAACGGACTCCTGGGTGCTCTGGAACCTGACCGGCGGAGTCGACGGCGGCGTGCACGCGACCGACGTCACCAACGCAAGCCGCACCATGTTCATGGACCTCGAGACGCTGCAGTGGGACGACGAGATTCTGGCCATCTTCGACGTGCCCAAGTCGATGCTGCCCGAGATCAAGTCGTCGTCTGAGGTCTACGGCATCGCCAGCGAGCACAGCCTGCTTCGTGAGGTTCCCGTCGCCGGTATCCTCGGTGACCAGCAGGCCGCTACTTTTGGTCAGGCGGCGTTTGACCAGGGCGAAGCCAAGAACACCTACGGCACCGGAAACTTCCTAATTTTCAACACCGGAACGGAGATTGTGCACTCCAAGAACGGCCTGCTGACCACCGTGGGGTACAAGCTCGGCAATGCGGCCCCGCACTACGCCCTGGAAGGGTCCATCGCGGTAACCGGAGCCCTGGTGCAGTGGATGCGCGACAACCTCGGCATGATCAGCTCGGCCTCTGAGATTGAGAGCCTGGCGAAAACGGTGGATGACAACGGCGGAGCCTATTTCGTACCGGCGTTTTCGGGGCTGTTCGCACCCTACTGGCGTTCCGACGCCCGCGGCGCCCTGGTCGGACTCACCCGATTCGTCAATAAGGGCCATATTGCCCGAGCGGCACTCGAGGCGACGGCATTTCAGACTCGGGAGGTCATCGACGCGGTGAACGCCGACTCGGGTGTTCCCCTCACCGAGATCAAGGTCGACGGCGGCATGATCGCGAACAACCTACTCATGCAATTTCAGGCGGACATACTCGGTGTGCCGGTGGTTCGGCCGGTCGTCGCGGAGACGACCGCGCTGGGTGCCGCCTACGCCGCTGGCCTCGCGGTCGGATTCTGGAGCGACCTCGACGAACTGCGCACCAACTGGCAGGAAGACAGCCGGTGGACGCCGCAAATGAACGAGGAGGAACGCAGCCGCCAAATGCGCAACTGGAAGAAGGCCGTAACGAAGACCTTCGGGTGGGTTGACGAGGACGTTCTCTAGCGCGCGAACGCAAGGCGCCCTCTCAGTCAGACCTGAGTCGCCGCAATCCACGCCGACAATTTGGCCGTGGCCGCGCCGGAATCGATGGCTTCGGCGGCTACGGTCATCTTGTCGCGAAAACGGTCAAGAATGGCCACCTGCACCTGTGACGCGTCGTTGGCCAGGTCGAAGGCGACGAGCCCTGCAGCGGCATTGAGCAACACGATGTCGCGAATCGGCCCGGGCTCGCTGGCGAGCACGGAGTGCACGACATCCGCGTTGTGTTGCGGCGAGCCGCCGACCAGGTCACTGATTTGCGCGCGATTGATGCCGAGATCACGGGGGTCGATGTCGTGCTCGGTGACCAGGCCACGCGACACCTCCCAGACGTGACTGTGCCCTGTCGTCGTCAGTTCGTCGAGCCCATCGTCTCCACGAAAGACGAGGGCCGTAGCACCCCGCGTTTGAAAGACTCCCACAAACAAAGGCACGCGGTCGAGGCTGGCCACTCCGACAGCGGATGCCTCCGGCCGAGCCGGATTGCACAGCGGGCCGAGGTAATTGAAAACGGTCGGAATGCCCAACTCCTTGCGGGTGAGCGCCGCATACCGAAATCCGGGGTGAAAAGCTGCTGCGAAAGCAAAGGTGATCCCGGTCTCCGAGAACACCTGCGCCACGCGCGTCGCATCGCGCGACAGGTCGATTCCTAACGCACCCAAAACGTCGGATGATCCGGAGCCTGAGCTGGCCGCACGATTGCCGTGCTTGACGACTGGCACCCCGGCAGCCGCGCACACGATCGACGCCATTGTGGAGATATTCACCGTCCCGAATTGATCACCACCGGTTCCGACGATGTCAAGGGCCATCGGATCAACCGGCAGGACAACAGCCTGCTCGAGGATCGCGTCCCGGAAACCCACGATCTCGTCCACGGTCTCCCCCTTGGCACGAAGTGCCACCAGGAAAGCCCCAAGTTGGGAGGGGGAGGCCTCACCGAGCATGATTCGTTCCATGCTCCAGGCGGCATCCGCCACACTCAGGTCCCGTCCGTCAAGAAGGGAATTTAATATTTTCGGCCAGGACTGCGATTCGAGCATGATTCCGATCATAGGAGAACGGGCCGAACTCCCCCGAATTCACGCTGTTCGCGTGGCCAGATAGCCCACCCCAATCGGGTAGAAACTCTCACTTGCATGCGCAATTGAGAAAAAGCTGTGGAAATATCGGCCATAATAGAGGGGTGACCAGCACCTCAATTACTCAGACGGCGAGTGCGCCCGTCGTGAACCGGCCCAACAGCGTAGCTGTGGGCACCATTGTGTGGTTGGGCAGCGAGGTGATGTTTTTCGCGGGTCTCTTCGCAATCTATTTCACGCTGCGTTCAACCTCCCCCGAGCTGTGGCTCTTCGAGGCCGACAAGCACAACGTGGCCTTCGCGACGATCAATACGCTGATCCTGGTGACATCCTCGGTGACCTGCCAATTCGGAGTGTTCGCGGCCGAACGGCTGCAGGCGCGCTCGACCGGCTGGAAGCCGAGCGAGTGGGGCATGGTGGAGTGGTTCTTCCTCACCTACGCCCTCGGCGCAATCTTCGTCACTGGTCAGGTGTTCGAATACGCGACCCTGGTGTCGGAGGGAGTTTCACTCTCCTCCAACGCTTATGGTTCTGCGTTCTACATTACGACCGGCTTTCACGGTATCCACGTCACCGCCGGGCTGCTCGCCTTCCTTCTTGTGATTGGGCGTGGTTTCGCGGTCAAGAACTTCGGCCATAAGGAAGCCACCAGCGCGATTGTAGTTTCCTACTACTGGCATTTCGTCGACGTCGTCTGGATCGGGCTCTTCCTGGTCATCTACGTTCTCAAATAGAAACAGGAGCGGACACCTTCAGCATGACCACGATCAAAACCCCTCGCGCACGCCGGGCACGCAAAACCGGACGTCGCCATCCTCTCGCCAGTATCGCTCTCATCGCCATCGGATTGCTCTTTACCGGAGGCGCCTACGCGGCCTTCAGCACAAGCACAGCCGTTGCAACGACGGATGCATCCTCTCAGCAGACCATCGCTCAGGGTGAAAAGCTCTTTGCGGCGAACTGCGCTACCTGCCATGGGCTGAGCGCCCAGGGCTCGTCCGAAGGCCCCAGCCTGATTGGAGTCGGCGCAGCCTCGGTCGACTTCCAGGTCGGCACCGGTCGTATGCCGATGCAGATGCAGGGTCCACAAGCGCAGAAGAAGCCGGTGCAGTTCACGGCCGAGCAAACCGCAGCGCTGGCCGCCTACGTGGCTTCACTCGCTCCCGGCCCTGGTATCCCCGCCGCCGCGCTGCTCGACGCTGCCGGCGATGCTGCGACCGGTGCTGAATTGTTCCGCATCAACTGCGCCATGTGCCACAATGTCGCCGGTGCTGGCGGCGCGCTGACCGAGGGAAAGTTCGCCCCCGCCATCGAGAACGTGTCGGCCCAGCACATCTACGAAGCCATGATCACCGGCCCACAAAACATGCCGGTCTTCAACGACATGAACATCGCGCCCGAAGACAAGCGCGACATCATCACCTACCTCAAATACGTCGAGGACAACCCGTCCCCGGGCGGATTAGCTCTCGGTTCCCTGGGGCCGGTCGCTGAAGGACTCTTTATCTGGATCTTCGGACTGGGTGCACTCGTGGCCCTCACCGTGTGGATCACCGCCAAATCAAACTAAGCCGGGTATCCGGTCTTGACACGACCCTCGGAACCGATCGACTGTCGCGCAGCACCACGGTGCAGAGCATTTATACAGCCCACAAAGGAGAACAATGGCCAAGGACGATAACGGCGCGGAGCACGTAACCGCCGCCGACTCGCCTGGCGCGCAGCTCGCGACATCCGCCGCAAGCACAGCCGTCGTTACACGGGATGCCCTGGTCAACCCAGGATTCCCACCGCACCGTCCACGCATCACCGACCTTGACCACAAGGAAGAGCGCAAGGCGGAGCGCGCCGTTTTCTCGCTGTTCTACGTGTCAATCGTGGGTAGCGTTTTTGCCATCGCAGCGTACATGGCCTTTCCGATCGTTGCCGAAGATCCGGGTTCCGTTCGTCTGAACAACCTCTTCATCGGCCTCGGCCTCAGCCTCGCGTTGCTCGCCATCGGTATCGGCGCTGTGCACTGGGGCAAGGCCCTCATGAGCGATCATGAAGGTGTCGACGAACGCCACCCCGTGCGTGGAACCGAGCCCGTGCGAGCCCGCGCCGTGGAGATCTTTCAGCAGGCCAATGAGGAATCCGGCTTCGGTCGCCGGACGCTCATTCGCAACAGCCTGATCGGCGCCCTCGTCGTCTTCCCCCTGCCGGCGGTCGTCTTGTTTCGTGGCCTCGGCCCGATGGACCAGAACCCGGTGGCCCTCCTCAATGGAACCATGTGGAAAAAGGGAATTCGACTCACCATGGACCCGAGCGGAACCCCGATCAAGGCGGCGGACGTCACGCTCGGATCGTCCTTCCACGTTATTCCCGAGGGCCTGTCCGAAATGGGCCACGGTCGTTTGGAAGAGAAGGCGAAAGCCGCTGTTCTACTCATTCGGATGGATCCCAAGGACCTGATCGAAGAAGAGGGCCGCAAGTCTTGGTCGTATGATGGCATCGTGGCATATTCTAAGATATGCACCCACGTCGGGTGCCCAGTGGCTCTCTATGAACAACACACGCACCATCTGCTATGCCCGTGCCACCAGTCGCAGTTCGACGTTGAGAACCACTGCAAGGTCATCTTCGGACCGGCCGCGCGGCCACTACCCCAGCTCCCGATCGCCGTGGACGCTGAGGGCTACCTGATCGCGCAGAGCGATTTCACTGAACCAGTCGGCCCAAGTTTCTGGGAGCGAGCATGACAACGATAACCACCCGCGAACCCGCTGAGGATCACGCTGTCGGGATGAAGAAGTCCGGTGGCTTCACCGCCTCCGCTGCCAACTACATTGACGAACGCACGAGCATCTCTGGCGCGGTCAAAGAGCTCGGTCGCAAGATCTTCCCCGACCACTGGTCGTTCCTACTCGGCGAGGTGGCGCTGTACAGCTTCGTCATCATTCTGCTGTCGGGCTCGTTCCTCACCTTCTTCTTCCAGGCATCGATGGCCGAAGTCGTCTACGACGGTTCCTACGCCCCGCTCAAGGGAATCCCGATGTCCGCGGCGATGTCATCGACGATGGACATCTCCTTTGACATTCGCGGTGGCCTCCTCATGCGCCAGGTACACCACTGGGCAGCCCTGCTATTCGTGGCGGCCATTGGCCTGCACATGCTGCGCATCTACTTCACGGGTGCGTTCCGCAAGCCGCGCGAGCTCAACTGGGTCATCGGCTTCATCCTGTTCATCCTGGCCATGGCCGAAGGCTTCACGGGCTATTCCCTCCCCGACGACCTGCTCTCCGGTAACGGCCTGCGCATCATCGACGGTCTGATCAAGGGCATTCCGGTCTTGGGCACTTGGGTTTCCTTCCTTCTCTTCGGTGGCGAATTCCCCGGTAATGACATCGTCGGCCGGTTGTACTCGCTGCATATTCTGTTGCTGCCGGCCATCATCGTTGCCCTGATTGCGATGCACCTTCTGTTCGTCGTTGTGCACAAGCACACCCAGTACCCGGCCGCCGGTCACACCAACCAGAACGTGGTTGGTTACCCGGTTCTCCCGGTGTACGCCGCCAAGGCAGGTGGGTTCTTCTTCATCGTGTTCGGTGTCGTCATGCTCATCGCATCGTTGTTCACGATCAACCCGATCTGGAATTACGGACCGTACGACCCCTCACCGGTCTCCGCCGGAACCCAGCCCGACTGGTACATCGGCTTCGCCGACGGCGCCATGCGGCTGATTCCGACCGGCTGGGAGTTCGTCTTGCTGAACCACACCTACTCGCTCAACATCCTCGTAGTGCTGACCGTGGTCGGACTGTTCATCGTGACCGTCATGATGTACCCATTCATCGAAGCGTGGATCACCGGCGACAAGCGTGAACACCACGTACTCGACCGTCCGCGCAACGCCCCCACCCGCACCGCCATCGGCGCGGCCGGCGTCACGTTCTACGCTTCGCTCTGGGCAGCAGCATCGTCGGACATCATGGCGACGCACTTCCACCTCACCATGGAAGGTGTCATCCACACGCTCCAGGCGACCACGTTGCTCGGCCCGATCCTCGCCTTCTTCATCGCCAAGCGAGTCTGCCTGGCCCTGCAGAAGAAGGACCGCGAGATCGTGCTACACGGCTACGAGTCAGGCCGCATCGTTCGCCTCCCCGGTGGCGAATTCGTCGAGGTTCACCAGCCCGTTGACGAATACGAGCGCTGGAAGCTGGTCAGCTACAGCGACTTCAAGCCGCTCATGCTGCGTCCCAACGCTCAGGGCAAGATCGGTCCCGCTGAGAAGGTTCGCGCCGGCCTGTCCCGCTGGTTCTTCGAGGACCGGATCACTCCGGTCGCGCAGTCAGAGCTGAACCGGGCCCACGGCGATCACCCCGCGGAGATCACCGGTAAATAGCAGCACCCAACAGATCGGGCATCGGTGTCACTCCAGACGTTATCGGAGTGGCTTCGGTGCCCGAACTGTTTGCTGCCCCTCCATCCCAGCGGCGGGCTGCTGCTGGGATGTGAGCGCGGGCATTCCTTCGACGTGAACAAGCGGGGCTTCGTCAACCTGCTCACCGGACAGCGCAAGTTCATCGGCGACAGTGCGACAATGCTCGACGCCCGCGATCGATTTCTCGGCGCCGGGTGGTTCGAACCCCTCCGCAACGCCGTGCGCACCATCGTCACCGGCGAGTTCCCCCGGCGCATCCTAGACGTGGGTTGCGGCACTGGCTACTACCTGGGGGCGGCGCTGCCCCCAGGAGACGACGTACGCGCGCTGGGCATGGACCTCTCCCCCACTGCCGTGGGCCGCACCATCCACTCGCACAATCGCATTGACGGGCTGGTAGCGGATGTCTGGTCGCCGCTTCCCCTGCTCGGCGGCGGCATTGACGTTATTCTGAACGTCTTTGCACCGCGCAATCCCGCCGAATTCCATCGTGTGCTGCGGCCCAACGGCCTGCTGCTGGTCGTTGTGCCGCAGTCGACGCACCTGCGACAGCTGCGAGAGTCGGGCTTGGCCGTGGAGATTCAGGCCGACAAGGCTGTGCATCTGACGACCAGTCTCGCTGCCGGGTTCAGCCTCGAATCACACGAGCGACTCAACCGCACCGTGCAGTTGTCGCCGTCCGATGTGGCTTCGCTCATCGGCATGGGCCCGTCTTCTCACCATTCCGGCGCCGCAGGCGACGATGATGTGGCAGACCTCGCTCGGGACGTCACGGTCGCCTTCGACATCTTTGGTTTCCGCCGCCGCTGACCTCATGGTTGGGCACTGAATCGGCACTGTTTGTCCATTAAACGACGATACCGACCTCCCGTGAGGAAGATCGGTATCACACGGGACGTGCGCTTAGCGGGCGAACAGGCCCCGGTAATACTCGTATACCCAGCCGGTCAGGGCAACGAGGCCGAGCCCCAGTCCGATGAAGCAGATCCAGAAACCGACGGCGAGGCCGAGGAAGAGCAGCGCTGCTGATGCGGCCAGGAAGATCGGCCACCAGCTCCACGGGCTGAAGAAACCCATTTCAGGATCCCCGTCATCGATGTTGCCATCGAGACGGTCCTCGGGCAGCTCTCCGCCCTGGGCGCCGTGCACCTTGTCGAGGTAGAACGCTATGAACGCCACGAGCAGGGTCGTGAGGGCCAGCATGAAGGTACCAGCCCATTCCACCCGACCGTGGGCGGGGTCGAGCAGGCTCCACGTGACATAAACGACCGTTACGATTCCGAAAAAGGTGGTGAGGACCCAGAGTATGTTGACGTTGGTCTTCATTTATTTAACCTGATTCGAATCGATGTCGTAGACCGCAACGTCGGGCGCATCCTTGCCCGGACCGATGCCGACGGGCATACCGGCCTCGGGGTGGTTCAGGTCGAAGGCCGGACGCTCAGAGCGGATTCGCGGAATAGACGTGAAGTTGTGCCGCGGCGGCGGGCACGACGTCGCCCACTCGAGGGAAGAACCGTAACCCCACGGGTCGTTCACGGTGACCAGCGGCGCCTTGCGGGCTGTGATGTACACGTTCAGGAAGAATGGAATCATCGATACGGCGAGAATCATGGCGCCGATGGTGGACACCTGGTTCATCCAGGTGAATCCGTCTTCCGGGGAATACGTCGCGTACCGACGCGGCATACCCATAACGCCGAGCCAATGCTGGATCAGGAACGTCGTGTGGAAGCCGATGAACAGGAGCCAGAAGTGCCACTTGCCGAGACTCTCGTTGAGCATCTTGCCGGTCCATTTGGGCCACCAGAAGTAGAATCCGCTGAACATTGCGAACACGACGGTGCCGAAGACGACGTAGTGGAAGTGCGCGACGACGAAGTAGGTGTCGGACACGTGGAAGTCGAGCGGCGGCGAAGCCAGGATGACACCCGTCAGGCCACCGAAGGTGAACGTGATGAGAAAGCCGATGGCCCAGATCATGGGGGTTTCAAAGGTTATGGACCCTCGCCACATGGTACCGATCCAGTTGAAGATCTTCACCCCGGTGGGTACCGCGATGAGCATGGTCATGAGCGAGAAGAACGGCAGCAGCACCGAACCGGTGACGTACATGTGGTGCGCCCAGACCGAGATCGACAGCGCGGCGATCGAGATGGTCGCATAGATCAGTGTCTTATAGCCGAACATCGGCTTGCGGCTGAAGACCGGGAACACCTCGGAGACGATGCCGAAGAACGGCAGGGCGATGATGTACACCTCCGGGTGGCCGAAGAACCAGAACAGGTGTTGCCAGAGGATCGCACCGCCGTTGGCCGGATCGTAGATGTGCGAACCGAAGATGCGGTCGGAGGCTGCGGCAAGCATGGCGGCGGCCAGTACCGGGAAGACCATGAGAGCGAGCAGTGACGTGATGAGCGAGTTCCAGGTGAAGACCGGCATCCGCCACATTGTCATGCCCGGCGCACGCATCGTGATGATCGTGGTGATGAAGTTCACCGAACCGAGAATGGTGCCGAAACCGGAGAGGCCGAGTCCGACCATCCAGAGGTTGCCGCCGACTCCCGGTGAGAAAGTTGTGCTCGCGAGCGGCTGATAGGCAAACCAACCAAAAGACGCCGCCCCTTGCGGGGTGAGGAACCCGGCGACGGCGATGAGGCTGCCGAAGTTGAAGAACCAGTAGGCGAGTGCGTTCAGCCGTGGGAAGGCGACGTCGGGAGCGCCGATTTGAAGCGGAACCAGAAAGTTGGCGAAGCCGAAGAAGAGCGGCGTTGCAAACATCAAGAGCATGATCGTGCCGTGCATCGTGAAGAGCTGGTTGTACTGCTCCTTGGTCGCTACCACGTCCAGGCCCGGAGCGAACAGTTGGGCACGAATGATCAGCGCCATGACGCCGCCCAGGCAGAAGTAGAGGAACGAGGTGATCAGGTACATGTACCCGATGACTTTGTGGTCGGTGGAAGTGATCCACCGAACGAGAACGTTGCCCTTGCGTTCGGCCGAGGTCGAGACCGGCTCTGCCGGGCGTGACTCAACGGGTGCGATGGTCGTGGTCATGGCTTATTTTCCCTCCGGAGCCGTTGGGGCACTCGTGCCCGGCTGATTCTGACGGCGGTCGAACTCATTGTCGAGCTGACCGACGTTACCCGCGGTGCGCAGCGATTGAATGTACGTGTCGTAGTCAGCCTGAGAGACGACCTTGACGTTGAAGAGCATGAGGGAGTGGTACTGGCCGCAGAGCTCGGCGCACTTGCCCGCGTAGGTTCCGATGCGCTGTGGGGTGACCGACATGTAATTGGTCTTGCCCGGGATGACATCTTTCTTGTACAGAAAGTCGATGACCCAGAACGAGTGGATGACGTCGCGAGATTCCAGTGCGATCTCAATGGTCTTGTCGACCGGGAGCACGAGCACGGGAAGTTCCGACTCGACGAGCGAACCGGTGGCGCCAGCGGGATCAGGCTGGCCCTGGATTCCGGGCGAGTACACGTCTTCATCGACATAGTTGAAGTCCCACGCCCACTGCTTGGCCTGCACTTCGATCGACACGTCGGGGTTGTCGTAGCGAGTTTCAATGGCGATCTGGTCACGCACGGTGAAGGCGAAAAAGCCAACGACGAGAATGAGAGGAACGACAGTGTAAAAGATCTCGATCGGCATGTTGTAGCGCAGTTGAACGGGAAGTCCGGTCTGGCCCTTGCGACGTCGGTACACGACGATTGTCCAAATGATGAGGCCCCACGTGATGAGACCGACAGTGAGGAGCACGATCCAGGACGTGGTCCACAGACCGGCAATGCGATCGGTGTGGTTGGTCACCGCCTTTTGGCCCTCTTCTTCAAAACCGGGCAGGAAACCATGGAGCTGGGCTTGCGTGCATCCGGCCAGTACAACGGCTAACGTCGCTGCGAGCGGAACAGCAGCCCAACGCAGGCGGTGATTATTGCGCACCGGGGACCTTTCGGGAGATTCGAGGACACTTCTCAGGAAGTGTTTTGATCGATTTCCAGCTTACTCTGCGAGAGCGCATACGAAGTGCACTCCGAGTCGGGTGGCACACTTATTTGGGCGACTCCACCCCTGCTGAAGATGCACACGCGGGCGAATCGGACGCAATCCGGGCAGAAAAAAACGGGGACACCATCGAAGTGATGATGTCCCCGTCATTCGTGCTTGAAAATTTGAGTGCTGGGGCGAGCGTGCGGAGCTAGTGGAACGAATCTCCACACGCGCAGCTGCCGCCGGCGTTCGGATTGTCAATGGTGAAACCCTGCTTCTCGATCGTGTCCTCAAAATTGATCGTGGCGCCATCGAGGTAGGCAACGCTCATCTTGTCGACGACGACCCCGACGCCATCGAAATCGACGAGGGCGTCGCCGTCGAGGACGCGCTCGTCGAAGTAGAGCTGGTATATCAGACCAGAGCAGCCGCCAGGCTGCACGGCGACGCGCAGCCGAAGGTCCTCGCGGCCTTCCTGGGTCAACAGGCTGCGTACCTTGAGCGCGGCAGCCTCGGTGAGTCCGATGCCGTGGGCAGCGGCCGGGGCGTGTGCGGTGTCAGAAGTGCTGACGGTTTCGGTCATGGTGTCGGTCATGCTTCTCCTCGGTTCACGCAGTAACGCACAGTTGCGATCTCATTGATTGCGATCTCATAAATTCTACCTGCGACGACCAAAAAGTCGACGGGGGCTTTACTACCGTCTCACATTTCTTCGACCGTGGGCAGTTAATGGGATGTCTGGTTTGTGGCTGGGTGGTTCAGTGGCCGGTGCGCTCGTTCAAACTGCCGAGCAGGAACGCTTCGCTCAGTACGGCACGTTTGAAGACGCCGAGGTGCAGGGACTCATTCGGGCTGTGGGCCCGGGAATCGGGGTCTTCCACTCCGGTCACCAGAATCTGGGCGGCCGGAAAGACGCGAACCAGGTCGGCGATGAACGGGATAGACCCACCGACACCGATATCGACCGGCGGCACGCCCCAGGCATCCGTCATGGCGGATCGAGCCTCGGTCACTGCCCAGCCGCTGGTATCCACGAGGAAGGGCTCACCGGTATCCACATCGTCGATCTCAAGAACCGCACCGAACGGCGCGTTCTCGCGCAGGTGCGTCTCGATGGCCACGGCGGCGTCAACCGCGGACTGCCCGGGGGCAATGCGAGTGCTGATCCGAACGGTCACCGTCGGGGTGAGAGTGTTGGAGGCATTGTCGACGGTCGGCGCATCAATACCGGTCACGGTCAGGGCGGGCTGCGACCAGATCCGGCTCAGAATGGAGCCGTGGCCGATCGGGGTGACTCCGGGCAGGAGACCGGTTTCCGCCCGCAGCTGCTCCTCGGAGTAGTCAGGAGTGGGGACGTCGATGCTGGTGAGGCCGGCGACGGCCACGGAGCCATCGTCGTGATACAGAGTGGCCAGCAGCCTGATCGTGGCGAGCATGGCATCGGGCACCGCTCCCCCGAACATTCCGGAGTGTGAGGCGTGCGCGAGGGTGCGCACAGTGAGTCGCAGGGTGACGTTGCCACGCAGGGCCGTCGTGATGGCCGGAGTGTTGATATCCCAGTTGTTGGAATCGGCCACGACGATCACGTCACCGCGCAGAGCCTCCCGGTTCTCGTCGAGGAAGGTCGCGAAGGATCGGCTGCCGAATTCCTCCTCGCCCTCGATGAACAGGGCGAGCCCCAGGTCAAAGTCGGGGCCAACGGCCGCGACAAGGGCGCGAATGGATGCGACGTGCGCCATGACGCCGGCCTTGTCGTCGGCGGCGCCACGCCCGTAGAGGCGGTCGCCGCGAACGGTCGGGGTGAACGGATCGGACTCCCAGTCCTCGTCCTTGCCGGGAGGCTGTACATCGTGGTGGGCATAGAGCAAGACGGTTGGGCGGCCGTTGCGGGCTGGTCGAGACGCCAGAATCGCCGGCTGACCCAGTTCGGTGCCGCCGGGAATACCGGCCTGAACGGTCTCGACCGACTCGAATACGTCGAGCTCGCGCACGAGCGTCGCGACGGCGTCGGCGCTGGCCGCGACCTGCGCACGGTCGAAGGCGGCCCACGATACCGAGGGGATGCGCACCAAGGCGCACAGGTCGGCGATCGTGGTGGGGAGGCCCAGTTCGACCGCCGTGCGCAGGGCGGACTGTGCCCCCGGATCGACCGCCGGATCGACCGCCGAATCGACCGCCGAATCGGTGGCGGAGCGGGACGTCGAGCCGGTTGCGTGGGAATTTGTCTGTGGGTTGCCAGTCATACGGGTAATCTTAAGGCACCCGATTGCAAGGATTTGATGTGGCCAAGCCTCCCGTACACCCCGACGCCCAGCCGTCGATTGAAAGCTCCGACGAGACCGCAGCGCGCCTCGGTCTCACACCCAACGCGGGCAAGGGTCAGGCGACCCCCACTCGCAAGCAGCAGGAAGCGGCCAACAAGCGCCCGCTGGTTCCGGACGACCGCAAGCTCGCTGCGAAGCAGGCGCGCGCCAAGTCAAGCGCCGCGCGCGACGTGGCCCGGGTCGGCATGGCCGCCGGTGTCGACAAGTACCTGCCGCTGCGTGAACGCGGTCCCCAGAAACGGTACGCCCGCGACTATGTCGACGCACGGTTCAACGTGGGCGAGTTGATGATCCCGATAATGTTTCTGGTCATCCTGCTCACCACGATTCCCAGCGTTGACGTGTACGCGATCTTTGCGCTCTGGGCCTTCTTCATCCTCGCGGTCATCGACTGCGTCGTGCTCGGCTTCATCCTGACGAAGAAGATCGAGGCCAAGTTCGGCGCCGACAAGGCCGAACGCGTCCGCTGGTACGCGGCCATGCGCGCTCTCCAGCTGCGCCCCATGCGTTTGCCCAAGCCGCAGGTCAAGCGCCGCCAGTACCCGATCTAGTCGCTCGGGCACCGTTCTGACCGTTCGGCGGCGCGAGCTATCGTGCGAAGGCGCCCGCGCGGATAAACGGTACACGGACTTCCTCATCGGTCAGCGAGCCGTGCTGCCCGATCATTCCGCGGGCCTTCTGGTTCGCCGGTCGGGAGTCGTAATAGGCGATCGACTTGCGGGCGGCCACGAGCACATCGCCGATGCGCGGCAACACTTCGTCGGCCACCCGGCCGTACAGTCCGGCCGCCACGGCTTCGGCGCGGGTGTAGACCCAGGCGCGGTCACCCTGGGACGCTCGCCAGGCATCCGCCAGTGTGTCAGCGGTCACCGTGGACTGCCGCGGCTCGAGATAGAGCTGCACGCAGCGTGGGTCCCCCGCGACGTGGCGCACGCCGGCAACCAACGCGGGCTCGGTGTCGAACAACACGTGTTTGGTGCTCGGTACATCGATCACTCCGTGATCGGCAGTGAGCAGCAGACCCTCGTCGGAGCGGAGCGTCGCCGCAAAACGGGTGACCTCGGAGTCGAGGTTCTCGAGCTCGGCCAGCCACCGGTCGGATTCCCAACCGTGAGTGTGCGCGGCGACGTCGAGCTCGGCCACGTAGAGGTAGATCAGCGCGGTCGGGTTGTCGGTGAGGATGCTGCGCGCGGCGGCGAAGCGATCGGCCACCTTCTCGGCGGGAACGTACCGGGCGCCGCGCAGCACCGCCTGCGTGAAGCCGGAGGCCACGAAGCGTTTAGGGCCGATGGCGAAGCTCGGCACGTTCTCGTCGGCGGCTCGGTCGAAGATGGTGCGGGCGCGCTGCCAGGTGGCCGGCTGCATGCCGTCATCCCAGCCGGTAAGCTGGTTCACCACCCGGTCGCGGGCCCCATCGAGCACCTGGTATCCGACCAGGCCATGTTGGCCCGGTTCTACCCCGGTGGTCAGGGTCGCGATTCCCGCGGCCGTCGTGGCCGGGAACACCCCGTCGATGATGCTGGACTTGTTGAGACGACCCGACAGGAACCGGGCATGTCCGGCGCGGGCCCGGATCGAACTGACGCCGAGTCCGTCGGCCAGAATCACGACCGCCTTGCGCACCGCGGGCAGGCCCAGCGGATTCGGCCTGGCGCAGACAGCATCGAGGGAACTGGTGAGAACATCGGCAAGGCGCAAAGCACTGAATTGGCGGGCCGGTAGCATGGTGGGCATCGGGTCTCATTCTTTCACAGGGAGGAGCCCGAGCCCTCCAGCGCTCTCGCGAGCGCTCCCTACCCAGTGCAGCGGTGGCCGGTTCGATCGGTTGCCGCCGCACGCTTGAAGCAGAATTCACAATGAGCCGCTCAGACAGCACCCCACCAGCCACCAGCACAGCTGGCACCGAACGAATTGAAGACGTCGATGTGTCGGTTGAGATGCAGGGGTCCTTCCTCGAGTATGCCTATTCGGTGATTTACTCCCGGGCCCTGCCCGACGCCCGGGACGGCTTGAAACCGGTGCAGCGTCGCATCCTTTACCAGATGAGCGAAATGGGGCTCCGCCCCGACAAGGGCCACGTGAAGAGCGCCCGCGTCGTCGGGGAGGTGATGGGCAAGCTGCACCCGCACGGTGACACCGCGATCTATGACGCCCTCGTACGCATGGCCCAGTCTTTCTCGCTGCGGGTGCCGCTCATCGACGGGCACGGCAACTTTGGTTCCCTCGACGACGGACCGGCCGCGCCCCGGTACACCGAAGCTCGTCTGGCGGCCCCGGCACTGGCGATGACCGAGAATCTCGACGAGGACGTTGTCGATTTCGTGCCCAACTACGACAATCAGCTCACTCAGCCCGACGTACTGCCGGCCGCCTACCCCAACCTGCTCGTCAACGGCACGAGCGGCATCGCCGTCGGCATGGCCACCAATATGGCCCCGCACAACCTGATCGAGGTCGTCGGGGCCGCCCGGCACCTGCTGGCCCACCCGAACGCGAACCTCGACGACGTCATGGAGTTCGTGCCAGGACCCGACCTTCCCACCGGTGGAACCATCGTCGGCCTGGCCGGTATCAAGGATGCCTACAACACCGGCCGCGGCAGCTTCAAGACCCGCGCCCGCGTCTCGGTCGAGGCGATCAGCGCCCGCAAAACCGGACTTGTCGTGACCGAGCTTCCCTACCTGGTCGGCCCGGAAAAGGTGATCGAGAAGATCAAGGACGGCGTCAACTCGAAGAAGCTCAGCGGAATCTCAGATGTCACCGACCTCACTGACCGCACCAAGGGATTGCGCCTGGTGATCGGCATCAAGACCGGGTTCAGTCCCGACGCCGTGCTCGAGCAGCTCTACCGGTACACGCCGCTCGAAGACTCGTTCAACATCAACGCGGTCGCCCTGGTCGATGGCGCCCCGCAGACCCTTAGCCTGCTCGAACTGCTGCACGTCTACGTCAACCATCGCATCGAGGTCGTCACGCGTCGTTCCGCCTACCGGCTGGCCCGACGCAAGGAGCGTTTGCACCTCGTGCTCGGGCTGCTCGTGGCGATTCTCGACATCGACGAGGTCATCCAGGTTATTCGGGCAAGCGACGACACCGAACAGGCCCGGACCAAACTTATCGACGTGTTCGACCTCAGCCAGATCCAGGCCGAGTACATTCTCGAATTGCGGCTGCGGCGCCTGACCAAGTTCTCCCGCATTGAGCTCGAAGCCGAACGTGACCAGTTGCTCGCCGAGATCGCCAAGCTGGAGAAGTTGCTGGCATCCAAGGCCGCCATCCGCACGCTGGTCTCCGAGGAACTGGGCGCTGTGGCCGAGAAGTTCGGCACCCCGCGCCGCACGGTGCTGACCGAGGCCAAGCCAAGCATCGCGGGCCTGTCGGCGGCTGCCGCCAAACGCCAGGCTGCCGTGCTCGAGGTGCAGAACATTCCGACCAGGGTCTTTCTGAGCGTGACCGGGCGCATCGCCCGGGTCGACCTGGTCGCGGTCGACGACGCCGTGCCGCCGCGCATCCAGCCGCCGCAGCGCCGCAGCAAGCACGATGCCGTACTATCGACGCTCGACACGACGAGTCGCACCGAGGTGGGCGCGGTGACCAACCGGGGCCGGCTCATCCGCTTCTCCCCCGTTGATCTTCCGGTGATGCCGACGACGTCGATTCAGCTCGCGGCCGGCGTGCGCATTAGCGAGTACCTCGTGCTGCCCGACCCGAAGGAGCAGGTGCTCGCGATAGTCTCGCTCGACTCGGATCAGGCGATCGCACTCGGCACCCGGCAGGGCGTCGTCAAACGGGTCGCCCCGAACGACTGGGCCAACAAGCCGGACTTCGAGATCATCGCGCTCAAGCCCAAGGACGAGGTGGTCGGCGCGGTGCAGGGTGCCGAGAACGACGACCTCGTCTTCATCACCTCGGATGCGCAACTGTTGCGATTCACCGCTGCTGGTGTGCGGCCGCAGGGCAGAGCGGCTGGCGGCATGGCCGGCATCAAGCTGACGCCGGGCGAGACGGTCGTGTTCTTCACGAGTCTGTCGGCCGATGACGTTGCGACGGCCGTGGTGGCCACGGTGGCGGCGAGTAGCCAGACTTTGCCCGGAACCGACCCGGGCAGCGCTAAACAAAGCGATTTCTCCGAATACCCGACCAAGGGTCGGGCGACCGGCGGAGTGCGAGCCCAGCGTTTTCTCAAGGGCGAGGACACTATCGCGGCGGCCTGGGTCGGCCGCAGTCCGGCCCGTGCCGTCGGACCGGACGGTACGCCGCGGAGCCTGCCGGCGTCGGGGTCGCGCCGCGACGCCTCCGGCGTCATGCTCGACGCGATCATCGACGCGATCGGCACCGAAATCTAGCGTAGATCGTGCAGAAACCGGCTGAGCGCAGCGCGCGCACCGCAAAGGGTTAGACGTCGATGCGGTCTCGGGAGAGTTTGTCGGAGCTGTCGATGATGAACTCCTTGCGCGGGGCGACGTCGTTGCCCATGAGTAACTCGAACACCCTTCCAGCGGCTTCGGCATCGTCGACGCGCACTCGCCGCAGCGTGCGGTGGGCCCGCTCCATGGTTGTGGTCGCGAGCTGGTCGGCATCCATTTCACCGAGGCCCTTATAGCGCTGGATCGGGTCCTGGTAGCGCCGGTTCTTCTTCTCCAGCGCACCCAGCACCGAGTGCAGTTCGGTCTCGGAGTAGGTGTAGATGGTCTCATTGGGTTTGCTGCCGGGATTCATCACGACGACCCGGTGCAGCGGCGGAACGGCAGCGAAAACGCGGCCCTCGGTGATCATCGGCCGCATGTAGCGGAAGAACAGCGTGAGGAGCAGGGTGCGAATGTGGGCGCCGTCGACGTCGGCGTCGCTCATGATGATCACCTTGCCGTAGCGTGCCGCCGACAGGTCGAAGCTGCGACCAGAACCGGCCCCGATCACTTGGATGATTGAGGCACACTCGGTGTTGGAGAGCATGTCGGCGACGGACGCCTTCTGCACGTTCAGGATTTTGCCGCGGATCGGCAGCAGCGCCTGGTGCTCGCTGTCGCGGGCGAGCTTGGCGGTGCCGAGGGCCGAGTCACCCTCAACGATGAACAGTTCACTCGTTGACACGTCATTGCTGCGGCAGTCGACCAACTTCGCCGGTAGTGACGAACTTTCCAGGGCATTTTTGCGACGCTGGGTTTCCTTGTGCGCCCGGGCGGAGATGCGCGACTTCATCTCGGCGACGATCTTGTCAAGCAGCAGCGCTGACTGGGTCTTATCGTCGCGTTTCGGCGAGGCGTATCTCTCGGCCATGGCCGTCGCGACGACGTTCGCGACGATCGCCCGCACCGCGGGGGTGCCGAGCACTTCCTTGGTCTGACCCTCGAACTGTGGTTCGGGCAGGCGTACGGTGAGCACGGCGGTGAGGCCTGCCATGACATCGTCCTTGTCAAGCTTGTCGCTGCCCACCTTGAGCCTCCGGGCGTTCAGGTCAACCTGGCCGCGCAGAAATTTGAGCAGCCCGGCGTCGAAGCCGGCCTGGTGGGTGCCGCCCTTGGGCGTGGCGATGATGTTGACGAAGCTCTGCACGATCGTGTCGTAGCCGGTCCCCCAGCGCAGGGCGATATCCACCTGGCAGTCGCGCACGAGCTCGGTCGGCACCATGGCGCCCTTCTCGGTGAGCACGGGCACCGTCTCGCTGAAGGATCCGCTGCCGGTCAGTCTCCAGGTGTCGGTGATCGGGGCATCCGTGGCGAGGTGTTCGACGAATTCGGAGATGCCGCCGTCGAACTGGAACAGGCTCGTCACCGGTTCATCGGTGCGTCGGTCGGCGACCTCGATGGCGAGCCCGGGAACGAGGAAAGCCGTCTGGCGGGCCCGGTTGAGCACCTCGTCGGTGTGGAACGTGGCGCCCTTGGTGAAGATCTGCCGGTCGGCCCAGTAGCGAATCCGAGTTCCCGTGACACCCCGCTTGACCTTGCCAATCACCCGGAGTTCACTGCGATTCTCGAACGGGCTGAACGGGGCATCGGGGCTTTTCTCGCCCGAATCGGCAAACAGGCCCGGTTCGCCGCGGTGAAACGACATGGCCCAGGTCTTGCCGTCGCGGTCGACCTCGACGTCGAGGCGCTCAGAGAGGGCGTTGACAACGGATGCTCCCACGCCGTGCAGGCCGCCCGACGCGGCATAGGATCCGCTGCCGAACTTTCCGCCCGCGTGCAGCTTGGTGAACACGACCTCGACGCCGGTCAGGCCGGTCTTGGGTTCGATATCGACTGGTATTCCGCGGGCCGTGTCACACACCTCGACGCTGTGGTCGGGGTGTAACTCAATGCTGATGCTGGCACCGTGCCCACCCAGGGCCTCATCGACGGAATTGTCGATGATCTCCCACAGGCAGTGCATCAGTCCACGCGAGTCGGTGGAACCGATGTACATGCCGGGGCGTTTACGCACTGCCTCCAGACCCTCAAGGACCGACAGGTGGCGCGCGGAATAGTCAGAGCTCACAACAATCAAGAATACCGGCCCCGACCGGCAATCTTTCGCGCCGGGCTGCCCGGTGGCGGCTCAGAGCCCGGCATGACGCGTCTACGCGGTAAGCGAAATACCGGCCGTTCATCTCGTCTTTGACCCCTTGGCGTGCTTACATTAGCAACGAGGGTTCATGCAATTAACTCTGGAGGAGGAGAATATGTCCCAGATCGCCACCGGAAATGGTGCTGTAGATAACCAGGGCGCCCCCCACCAGCTCACCGCAGCCGACCGCTGCGACGCTTGCGGCGCCCAGGCTTACATTCGCGTCGTCGTGAAGAACAGCGAACTGCTGTTCTGCGCCCACCACGGCCGAAAGCACCAAGAGAAGCTCGCGAGCATTGCCGAAAGCTGGCACGACGAGTCAAGTCGTCTGCTGGAAGATCAGCGTTCCTAGCTGATCCGGACTTCGAGCCGAACGAGAACGAACGCCGCGCAGGCGGCTGGCGGAGGCCAGCTTCCTGCGCGGTTTTCTTGGCTCACGCACATCGTCATCCGGGCACGTTATTCCACCGGTTGCCCCAAGCGCGCGGCCACCTGGTTGCGTGCGGCCTGCGCGGTCTCATCAACGAATTCCGCCCTGGCACCTCGCGCATACTCGAGTCCGTGGCGGGTGAACGCAGCCCGCAGCAGGTGGTCCGCGAGTGCGGGATTGCGCGCGAGAACCGGGCCGTGCAGGTGGGTGCAGAACACCTCTCCCATGGTCAGTCCCTCGATCAGCGGACCGGACGCTCGGTAACCGTTTCCGGTCCCGTAGAGCACACGTCCGAGCGGGCTGGCTTCGGCGCCGATGTAGTCACGGGCGTGGTTCTCGAACCCGATCAACCTGCCATATTTTGAGGCGACAATGATGTCGTCGGTGGCGCGAGCCGCCCGCGGCGCGGCCTGACCGGCCACGAGCCCGAGGCCCTCAATAACGGTGCCGTCGGCACGGTCGATGCCCCAGCTCAGCAGTTCCCAGCCGGTACCGACGGCCAGCACGGGCACTTTGGAGTTGGACCAGACTCGAAGCTCCTGGACCAGGGTACGCAGCGCGTCGCGGGCCGGCAGGATCGCAGCATCCGTTCCCGAACCGATCGACACAGCGTCGACCTGTTCGGGCAGGTCGGCACGGCAGTGCACGTCGACGACCTGCGCGTCGTGGCCGCCCCAGCGAATCCGTTGCGCGAGCACCCGGGCATTGCCGGCATCTCCATTGGTGTCGAGCAGGCGGGGCAGCAGCGATACGACAGTGAACGGCCGCTGAAGCGAAGTGGCGGTCATTTACGATTCCTCAGCATTGGAGACGAGGCCGAGGTGGGCGCGGGTGCGCCGCATACCGTCGGCGGAGAAGATAATGGTTTTCACCCCGGATGCGGGATCAGGCAGCGCCAGGAACGCGTCGAGGGCAGTCGGGACATCGGGTTCGATGCGGTCGACCTGCACATTGTCATAGGCGAGCTGCAGGGCGATGTCGTGCGCCTTGAGCCCCGAGGCGATGAGCACGTGGCGGAGCCCGGAGGTGTCCACCGGCCAGAAATAGGACGGGTCGCGCACATCGGATCCGATGATCACCAGAATCTGCTCGGTGTCGGCCTCGAGGCTGTCGACGTTGAGCTGAAAGCTTGACGGGTTTTGCACGAGTACGAACTCGATGGTCTTTCCGCCAACGGTGACGACCTCGCCGCGACCGAAGACGGCCGGCATGGCCGACAGCGAGGCACAGGCGACGGTGGGATCGAAACGTTCCCCCAGCGTCGCCTGGGCCGTGCACAATGCGGTCAGTGCGTCGACGGCATAGTGAATGCCGCGGGCCGGTAAGCGGATGCTGTGCCCGCCCGTGCCAAATTCCACGGCAGCGTCCCGGCCGACCACGCGTGTCAGCTGCAGCCCGATACCGGTGGGCAGGCGATTCGGTGTGGTCTCGGCGTAGCCGAGTCCGCGGGGATACTGGCCGAGAACGGCGGGGGTCACGCCGTAACGGGCAACCCGCACGGTCGGTTCGAGGGCCGAGCCGAGCTCGGCCAGATAGCGGTCATCGGCGTTGAGCACCACGGTTTCCGTGGCCCGAGTGGCGATTTTCGCGAGCAGGGCAGCGACCATCTCGGAGTCGTGAAAGCGATCGATCTGATCGACCATGACGTTGGTGAGGGCGACAACTCGCGGGTTCAACGACCCGGCGATGAACGCGCCGTGGCCTTCGTCCATTTCGAGCACGGCCACATCCCCGGCGATTCGCCCGGACAGGCCGACCCGTTCCAGGAGGGCGCTGGTCAACCCCTGGCTGATGTTCGCCGTTGACTGGTTGGTGAACACGGTCAGGCCGTGGGCCCGCAGAACGGCGACGAGCATCTTTGTCGCCGTTGATTTGCCGCTGGACCCGGTCACGATCACCAGCCCGAGGGGGAAGCCGTTGAGCGTCGCGGCCAAGAAGCCCGGGGCGATGCGGTTGACCACGACCCCGGGGATGGCTGAGCCACCGCCCGGCTTGCGCCAGCGGGCCAACACTCGAACGGCTCGACCGACCAAAATTGCGGGGGCATACCGAAGGGAACTCACGAAATCGAATTCGAAAGCCGGGGGGACCCTGTCACTGACACGTTTACTCGAGGTAGTCGCGCAGGGACTGCGACCTGGACGGGTGACGAAGCTTAGCCATCGTCTTGGACTCGATCTGGCGAATGCGCTCGCGCGTGACACCGAAGGTGTCACCGATCTGGTCGAGGGTCTTCGGCATGCCGTCGCCGAGGCCGAAGCGCATGCGGATCACACCGGCTTCGCGCTCCGAGAGCGAGTCGAGCAGGCTTTCCAGCTGCTTCTGCAGCATGGTGAAGCCCACGGCATCCGCTGGTACAACGGCCTCGGTGTCTTCGATGAGGTCACCGAATTCGCTGTCGCCGTCTTCACCCAGCGGGGTGTGCAGGGAGATCGGTTCGCGCCCGTACTTCTGCACCTCGACGACCTTTTCGGGCGTCATGTCGAGTTCGCGGCTCAGCTCTTCCGGCGTGGGTTCGCGACCGAGGTCCTGCAGCATCTGGCGCTGTACCCGGGCGAGCTTGTTGATGACCTCGACCATGTGCACCGGAATGCGGATCGTGCGGGCCTGGTCGGCCATGGCGCGGGTGATCGCTTGGCGAATCCACCAGGTGGCATAGGTGCTGAATTTGAAGCCCTTGGTGTAGTCGAACTTCTCCACCGCACGAATGAGGCCGAGGTTGCCCTCCTGGATCAGGTCGAGGAACTGCATGCCACGGCCGGTATACCGCTTGGCGAGCGACACGACGAGACGCAGGTTGGCGCCGAGGAGGTGGCTCTTGGCCCGGGCACCGTCTTTGGCAACCCACTGCAGCTCGCGGCCGAGGGAATTCTTCTTCTCGACGTCGGTCATCTCCGACAGCTTGTCTTCCGCGAACAGCCCGGCTTCGATCCGCATCGCCAACTCGACCTCTTCAGCCGCGTTGAGCAACGCGACCTTACCGATCTGCTTAAGGTAGTCCTTGACCGGGTCAGCCGTGGCGCCGGTGATGGCGCTGGAGTACACCGGAACCTCGTCGTCGTCGTCGACGAGCGAGAGCACGAGGGCCCCGCTGGGAAGCGGTTCCGTTGACGCCGTGCGCTTGGTGCTGTCGTCGTCTGACTCTTCTTCGTCGGCCTCGGAACCGCCATCAACGTCGGCGTCGTCGTCTTTCTTGACGGATTTCGCCTTGGTGACGCGCTTCTTCGGCGCCGGCTTGTCGGCGACCGCTTCAAGAGCCGCGGACTTCTTCGTCGCTGCGGCCTCGGCGGCAGCGGCTTTCGCAGCTGCAGCCTTGGTGACGGTCTTCTTGACCGGCGGTACTACTACGGGAGTCGTGACGGACTCGTCGGTCACCTCGGTCTTGACGGTGGTTGCCATTCGAACACCTCTCATGCGGAGTCTTACCTGCTTCTGTTGGCCGAAAAGGAGCCAGAAGCGTTTTTGGGCAGAACTTGGACCCATGTCAAGTCCCGGGATACCCATGCCAAAATGATGTCAGCATGCCCCGGACCAGAACGGGTCCTAAATACAATTATTGCACGGATTGTCTGGACGACAAGCCACGACACGTACTACGATCATTGGTTACGACGTTTCCAGGAGCGTGATAATGCAACCCAAATCGGTGCGACCTCTATTCCCTCATCGCGGGAGAGCTGGCGCCGGGTGCGTACCCGGGCGTGTACCAGAAAACCGACACCAATTCCGATGACGAGATATTGCACCGAAAACGCCACCCGGAACGCGTCGAGCGCGTATAAGTCACGCGCTCCTCCCCCGGCGACGCGCCATCCGTCCTGCAGGTCGAGCAGTAAACCGATCAGGTACATCATGACGAAGCTCGCGGTGAACCCACCGACATTGACAACACCGTTGGCCGAGCCGAGGCTGCGCTGCGGGTTAAAGGTGCGCGCGAAGTCGAAACCGATGAGGGAGCCGGGGCCGCCGATGCCGAGTACCACCAACAACAACACGATCGTCCAGAGTGGCGGAACGCCGGGCCAGAGCAGCACGATCGCCCACGCGCACGCGATGCCCGTCACGATGCCGAGCACGATGTTGCTGCGGCGCAACGGGTGGCGGGCCGTCAGTAGGCCGAGGATCGGTCCGAAGACGAGCCCGGCGCCGACCAACACCGTGAGCATTCCCGCGGCGAAGGCCGGTTCATAGCCGAGACCGTAGACCATGAACGGATAGCCCCAGAGCAGGCTGAACACGGTCCCGGATGACTGCGTCACATAGTGCGACCAGAATCCGAGCTGGGTACCCGGGCGCCGAAAGCTGTGCCGCAGCTGGGTCAGCGCGATGCCGAGGCTGTTGGCGCGCACGTGTTCCGCGACGTCTCTGGGCCGGTCCTGCACGAATATGATGACCACGATCAAGGCAACCACGGCCACGGAAGCTGCCGAGAGAAAGGCCGGAGTCCAGCCGCTCGTGTCCAACAACCACGCCAGGGGAACCGCGGAGAGCACCTGGCCGAGCTGGCCGATGTTACCCATCCACTGCGATAACAGAGGAACGACGCGACCGCTGAACCAGGAACTGATCAGGCGGATCATCGAGATGAAGATGGTCGCATCGCCGGCGCCGACGAGAATGCGGCCGATGACGGCGACCGTGATATCCGGCGCCAGTGCCAGCGTGATCTGGCCGGTCACCATGAGCGTCGTACCGGTGATCATGAGCACCCGCGGGCCGTACCGGTCGATCAACACGCCAACCGGAATCTGCGCGGCAGCATAGACGATGAGCTGCACCACGGCCAGGCTCGAGAGGATGGCTGCCGAGCCGCCGAATCTCTCCGTGGCGGCGACCCCGGCGATTCCCATCGAGGTGCGCTGCAGCACGGCCGACAGGTACGCGAACGACCCGATGATAAAGATCAGAATGGATCGTCGAGAGTTCACTCGATCTAACCTATCCCGTTCACCCGACCGGCAACTTTGGCCGCGGCCGCTGGCGTCTTTCAGCTGCGCCTAGCTGACGGCCCCGTCGTCTCGGCTGCGGCGCAGGGCGAGAAAGTTCTCGAGTTCCGCTGCGATTTCATCGGCCGACGGAAGTTCGCCGTCTTCGTCGGTGAGGGGCGACCGGAGTGGACTGCCTTCCATGTAGGCGTCGTAGCGTTGCTCGAGGGTGCCCACGAGCTTGGCCAGCTCGGGATTGTCTCGCACCTGATCGTCGATGCGCGCGACGAATTCGCGATTGGCTTCACGCAGCCGATCGGTCGGGAAGATCAGACCGGTCGACGCGCTCGTGCTCTCGAGAGCGCTCAGGGCTGCGGCGGGAAACTCGGTATCGCCCAAATAGTGCGGAATGAGTAACACGTACCCGACGGTCGAGGCGCCACGTTCCTGTAGGCGCAATTCCAGCAGGTGCAGGGCGTTGGCCGCGACCTGGGTGTGCGGACGCCAGACCGATCGGTTCTCGATGAGGTCGGAGCGATTACCGCTGACCGTCACGCCGATCGGACGGGTGTGTGGAACGGGCATCGGGATGGCGTGCACCCAGGTCGTCGAGGCGACCGTGAATCGTTCGACGAGCTGCAGCATGGCGGCGGTGAACTGCTCCCACCGGAAGTCCGGTTCGAAGCCGGTCAGGAACAGGAACGGTTGGCCGATCTCGTCGCGGACCAGGTACAGCCGCAGCGCTGGCGGCTGGTAGTTGGTGAGGTGATCCTGGTCGAAGTAAATGATCGGGCGCCGGGCGCGGTAGTCGAGCAGGGTGTCCGTGTCGAACGACGCCACCACGGTGTGCTCCAGTGTGGTCAGGAGGTAGTCGGTGAACTGCGCGACCGCGCCACCGGCATCCGCGAAGCCGGTCAGGCCCATGATCAGGTGTAATCCTTCCGGGACGCCATCGGCGTCTGCGGTGAGTTCGTACAGATCCTCGGGGTCTAACATTTCTTAACTCTAATCCGGGGACCTCATTTCCGCTGTGTTTCGGGGCTTTCACCATCGTGCCCAGAGCGAACAGCCACGACTCGTGCCACGGTTACCATCGAGGTATGACTGTTCCCACACTGTCCCTGTCCACCGAGTCCGCGCGGGGCTCCACCGCCGACATTCTCATCCTGGCGTGCCTCCAAACGGATGATGGGGCGCGGCTGCTCGCGGATGCCACGCTCGGCGACGATCTGATCGCCTCGGTGACGGCTCACCTGCCGCTCCTCAGCGTGACCGGCGCCCGCGACGAGGTCGTGCGCCTGGTGGTCACTGTCGGTACGCCGCGCAGCATCGCCGTTGTCGGGCTCGGACGTGTGGCCAGCACCGACGCCCTTCGCCACGCAGCCGGTGCAGCAGTGCGCCAGCTCACCGGTGCGGCCTCGGTCGCCTTCGCCCTCCCCCTGCGTGACGCCGAGCAGGTCGAAGCAGTCCTCGAGGGTGCGGCCCTCGGCGGCTATTCGTACACGACGTACCGGCACAGTTCACTGGCAGCCGCCAAGGTACCGGCCCACACCGTCGTGGTGCACACCGAGACGCCGGCGGCATCCGCGGTGCAACGGGCAGAGGTCAGCGCCGAGGCGATCCGCCTGGTCAAGGACCTCGTGAACATGCCACCGCTCGACCTCTACCCGGCCTCACTCGCCGACCTGGCGATCGAGGCCGCGAACGGCCTACCACTCGACGTGACGGTTTGGGACGAACAGCAGCTCGTAGCCGACGGGTTTGGCGGCATCGCCGGCGTCGGTGCCGGTTCAACCCGCCCGCCGCGCCTGGTCAAGCTCAGCTACACGCCGAGCGAAGCCAGCAAGCATCTCGCCCTCGTCGGCAAGGGGATCACCTTTGACACCGGCGGCCTCTCGCTCAAGCAGCCGGCATCGATGGTCGGTATGAAGTACGACATGACCGGTGCCGCCACGGTACTTGCCGTGGTGGTCGCCGCCGCCAGACTCCAGCTGCCAGTGCGCATCACCGCGTGGATGTGTATCGCCGAAAACATGCCGTCGGGTTCAGCGATTCGCCCCAACGACGTGCTGCACCTGCGCGGCGGACGCACCGTCGAAGTGCTCAACACGGATGCCGAGGGTCGCCTCGTGCTCGCCGACGGGCTCGTCGCTGCGGCCGAAGAACACCCCGACGCCATAATCGACGTCGCCACCCTCACCGGCGCCGCCGTGGTTGCCCTGGGCAACCGCTATTTCGGCGCGATGGGAGACGATGCTCTCGTGCAGCACGTGCTCGCAGCCAGCGCCGCGGTCGGCGAGACGGCTTGGCCGATGCCGTTTCCGGACGAGTTGCGCGCCACCCTCAATTCCGACGTCGCCGACATCGCCAACGCGAAGATCGGCAGCACGGCCGGAGGAATGCTGCTCGCCGGGGTCTTCTTGCAGGAATTCATCGGAACGGATGCGGCCGGCCAGACGATTCCCTGGGCTCACCTCGACATTGCCGGACCGGCCCAGAATTCCGGACCCGGCTGGGGATTCACAGCCGCCGGACCGACCGGGGTGTCCGTTCGGACGCTTCTCCGACTGGCCGAGGACTTTTCACGCCCGTAGTACAGTCGTAGGGGCAAGAAAAAGCTTGTCAATCCACGCGGCCGATCAGCACGATCTTGTCGGCCGTCGTGACAAAGCATAATGCGCGAGGGAGTAGCTGAGTGTCGGAACAGAATTTTGACATTGTCGTTCTCGGTGGCGGAAGCGGTGGTTACGCAGCAGCGCTGCGTGCCGTGCAGCTGGGATTCACCGTTGGTCTGATCGAGAAGGGCAAACTCGGCGGCACCTGCCTGCACGTCGGTTGCATTCCGACCAAGGCCCTCCTGCACTCGGCCGAGGTCGCCGACGTCAGCCGTGAAGCCGCCAAATACGGCGTCAAGACCGCGTTCGAGGGCATCGATATCGCTGCCGTCACCGCGTTCCGCGAGGGCATCGTCGCGAGCAAGTACAAGGGGCTTCAGGGCCTGATCAAGGCGCGCGGCATCACCGTGGTCGAGGGCGAAGGCCGTTTGGTCTCCCCCACGACCGTACAGGTCGGCGACGACACGATCGTCGGCAAGAACGTCATTCTGGCCACGGGTTCCTATTCCCGTTCGCTGCCCGGCCTCGAAATCGGCGGGCGCGTCATCACGAGCGAGATCGCTCTCGCCCTGGAATACGTTCCCAAGAAGGTCGCCGTGCTCGGCGGCGGCGTCATCGGCGTCGAGTTCGCGAGCATCTGGAAGTCTTTCGGCGCCGACGTCACGATCATCGAAGCATTGCCGCACCTCGTGCCCAACGAGGAAGAGTCGATCTCCAAGCAGTTGGAGCGCGCGTTCCGCAAGCGCGGTATCGAGTATTCTCTCGGCATCCGCTTTCAGAGCGTCACGCAGTCCGACTCGGGCGTTGTCGTCACGCTCGAGAACGGTGCAACCGTTGAGGCCGATCTTCTGCTCGTGGCCGTCGGCCGTGGCCCGGTCACCGCGGGTCTCGGTTTCGACGACGTCGGCGTCACCATGGACCGTGGGTTCGTCATCACCGACGAGCGCCTCGCCACCAGCATCCCCGGTGTCTACGCGGTGGGCGACATCGTTCCCGGCCTGCAGCTCGCCCACCGCGGCTTTCAACAGGGTATCTTCGTCGCTGAAGAAATCGCCGGAATGAACCCGATCATCGTCGAGGATCTCAACATCCCCAAGGTCACCTACTCTGACCCCGAAGTTGCGTCTGTCGGGTACAGCGAAGCCAAAGCCGCCGACAAGTTCGGTGCCGACCAGATTGCCACCTACGAGTACAACCTCGGTGGAAACGGCAAGAGCTCCATTCTCGGCACTGCCGGGTCGGTCAAGCTTGTGCGAGTCAAGGATGGCCCCATCGTGGGTATTCACATGATCGGCGCCCGCGTCGGTGAGCTCATCGGCGAAGGCCAGCTCGTTGTTAACTGGGAAGCGTACCCGGAGGATGTTGCTCCTTTCTTGCACGCGCACCCGACGCAGAGTGAAGCGATGGGTGAGGCCTTCCTGGCGCTCGCCGGTAAACCGCTTCACGCGATGTAGTCGGTTTTCACCATTTTCATCCAATTTATAGATAAAAAAACGGTTTTGAAGGAGACATGCGCATGAGCGAATCCGTCAGCCTCCCGGCACTCGGTGAGAGTGTTACAGAGGGCACGGTCACCCGCTGGCTCAAAAACGTGGGCGACCGCGTGGAGGTCGACGAGCCGTTGCTCGAGGTATCGACCGACAAGGTGGACACGGAAATTCCGTCCCCGGTCGCCGGCATCATTGAAGCCATCCTGGTGCAGGAAGACGAGACCGTCGAGGTCGGAACTCCTCTCGTCACGATCGGCGATGGATCCGGCGCTGCCGCGCCCGTAGCTGAGGCGCCCGTGGCTGAGGTGGCCGCCCCGGTTGCCGCGCCCGAGCCCGTTGCGGCTCCGGTCGCCACGCCCGAGCCCGTTGCGGCTCCGGTCGCCACGCCCGAGCCCGTTGCGGCTCCGGTCGCCACGCCCGAGCCCGTTGCGGCTCCGGTCGCCACGCCC
>NZ_JADOUX010000011.1:0-112571 GCF_015751745.1 Cryobacterium sp. CAN_C2
TCTTATTCGCCGTATACGCACCACCCACGGAATCGACATACACGTGCACCGGGATCGAAGACGAAGTATCCGGATCCAACGCCCAACCCGTCACCATCACACCATCCGACGCGACCGCCACTCCTTCCAGATTGCCAATCGGCGCTCGGCCCTGATCAACGACCTGCGTGTTCCCGGGAATGGTAATGCTCTTACAGCCAAGCAGGGAATGACCGCCCGCGCCCGTATTAATCGCATAGACGCAAACGTTATGCGCACCAGGAGCGGCAGCAACCTTCTCCGAGAGGCCGTGCAACGCGCCATACGCCGGATAGACCGCCGCGATATCCGCACGATTCTTATTCGCCGTATACGCACCACCCACGGAATCGACATACACGTGCACCGGGATCGAAGACGAAGTATCCGGATCCAACGCCCAACCCGTCACCGTCACACCATCCGACGCGACCGCCACTCCTTCCAGATTGCCAATCGGCGCTCGGCCCTGATCAATTATCGGGACTGTTCCCGGCACGGTGACCGTCTGACACCCAAGAACAGTCGTTCCACCGAGTCCGACGTTCAAGGCATACGCGCACACATCATGGGATCCGGGGCTGGCCACCAGATCCGCCGAGAAACCGTGATTGTTCCCATAGAGCGGGTAACTCTTGCCGATGTCCGCCCTCACGCCGTTTGCCGAAATGGCCTTGCCTATCGCATCGACGTAAAGGTGCACGTCAACCGGATTGGCGACATCCGGATCAATCGACCAACCCGACACCTTTATACCGCCAGTTTGACCTACTGCGGAGTCGAGGTATCCAACGGGAGACCCACCCAAAGCGGTCATGCTTTGGCATCCGAGAAGAACATTTGCGCCGGGCCCCTTGTTCATCCCGTAGACGCACACGTTGCTGACACCGGTCGACACGATTGGAACACTGACATCAAAGCCATGCTGAACGCCAAGGCCTGGATAAATGTTTGCCACATCGTTGCGGGTCTGGTTCGCGGTGTGAACCGAACCTAGTGCGTCGACGTAAACGTGGATATCGAGCGGTTCAGAAGTGTCGGGGTCAAGTACCCACCCTGCCACGCGAAATGCACCGGGAGTGGCGGAGGATACTTCAATATTCCCGATTGGGTTTCGGTTCCCCGTGGGTGACCCAAACCAGTTGTTGTAGTAAACCCAGAAATTCCTATTGCCGTATGAAGAGCATGCGTCCCCGATCCCGCCAAGATTCGCTAGCGCCGCGGTATTCGGCTGATAGGGCGTGTAATAGTACAGGGCAGCTGTGGCGCGATTGCTAATCAAAACACTGCCGGAGCCACAGTCGGCGTTGGGGTGAAACCTCACCGGGTTGTACTGCCCGACCTTGATCGACGTGTGCGAACCCTGAGGGTTCCCGTACCACGCAAACTGCCGCGCTGCCGAGAAGACCTGAATGAAGAAGCCGTAAAACGCGGAGTCGCAGGCTGCGGTATCCGGGCACCCCTGGCCCAAGGCCTTGCGCAGCACGCTTGCGGTGGGAGCTCGACTCGTGACTAGCCCCTGTTCCTTCTGGAGGGTGACGAGTAGCACCTTGGCGCTAATCGAACACGCCTGCTGAACCTTGAAAATGATCCGCGCAGCGGATTCGTTCGCCTCCCCTGGATACGTGAAACACGTGCCAAATGCAAGAGTCGTCGTCGGCGTGTCTACTTTCAGGACATTGAGGCAGAGGGAATTCTGACAGGTGCCGATCTTCGCGTCGAGGAATCCCTGAATTTCAGCTTGGGACATGGCATCCGACGAGTAGAAAGCACCGTCAGAAATAATGTTTCCGGCATCGAAGTCCGACCCCGAGAGCGCCTCAGCGCGCTCCGGTGCCGAAACCATGAATACCCCGACCAAAGAGAGAATACCGACGACCGCGAACCCGCGAACCACACTGCTCAAATGCACGAATTTCCCTATTCCGGCCGACTATGAAAGGGCGGTCCGCTAATAGCGTACTTCGAACTTAGCAATGCGGCGACAAAATGATTAAAGTTACCTGTTTTCTATCTTCAGGCTAACTGTCGCGCTTGCGCTCTTGGCGCGCTTGGAAACGCTCCAGGACAGCCCCCGCGCCCCCCTCACGAAAGTAGTACATCACCCGATCGATATCCCGTCGGATACCAGTGTGACGGGTTCGGAGAACCGTCTGAATGGGCTTGGTTCGTCCGCGCGGACCCGATAAATTCGTGGCAAGCTTCTTGTCCGCCGCAAACAATGGCTGACGACAGAATTCGACTAAGGGTGCAAGAGCTCGCTCCCAGAGAAAGCCTTCGCGAACCCGTTGGACGTTCTTTCGAGCCTCCGATATCGCTTCAGCGTCGTAGAGGTATGTCTGAAGGGCTGCGACAAGCGCATCCTGATCGCGCTCCGGAATCGATGCTCCAAGCTTTTCCTTTTCAACGAGGTCTCCGAATGAGTCGCCCCCTGTCGTTACGATGGGGAGCCCCGCCCATAGATAGTCGAGAATTCGCGTACGGAAGGAAAACGTCGTCTCCACATGCTGGAAATGCGTTGAAACACCTAGGTCCGCCTCGAGCAGGTAGTTTTGACGTTCATCATAAGGGACCCACGATTCGTTGAAAAATACGTGTTTGTTCGTCATCCCTAGCTGTTCTGATAACACACGAGCTTCCGACACGGCTTCCATTTCGGGAACATCCGGGTTGGGGTGTTTGACCCCCATGAAGAGTAACCGAACATCGGGGTGGATGACAGAAACTTCTGCGACTGCGCGGATGAGGGTGCTCGGATCGAACCAGTTGTAAATACCGCCACCCCAGACGATGACCTTATCGTCAGCACCAATACCAGGAATGACGCCTCGAATGGCGGGGCGCGTCTGCTCGGGATCTGTACTAGAGATGCCGAACGGCGCAATTGCAATTAGTGAATCTAACTCGCTATCACGTGAATACGTGTATGCGTTTATTCGCCCCAGCCCGGCTAGCTGACCTAGCCAAAAGTGACGCTGTCGTTCACTCGCGCACAGAAAAAAGTCGCCGATGAGCAGTTGGTGATTCAGCGCATCCGTAGCGTCGTTGACCTGTTTGTTCCAAAGTTCGAGGACCTTGCCGCGCCCCTGCTCGAGCTGTTCGAGGTGAAGCGGGTCATACACATCCACAACCAGGACCTTCGTGGAAGTCTCTAACGCTGGGAAAAGAGCCAAGGCATGTCCCTGCACGATGATGACGTCTGCCCAATGTTCATGGGCCATAACCGAGCTCGGCCGATGGTGCGAAATCACGCCGACTTCAAATGAATCGTCCAGAGATTCGGCCTTCGTCATGCTCAGTAACCGCACATCATGTTCGCCGGACAAAAGCTTCGCGATGTTCCACGCCCGAATTGCGGGGCCCGCCATTTTTGTGCCGACTGAGTCGCCGGTAATAACCAAGATGCGCCGGCGCGGCGTTGTCGCCAGGACATTCAAACTGTCCACGATCTTGTCGTACCCTCGAAGATAACTTTCGATGGGGTACGCCGGCTCGTCTATATTCCCAAACAGTCGGGCCATGTCCCGATCGGTGCGGACTCGAGTGCTCTGAACGTGGGCCCGGGCCGCAGTCATCTGCGGCAGCAGCTCCACAAACTGGTCGATGGCAAAGACCCCGGCCATTGTCGACTTGGGGACGGCCATCGTCGGCTCACTGTCATCGCCAAGAACTCGTATGTCAAGGGCCGTCGAATCTAGCTTGCCGCGGCCGATCGCGCGCCGTGTCGCGAGAAGGAGAGCGCCGGGAAGCACCCGAGCGAGGCCCTCATCGTCGAGGTTTTTGTAAAGCGAGTACAGGGCGTTTCGCTCAAGCAAGTATTCCTCGCGGAAGTTGCCGAATTTGTTCATAGACGCGTGGTGTTTGTGGAAGGCGAGTGATTTGGGCTGGTACCGAAAGCGATAGCCGAGGAGATTTAAGCGCCAGCCCAGATCTACGTCGTCATAGAACATGAAGAAGTTGTCGTCGAAGCCGCCAAGCTCCTTGAAGACGGTGGCTTTGATGAACATCGCCGCGCCAGTACCGAAGAGAACGTCCTTTTCTTCATCCCAGCTGCCGCCGTCCTTCTCACCAGCATGCGGCTTGTATCCCATTCCATACCACGTGATTGAGGCATCGACGTAGTCGACATTCACGCCGTCCCAATCCAAGACTTTACTGGCCACGGCGCCGATGTCGACACCCTGTGCAAACGTGGCGACGGCCTCGCTTATCCAGTCAGGATGCGGCTTGGCATCATTGTTGAGGAATGCAACGAATTCTCCTGTCGAATTCTCGACGCCGAGATTACAGCCTCCCGTAAACCCGCGGTTGGACTCCGACTTGACTAGAACAATTCGGTCGGAGACAGCCCTAAGCTTTTCCAGGCTGTCGTCACCAGATCCGTTTTCAACGACGACAATTTCTAGACGGTCATGCGGCCAGTTGAGTCCGAATAATCCCTCAATACATTCGAGAGTGTCATCCGCCCCGCGAAAATTAACGAGAACTACCGACACAACACCTAAACGTTTTTTATCCACAGAAACACCTCGTTTATTCCGGCGCGAAGGCCTTGGGTCTTTGAAGTTTGAGCAGGGTCTCATGAGCCCTAGGCGGCATCGCTCTGAAGAGAATCAAGGTATGACTTGATTGTCGGCTTAGCCTCACCAATTTCCACGAGTTCACCGTGCCGCAACCACGCAGCGTGATCGCACATTTCTTGCACTTGACCCATCGAGTGGCTGACCAAGACGACCGTCTTGCCAGCCTGCTTGAAGTCAACAAATTTCTGACGACACTTTTCCTGAAAGTCGGCGTCACCAACGGACAGCACCTCATCGACAACCAAAACATCAGGGTCAACGTTGATGGCGATTGCGAAACCCAGCCGCACATACATGCCGGAAGAGTAGTTCTTGACAGGCTGGTCAATAAACTGTTCGACCCCCGAAAAGTCCACAATCTCGTCAAACTTGCGGGTAACTTCCTTCTTGGACATCCCAAGGATTGACCCGTTCAAGAAGACGTTCTCCCGGCCAGACAGCTCTGGGTGGAAGCCCGACCCCACCTCCAGCAGCGCCGCGATCCTGCCCCTATACGCGATGGTCCCCTCTTCCGGATAGTAGATCTTCGCCAGGCATTTGAGCAGAGTCGATTTGCCAGAACCGTTACTTCCAATCAGGCCAAAAGTCGATCCAGTTGGCACATCGAAGGTAACTTTCTTCAGCGCCCAGAAGTCCTCGTGAACAGACCTACGTCCGCGCATAATCGCGGACTTAATTGATTGGTTTCGTTCCTGGTATAAACGAAATTTCTTGCTGACATGGTCAACATTTACCGCAATTTCACTCACAGTGCTTCTGCCAGGCCTTTCTCGCTACGACGGAAAATCCAAACGCCAATCACAAAGGCTCCCAATGCCCAAATCGCGCAGAGCATCACTTCCTGAGGGTCGGGCCATCGATTGTCATACATGAGTTGCCTGAAGACAGACACGAACCGTTCGAGGGGGTTCACCTGATAAATATCCATGAGGGTGATCGTCGTTCCGAAGAGGCCGCCGTGGGCATCTGATTGAACTTGAACCAAGCTGAGAGGATAAATGATGGGTGTTAAGTACATCCAGATCTGCAGCAATATCGACACGAAATACTGCGTGTCGCGGAAATGTACGTTCGCGACGGCAAGCATCAGTGCGAGGCCGGCCGCGAAAATCGCCAGCAGGACCATCATGACGAGTGTCATGGGAATCCACGGCCAAATGAACGACCCGCAAATGGCGAGGACAACGACGAGTACGCTCATTTCAAAGAGCCAGTTGTACCCGACCGAGCCGACCTTCGACAGGGGAAGCACGATGCGAGTGAAATAAACCTTCTGCACCAGCCCCGTGTTGCCGATGATGGAACCCATGCCTTGCTGCACCACATTTGCAAAAAACGACCACGGCAACAAACCGCAGAGCAGCCAGACTGCGAACACATCGAGCCCGCTGGGGTCGCCGGGTTCGGGCTCTACCCGCAAGATGAAAGCGAAGACAATCGTGTACACGAGCATCGACGCCAGAGGGTTCACAAGGGACCATAGCTGTCCAAAAATTGTTCGCTTGTACTGGCCCCGGATTTCCCTCAGGGTGAGATTGGCTAGGAGTTCTCGCGAAGCGAGAACTTCATTCAGGTAACGCATTTAACCTCGCTGAGCGGCCGATTGGATGGCCGCAGACCAATCTAGCCTAGAAGTATGATGGTGGAACGTATGGCCATCTCCTTAGACTCCGTCCCGGACGCATCGCGCGTCGCTGTTGTGACCGTTAGCTACGGCTCGGAAGACGTACTCGAGCCTTTCCTCTCATCGCTGCAGAAAGCCTCTTCTCAACCACTGTGCGTGGTCGTGGCGGACAATAAGCCCACCGGCGCCGGCGGAGAGATCGCTCGTATTGCGTCTACGACTGGCGCGTCGTATCTGCCACTTCCCGCCAACCGTGGGTACGGCGGAGCGATCAACGCCGCCGTCCGAGAACTTCCCGCAAATATCGAATGGCTTGTCGTCAGTAACCCAGACGTCGTTATGAATCTCGGCGCGATCGACATCCTCGTTCAGAGCGCTGGCCATGATTTGTCGATTGGCGCTATCGGTCCACGAATCCTCTCGTCCAACGGGGAGACGTACCCGTCCGCGCGAACAATACCGTCCCTGCGGTCAGGAATAGGGCACGCCTTGTTTTCGAACTCATGGCCGCAGAATCCGTGGTCGCGCCAGTACCGTCGTGACAGCAATGCCCCCGTGACACGGAGAGACGCGGGATGGCTGTCCGGCGCGTGCCTGCTCATTAGGCGTTCTGTTTTTACCCAACTAGGCGGTTTCGACGAGAGCTACTTCATGTACTTCGAGGACGTTGATCTTGGCTATCGAATTGGCCAGCTGGGCCTCCGGAACGTCTACGAACCTGCCGCCGTTGTTGTCCACACCGGCGCGCATGCCACGGATGTAGATTCTGCGCTCATGCTGCAGGCACATCATGAGAGCGCCAGCCGGTTCTTGTCGCGCAAGTACTCTGGTCGACTCCTCTGGCCCGTGAGGGCCTTACTGGCCGTTGGCCTCACGGCACGAGCGCGAATCGCGACACACCGTAATCCGAGCTGAGTGCACTACCTCGGACGAAGGGTGCGAGCAACAGACCTGAACGGCGCGGTGACCCGCCAAGATCGACTCGCCTGCATGCGCCCAATAAGTTCGAGCAACCTGTCGCTTTCGTCGATCAAGCGCATGTTTTCTGCACGTAATGCGGCAACTTCGTCGAATAGCTCACTGATGCGCGCCTCGGCCGTCGCTAAATTGCCGCGTCCGCTGACCATTTCTGCCGACAAAGTCTGTTTTTGCTCTTCACTCGCCTCGACGGCCTCGAGCATAGCTCTGCGTTGACGGTCGACCTGGTGTTGAAGGTATGTGTCGTGATCGTTCTGCTTCACAGGAATTCCTCTACCAGGCCGCGCGTCATGGCATCAGCCCGCTGGGCGAGGTCTTCGGAAGCCTGGACATTAGCTGGAGACCCTGCGGATTCAATAGCCTCCAGAGCCGCATCTCCGAGTCGTGCGAAGTCCACATTCACAGGAAAGAGCGGATCCCACGTTTCCGCATACGTGGCGACTTTCGCATTTTCGAGACTCACGCGCGGTCGGCTGTATGACCCGGAAATTATTCGCCCGTGTAACGAGGAGCCGATCCAGAGTTTTGATCGAGCTATGTGCGCGGCTAATTCCATAGGATTTCTGGTCGTAATTTCGGCTGGCACGAGTCCAGGTGCTATCCGCCTGAGGACCCGCGTAATGCCTTGATACTGATCTAGGCGGTCATGGTGTCGCGCCGTTCCGGCGAGGAAGAAGGCAGGACGCCACCCCGTTATCGACGCTACGTGAGCGAGCGCCTCACCAATCTGTTCGACCCCCGTCTGATTGATGATGTGTCCATTGGATTGGAAGATGAAGTAGGGTTTGTGACCCTCACCGCTGACTGCAAGTTCGGGATACCGAATACTGATGGCGTGCACCATGTCCGGTGACAGTACGGACGTCACACCGATCGAGGCAGTGTAGTCGTGCGACGCTTGGTCCCTCACAACCACCGTGGAAGCAGCTCGGATCGCGGAAATGGCCGCGTCTGTCCCAGGGCTCATCCCTTCGGTCAACATATTGCCAAGCCCAACCGAATTCAGTATCAAGGGGGTGCCGCTGTTGAGCGGAAAATCCTTGAGGATCGGAATGTATGCGGGCTTCCCCGAGCCAGCACCCGAAAGGAACTGCGCAATGGCGTCCCGGCCCTCTGCGCCAGCCTTGTCAAAGATCTGACCCTCGACATCATCCAGTGACATCGCGAGAGCACCCTCGGTGTCTACGCCGCCGACTTCTCCGCCAACGACCCAGACTACATCCCACTCCTTTGTAGAAAGGAGGTCATTGTGCGCGTGCACTCGAGTGCCGATCAGCCTGGTCATGTCGGCCGCGATGATCGATCCTGCGGCCAGATTGCGCCTTCCCATGTAATCGGATGTGAGGTGATAAAAGAGAAGGTCACCGAAATTATCGCGCTCGTAGGCGCCAACGAGGAGCACATTGTGCTCCTTTGGAGTTCTGGACAAGTCGCTAGTCATTCCTCTCGGCTGACTACCCCCCAAAGTAGTGCCCTAACACTATCGACGGATTCTGTGATTGCTCCGGGGCCGCAACATCGTCACACTGGTGCCAGCGGCACGCACAACGTAAAATACCGCTCGGAACAGTCTGGGATTGTGCACCAAGCCTCGGGGCTAGGCCCCCAGCAAACCCATCAAATATCGGCCGTATCCACTCTTCACGAGAGGCGTCGCAATTACAGAGAGTTTTTCATCCGTGATCCAGCCGGCGCGCCACGCAATTTCCTCAATGCAACCGACCTTGAACCCTTGGCGGTCTTCTATCACTCGCACGTATTCCGATGCCTGCATCATCGATTCAAACGTGCCCGTGTCGAGCCACGCGGTTCCACGGTCGAGAACCTGCACATGGAGGGTGCCCTGCTCCAGGTATCTCTCGTTGACCGTACTGATCTCCAGCTCACCGCGTGCGCTCGGCGCGATCGTCTTCGCTATTTCGACGACAGAGTTGTCATAGAAATAGAGGCCCGGGACCGCATAATTGCTCTTCGGCTTGGGCGGCTTCTCTTCGATCGAAATGGCCGTCATCGACTCGTTAAACTCGACAACACCATAGGACGTGGGATTGCTGACGTGATACGCGAAGATTCGTGCACCCTCTATTTCCGCATTTCCGCGAAGAGCAGAGCCGAGGCCAGCGCCGTGGAAGATATTGTCACCGAGGACCAGCGCAACGCTCTCCTCTCCGATGAATTCCTCACCGATTATGAAGGCCTGTGCCAATCCGTCCGGCGATGGCTGCACCGCATACTCGATGCGTATGCCCAGATCTGACCCGTCGCCGAGCAGGGCTCGAAACTGCTCATTGTACTCTGGCGTCGTGATGATCAGGATCTCTTTAATGTCGGCCATCATGAGCGTCGACAAGGGGTAATAAATCATCGGTTTGTCGTAAATAGGCATGAGCTGCTTCGAGATGCCCTTAGTTATGGGCCACAGCCGTGTACCGGAGCCGCCGGCGAGAATGATTCCGCGCATCTGGTCTATTTCCTACCGTTCAGTGAGTCGTAGTAGGCCCGGGCTGCGTCCCACGTGGGAAGCAGGCCAGCGGCGGCAGCGGCCAACAAACCCGGAGCGTTCGTGTCCTTGGGCGACAGGAGCAACTCGCCGGCTTCGGGCGGAAAGACCAGCCCGATTTCTTGGTCGAGCGGGTTAATGCCGTGCTCGCGCCCAGGGCTGAATGCGCTATTCACGAGGTAGCTCACCGTGGCGTTATCGGTAAGGGCCACGAAGCAGTGGCCGATCCCCTCCGAAATGTACACCGCGCGACGGTCTCTGTCGTCAAGGAGTACGCTGTCCCACTGGCCGTACGTTGGAGACCCGACTCGGATGTCGACGATGTAGTCAAGGACGACCCCGTGGACGGCCGTGACGTACTTGGCCTGGCTTGGCGGGATGTCCGCGAAGTGAATGCCACGTACCGAGCCACGCTTGGAAACAGACGTGTTGGCCTGCGCAAGGCTGAGGGGATGCCCAACCTCGGACTCAAGCTTGTCGAAGCGGTACCACTCAAGGAAAACTCCTCGGTCGTCACCAAACTGCTTCGGGGTGATCTCGTAAGAATCGGGGATCTTTAGTTCGCGGATTTGCACGAAGCCAAGCCTAGCAAGTGGATGCAAATCAGCTGCCGTCCACTATCGGATGCGAGAACGCCAAGCATTCACGGTCGTGGCGACTGTTCGCAGCGGTTTGGTCATAGTCCAGCTCGAACTGTGCTGCAAAGCGTAGAGCTGATGGCGCAACGCGACGACCTCGGCGGCTTCGAGCGCCTGCACGCTCAGAATCTCCACTTGGGTTTCGCAAGACATGAGTTTTTTTCTGGCTTGGCAAAGCTCTTGATCTTTCACCTCCACGAGTGCGGTCAATCCCGGGAAGCTACCCGCCCTCTCATGCATGGAAACGAGATCGTGCACTTGATTGGCAAGGGTTTCATATGTGGCACGAACCTCTCCGGGTGACTCGACGGTGGCGCCAAGGAATGCATCGAGAGCGGGGGGAATGTTCGTTCCAACAGCGAGCACGCCTAAACCGTGCGAGTGCTCGAACTCAAAGGAGGGGTAGCGCTTTCGGACGTCGTCCCAGAATTCCCAGACGCCGAACCCAGACTGGTGTTCTGCTGTGTCGTGGAACAGCACGACGCCGCGACAGGAAAGCTTCGGCAACCATGCATTGAAATCATGGGTGATGTCCGCCAGCCCATGTCGACCATCAATGTGCAGGAGATCCACGCTGTCGTTGGGAATGCGTGAAAGCGAGTCATCGAAATAGCCACGCACAAGAGTGGAAAATTCGGCATAGTCAATATCGTTGATCTCGGACACAGAGTTATACACATCGTCGCCATAGAATCCCGCTTGGTCATCTCCCTGCCAAGAATCGAGGGCGAACGCCGTCGACGATAGGCCAAGACGGCGAATGGCTTCACAAAACACAAAGTACGAGAAGCCGAAGTGGGTGCCCAACTCGACGACGGACCGCGGCCTGATCGCGTCGACAATCCACGAGGCAAATGGGGCATGGCCAAGCCATGCGGACGTTGTGATGTGTCTGGGCTGCCAAAAGGATGCCGGGCTCAGCCACGCCGCATTTGCGGCGTTTAACGAAGTTGATGAATCAGCCAAGTGACTCTCCTTTAAAACAGAACGCGGCCGAAGCCTCATGATCACCGTCGAGTGCGTCTTCCTATGGAATCAGTATGTGGCATACACGTCGAAACGGCGCCGCAAAACGCTACCTCGAATCCGTCACCTTCATCGTGTATTCCGCATGCTAGCCAGCTTCCGGTAGGATCGCCGGGCACCCAAGCGAATGGAACGGTTACTCCTCTTATGAAGATCCTCGTCACCGGCGGCGCCGGTTTTATCGGCTCCAACTTTGTTCGACGCACGATTGAAGACAAATACCCGGGCCTTGAGGACGCCGAGGTCGTCGTGCTCGACGCACTGACGTACTCGGGTAACCTTGAAAACCTCGCTCCGATCGCCGAGTCACCGCGCTACTCCTTTGTGCACGGCGACATTCGCGACGGCAAGCTGCTCGACACCCTGTTTCCTGGGCTCGACGCGGTTGTGCACTTCGCCGCCGAAAGCCACGTGGACCGTTCCGTGATGGACTCGACGATCTTTGTGGAAACCAACGTGCTGGGCACGCAGCAGCTGCTCGATGCCGCGCTGCGCCACAAACTGGCCCGGTTCGTTCACGTCTCCACCGACGAGGTCTACGGCTCGATTGCCGAAGGCTCCTGGAACGAAGAACGCGCGCTCGAGCCCAACTCCCCCTACTCCGCCTCGAAGGCCGGCAGCGACCTGCTCGCCCGCAGCTACCACCGCACCCACGGCCTCAACGTGTCGATCACCCGTTGCAGCAACAACTACGGCCCGTACCACTTTCCCGAAAAGGTCATTCCGCTGTTCGTGAGCAACCTGATCGACGATTTGCACGTTCCCCTCTACGGCGAGGGCAACAACATTCGGGACTGGCTGCACGTTGACGACCACACCCGCGCTATCGCCATGGTGCTCGTCGGCGGCCGCGCCGGCGAGATCTACAACATTGGCGGCGGCACCGAGCTGACCAACAAGGAGCTCACCCAGCTGCTGCTCGACTCGACCGACAGGGACTGGTCATACGTTGACCGCGTCGCTGACCGTCTCGGCCACGACCTGCGCTACTCGGTGGATATCTCAAAGATTCAGGCCGAACTCGGCTACGCCCCCGAGGTTTCGTTCGAGCAGGGCCTCGCCGACGTCGTGCAGTGGTACCGCGACAACCGCCAGTGGTGGGAACCGCTCAAGGCTCGTGCGGCGCTGAACTAGCATGACCCGCTATCTGATTACCGGCGCGACCGGCATGCTGGGGCGCGACCTGCAAACGGCGTTGGCCGGCCGCGAGGTGACGGCTCTCGGCCGCGACGACCTCGACGTGACCGACCTTGACGCGGTACGGGCCGCCGCCTTGGGCCACGACGTGATCATCAACGCCGCCGCGTACACCAAGGTCGACGACGCCGAAACGAACGAAGACGAGGCCTACCAGGTGAACGCGGTGGGGCCGCGCAACCTCGCGGCGGCGGCATCCGCTCTGCACGCAAAGCTCGTGCAGATTTCGACGGACTATGTCTTTGACGGCAGCGCCACCACGCCCTACACCGAGAACACTCCGCACAGCCCGATCTCGGCCTATGGCCGCACCAAGGCCGCCGGCGAAGACTTCGTGCTGGCGGAGACCGGCGCGCGCAGCTACATCGTGCGCACCGCCTGGCTGTATGGCAAGAACGGCCCGAACTTCGCCAAGACCATGCTGAAGCTCGCTGCCGCGCGGGACAGCCTGAGCGTCGTCAACGACCAGGTCGGCCAGCCCACCTGGACGGTGGATCTCGCCGCGCAGATCGTGCTGCTGCTCGACTCCGATGCGCCCGCCGGCATCTACCACGGCACGAACTCCGGCGTCGCGTCGAAGTTCGACCAGGCCCGCGACGTGTTTGCCCTGGCCGGACTCGACCCGGAACGCGTACTGCCCACCGATAGCTCGGCCTTTGTGCTGCCCGCGCCGCGGCCGGCCTATTCGGTGCTCGGCCACGCCTCCTGGGCTGCCGCCGGCCTCGCGCCGATGCGCAGCTGGCAGGACGCCCAGGCCGCCGCCTTCGCTGCGGGGGTCTTCGAGACAGCATGATCACTCTGCGGGTAATCGTCGACCAGATGGTCGCCCCGGTTCCGGGCGGCGTCGGGCGTTACACCGAGGAACTCACCCGCGCGCTGATTGCGACCGCGCCGGCCGAGTGCAACGTTGAGGGTATCGTCTCGTCGTCGCCGCCCGCACAGTACGACCTGATTGAGGCCGCGCTGCCCGGCCTGGCCAACCTGCACAAGACGACGCTGGCCCGCCGCGAGCTGGCCGCGGCGTGGGCCCTCGGCGTGACCGCGTCGTCGGGCACCGGCCTGATTCATGCGCCGGGATTACTCGCCCCGCTGCGCCGTCACAACCGTGCTGAGGACGGCACCCAGATTGCGGTGACCCTGCACGATGTGCTGGCCTGGACTCATCCGTCGTCGTTGACCCCAGCAACCGTGGCGTGGACCAAAGGCATGCTCAAACGCGCCCGCAAGCACGCCGACGCGATTATCGTACCGAGCCACGCCGTGGCGCGGCAGCTGACCGAGATCATGGACCTGGGCGACCGGGTACGCGTGATCGGCGGCGCCGTGGGCCGCGGGCTCATGCTGCCGGCTATTCCCCTCGTGGAAGAGCGCCTGCAGGCTCTGGGGCTTCCGTCGCAATACATTCTGACCTCGGGGTCGCTGGACCCGCGCAAGGCCGTGACGGCGCTGATCACGGCACTCGGGCTGCCGGGCGCGCCGGACCTGCCGTTGATCGTGCTCGGGCCGGATACCTGGGGTGAGCTGGACCTGGCCTCGGTCGCCGATGAAGCCGGGCTGACGCCGGGGCGCGTGCGCGCGTTGTCGGGGCTGAGCGACTCGGATCTGGCGGTGGTGATTGCCCGGGCAAGCGTGTTCGTCTATCCGAGCCTGGAAGAAGGCTTCGCGCTGCCGATCATTGAAGCATTCCTACTTGGCACACCGGTCGTTCACTCTGACGCCCCGGCTTTGGTCGAAGCGGCGGGTGACGCCGGCGTCGCGGTGGAGCGCTCGAACGGGAAGGATTACCCGGCGCGGCTCGTTGAGGCGGTGAACCGGGTGCTCGGCGACAGCGTGCTGCGCAACCGCATGAGCATCTTCGGTGGAGACAGGGCACGGGCGTTCAGCTGGCGGGACTCCGCCGAACGGGTCTGGCAGCTGCACGCGGATCTGTAGCCCATGCGCACCGTCATCGGCCGACTTGTGGGAGACCAGCGCGTTCGGTTTCTCGCGGTCGGCGCCACGAACACGATCGTGGGGTATCTGGTCTTTTCAGCCTTCACGCTGTGGATTTTTGCGGGGGTGCACCTCGGCTATCTGCTGAGCCTCGCCCTGTCGTACGTGGTTGGCATCACCCTCGCCTTCGTGCTGTACCGGCGGTTCGTATTTCCCGTGCACGGCCACCTGCTGCGAGACTTTGCCCGGTTCGTGAGCGTCTACCTGGTGGCGATCGGCATCAACGCGGCCGCGCTGCCGCTGCTGGTTGAAGTGGCCCACGTACCGCCGCTGATCGCGCAGCTGCTTATTCTCGTGGTGACGACGGTGCTGAGCTTCTTCGGGCACAAGAAGTTCTCTTTTCGCCGAAGTGGTGCAGAGCAACCCCTTCCGGCATCGAACGCCGAATGAAACCCAGCGCGGCCAAGCAGCGTGGGTGAACCTCACGCGGTGGCCGATGCGGCGGGCAGTCCGAGGAGAAGTACGGACTGCTCACGCATCAGGTACTTCTGCACTTTGCCGGTGATCGTCATCTGAAAAGCGTCGGTGACGTGCACGTAACGGGGAATCTTGTAGTGGGCGATTTGATCGTGGCAGAACGCGCGCAGCTCCTCGGTTTCGAGCGAGGCTCCCTCACGCAGAATCACCCAGGCCATGACCTCTTCGCCGTAATGCGCGTCGGGCACACCGATCACCTGAACATCAAGAATGTCGGGGTGAGTGTACAGAAATTCTTCGATCTCACTCGGGTAGACGTTCTCGCCACCGCGAATGATGACGTCTTTGATGCGCCCGACAATGTTCAGATACCCCTCGTCATCGAGCGTGGCCAGGTCGCCGGTGTGCATCCACCCTGCGGCATCAATGGCATCCGCTGTCTTGGTCGGTTCGTTCCAATAGCCGAGCATGACCGAGTAGCCGCGTGTGCACAGCTCCCCCGGCTCACCCCGGGGCACGAGCAGGGCCGTCTCGGGGTTGATCACCTTCACCTCGATATGCGGGTGGATGCGCCCTACCGAGCCGACCCTCTTGGCCAGGGGGTCATCGACGGCGGTCTGCGCCGACACCGGCGCGGTCTCGGTCATGCCGTAACAAATCGTGACCTCGTTCATGTTCATCTCGTCGATGCAGCGCCGCATCACGTCAACCGGGCACGGCGAACCGGCCATGATTCCCGTGCGCAACGTCGATAGGTCAAAACTCGCGAGGTTCGGCAGGGCGAGTTCGGAGATGAACATCGACGGAACGCCGTAGAGCGAGGTGCACTTCTCCAGCTCAACCGCGCGCAGCGTCGCCTCCGCGTCGAACGATGCAGCCGGTATCACGATCGTGGCACCGTGCGTCGTACAGGCCAGATTCCCGAGGACCATGCCGAAACAGTGGTAGAACGGCACCGGGATACAGACCCGATCCTGCGCGGTGTATCGGGTGCCTTCACCGACAAAGAAGCCGTTGTTGAGAATGTTGTGGTGGGTCAGCGTCGCACCCTTTGGAAACCCGGTCGTTCCCGAGGTGTACTGAATATTGATCGGGTCGTCGAAGGTCAACTGGGCTTCGCGAGCGGCCAGGTCGTGCCCCCGACCCTGCTCCACCAGCTCAGGCCAGTCGCTCGTGCCGATGAACACCAAACGAGTCAGCGCGGGCAGCTGCCCACCGACCGCACGGATCATCTCCCGGTAGTCGCTGCCCTTGAACTCTTCGACGGTGAACAGCCAGCGGCAGCCGGACTGCTCCAGCGCATAGCGGAGCTCATGGGAACGATAGGCGGGGTTGATGTTCACCAGAATGACGCCGGCTCGGGCGGTCGCGTACTGCAGAACCACCCATTCCAGGGTGTTCGGCGACCAGATTCCGACCCGGTCACCGCGGTGCAGTCCGCCGGCGATGAGAGCGCGTGCGAGGTCATCGACGGCGCGATCAAATTCGTGATAGGTCAGGCGTGTCGCTGAGGGAACGTCGACGACGGCATCCGTTTCTGGCCAGCGGGCAGCGATACGGCGCAGGTTTTGGCCGATTGTCTCGCCGAGCAGCGGCACGGTTGAGACACCCTGACTGTACGAGAGTGACGAGCGGGCGGTTGTCGTGCTCGGCTGGCTGGTCTGCAACACAGTGGCCATGGGGGCTCCGTCTTTCGGGGCAGAGCGCAGGCGAACGACTTCAGGTTGCACAGCGCTGTGCCGATGAGGTTTGGGTACAGGCTGGCGCAGTCGGCGCCGGCCGGGCACCCTCCCAAGTAGGTATCAGGGCAGCAGGCCTTGCTGTCGAGCCGCACGCACCGCTTCGTAGCGGGTGTTGGACTGCAGTTTCTGCATGATCGTTCTCATGTAGCTCTTGACCGTATTCGGCGCCAGGCCCAGGCGCTCGGCGATGTCGGCATTCGACCGTCCGAGCGCTACCTCAGCCACGACGTCGACCTCGCGGGCCGTGAGAACGGATGTCGCGCCCTCACGCCCGATCATGCGCCCGCAGGCCCGCAGCACCGCGGCCCGCGTGGGCGCGTCGGCGATCGAGGCTGCCAGCACGCGCAACTCGCTGTAGATCTCCTCGATTGCCACCCCGTGTGGCGCCTCGGCCAGAATGATCGCCTCCTCGGCTCGCTCCGCGAGCGCCGCATCAACGGCGATGCGCTGTTCGAGTGCACGCGCCTCGGCGACCATGACGTCAAAGACTTTCGAGCCGAATGTCTCTTGCGCGTGCGAGGCGCCGTAGATGATGGCGACTGGGCGCCGCGCGACGATGACGGGAACGGCGACCATGGCGTGGAGGTTCTCGGCCGCGACAAAGCGGTCATACCGGTGCCGGAATCGACCGGTTGTGAGGTAATCGTCGACGGCCATCGGCTGATTGACCGCGAGTACGTGGCCGCCGAGCCCGGTCCCCGAGTCGACCTGCACACCCGACAGTGCGCCGACAGTTGCCCCGGCGAAATATTGCAACTGCAGTCGACTGCGGTGTTGCACGATGCCGCCAAACACGAGCGGGACCCCGGCCAACGAGTGGATTCGCCGCACCGTGGCAGCGACACGCGCGTCCAAATCGGCGTTCGTCATCGATGCCTCCCTGCACAGACTCACTTTTTCAGTGTATCCACACACTAGCTTTCTCAGCAGGAAACGCCGGCTTACGCGAGGCACGCAGTGATCGGCCGAGCTCGAGACCACGGTCGCGCGAGGGCTGGTCTCGACAGCTCGACCAACGAAGATGGGCTCGACCAACGGGTGTGAGGGCTCGAACGAGGCTGCTACGGGGCCGGAGTGGCGGTGGGCGGTGGGGCCAGGGCTGCGGCGACCATGGCCGAGATGGCGGCGTAGTCGGGGTTTTCGGGGTCGACGCCGTTCTCGGGAATCATCGGCACCGAGATGACCGGGAGTTTTTTGGTCTTGGCGGCGAGGTTCACGAAGTAGCCGAGCATGCCCTGGGGCACATCGGTTTTCACGACGCGGGTGCCGGCGGCGGCTACACCCTGAAACTTTGCGAGCACATTCGCCGGGCTGGCCTGCGCGAGCAGGGCCTCCTGCATCTGGGTCTGGCGTTGCATGCGGTCGTAGTCGCTCGTGCCGTGCCGGGAACGGGCAAACCAGAGGGCGTGGTAGCCGTCCATGTGCTGCATGCCCGGTTCAAACCAGAACAACACCTTGGTGAAAGTCTCGTCGGTGTGCACCGGAACCCGGTTCTTCACGTCGATGTCAACGCCGCCGAGGGCATCGATGAGGTCGGAGAAGCCCTGCATGTCGATGAGCACGAAGTATTGAATGGTGAGTCCGGTGATGCCTTGCGCCGCCTCGAGCGTCGCCTGAATGCCCGGGTTACTCCCCTGCGCGACAGCGTCAGGGTAGAGGAACGACCGTTTCAACTCGGCCTCCGTATAAATGGAGTTGAGCATGCACGCCGACACGTCGCATCCGTCGATGGAGCCATAGCCCTTGGGGTACAGCTTGCCGAGCGCCGACCCTTTCGAGAACGGCACGTCTTCGAGGTTACGCGGCAGGCTGATCGTCGTGGCCTGGCCGGTCGACGCGTCGATGCTGACCACCGAGATGCTGTCGGGGCGCAGGCCGTCACGGTCGGCGCCGGCATCACCGCCGAGCAACAGAATGTTGTAGCGGCCGTCGACCGGAGGTTCACTCGGCCCGGCGACGAAGACGGAGGAGAGAAATCCGCTCGCCGATGTGGCGACGAACGCGCCATAGCCGGCGGTGCCGCAGACGATGACCATGAGCGCCGCCGAGAACGCGGCAATGAGCGGACGGGCGCCGGGCGCGGCCTTGATCAGGTTGATCAGGCTGAGGGTGTTGATAGTGAGCACGAGCCAGGTGATGGCGTAGAACGCAAACACGGCGGCGGCGGCCCACAAACCAATGCTGTTGGTGAACACGGTGAGCACGACTTCGGGCCAGAACAGGTAGCCGGCGCCGGCGGTGATCGCGAGGACCACGAGAGTGAGGGTGGCGCCAAGGCCAAAGCGGCCGAGCCGTCGGTTGCCGGCGAGGACCTGGGCCGAACCGGGGAGAACAAAATTCAGAACCACAAGCCACCACGCACGCGTCGTCATAATGCGTGCGGAGCCCACATTCGGGTGCCGGATCGGGTCTGTCACCCTGCCCTGGTTTGTCGCACTGCCCCGGCTTGTCGCGCTACTCATAATCGCGTTTGCAGGTTTCGGTTCTTCTGCTCGACCAGGTCTGCGAGCTGTACGGAATATTCTTCGAGCTTTAGCCGCAGGGTGTCATCGCTCGTGGCGAGAATTTTGATCGCGATGAGCGCGGCATTCGTCGCCCCGCCGATGGAGACGGTCGCGACCGGCACACCGGCCGGCATCTGCACTATCGACAGCAGCGAGTCGAGGCCATCGAGCAGCCCGAGCGGAACGGGCACCCCGACCACGGGCAGCGTGGTCATGGCAGCGAGCATGCCGGGCAGGTGCGCGGCTCCCCCGGCTCCGGCGATGATCACCTTGAGCCCGCGAGCCTGTGCGCTGCGACCATAGGAGAGCATCTTTTCGGGGGTGCGGTGCGCCGAGACAACCTGCACCTCGTGCGCCACCCCGAAGTCCTTCAGGGTTTGCGCGGCGGCGCTCATGACGGTGAAGTCGGAGTCGCTGCCCATGACCAGGCCGACGAGCGGCGCGCTCAGCGTCGTGGGCACGCTGAATGTCACGGCGTTTTCGGGCATGGTGTTCTCTGGCACGCAGTCGATCCTATTGCTCAGTCCTGAAAGATTTGTGCAGTGGCGCGCGCCTGGTAGGCAACTTCGTCGAGATCGTCGCCGCCCACGGTGACGTGGCCAACCTTACGACCGGGCCGGCTGGCCTTGCCGTAATTGTGCACCTTCACGAGCGGATGCTCCGCGAGAGCAGCCGGATACCGGTCGGCCAGCGAGCCTGACGCGGGTCCGCCGAAGATGTTCACCATGACCGTCCACGGGTCACGGGCACCGGTCGCGCCGAGCGGCAGGTCAAGCACGGCCCGCAGGTGCTGCTCGAACTGGCTCGTCGTGGACCCGTCAATCGACCAGTGACCGCTGTTGTGCGGGCGCATCGCGAGCTCGTTGATGAGGAGGCGCTCATCCGTTGTCTCAAACAGCTCAACGGCCAGCACCCCGGTGACGCCGATGCCCTCGGCCACGGCGATGGCGATGTCGGTGGCGACCTCGGCGAGACGCCCCATGGATTGGGGGGCCGGCGCGATGACCTCGGCGCAGACGCCGTCACGTTGCACGGTCTCCACGACCGGCCAGACCGCGATTTCGCCGCTCGGGCGACGGGCGACAACCTGGGCGAGCTCACGACTGAAGTGCACGAGCTCTTCGACCAGCAGGGCGCCGCCGTTGCCGTCTTCGGCGAGCGCCAGAAACCAGTCGTCGACGTCGTGTTCGTGGCTGACCACGCGCACGCCCTTACCGTCGTAGCCGCCGCGGGCGGTCTTGACAACGGCGCAGCCGCCGTGGTCGCTCAAAAAGTCGGCCAGGCCGGCGACATCGGTGATGCGCGCCCAGTCCGGCACGGGCAGGCCGAGTTCGGCGAGCTTGTCGCGCATGAGCAGTTTGTCTTGGGCGTAGAGCAGGGCGTCGGGGCCGGGATGCACGGTGGCACCTTCCCGCACGAGCTCACGCAGAATCTCCTGCGGCACGTGTTCGTGGTCGAAGGTGATCACGTCGACGGTCTTCGCGAAGGCGAGTACGGTGGGCAGGTCGCGGTAATCACCCACGCTGACGGCGGCCAGCCCGGCGGACATACCGTCGGCTTCGGCGAGAACCTTCAGCTCAATACCGAGGCTCACGGCCGCGGGGATCATCATGCGGGCCAGCTGGCCTGCGCCAATCACACCGACGGTCAGAGCCATCTGTTCACCATTTTCTATGCAAGCGTTCAGCAAAACGTATGTGGATACTCAGCCCGGGAATTTTCGCACGCCGTAGACTGCGAGACTTCAGTGCTTTCCTACTTTACCCACACGTCGGACGGATGCATGTCGATCACCCTGAAGCAGCGCCTGCTCAGCTTTCTGAGTCAGGGCCTCAAGTTCGGCGCCGTCGGTGCGCTGGGCTTCGTGGTGGACTTCACCGTCTTCAACCTGCTGCGCACCACCGTGCTGGATTCGGCCGACGTGCACGCCGGCCCGATCTACGCCAAGGTCATCTCCACGGTGCTGGCCATTCTGGTGAACTGGCTGGGCAACCGCTACTGGACTTTCAGCAAGAACCGGCAGAACCACACCGCTCGCGAGGGGCTGGAGTTTCTCGCGGTGAGCCTCGTTGGCATGGGCATCGGCATCGCCTGCCTGTGGTTCAGCCACTATGTGCTCGGCTACACGAGTGTTCTCGCCGACAATATCTCGGGCAACGTCGTGGGCCTGCTGCTCGGCGCGGTGTTCCGCTTCACGCTGTACCGCTACTGGGTGTTCGCACCGAGCCGGAACGGTGCGCCCGTCGCGGGCGGGGCATCCGCTGGCATCGGTGTTCCTGTTGTCACCGGTGCGGCGACCACTCGTACCGGTGCTATTCGGCTAGCGGCGACCCCAGAACGCTGACTCGCGGGCGGGGGCCGACTGCTCCTGCCGGCGCGAACCCATGACGGTACTCGCCTTCTCCATGAGGTCGTGCAGCACGCTCTGCACGAGGTCGGCGTTGGGCACGTCTTTCAAGACGAGCGGATGCTCCAGCCCCGAATTGATCAGCACCGTGCCCGAGTGGAACCCGGTCTGCAACCAGTTCTGCCGCACGCTCACGTCGTAGCCACGGCTGTGCAGCAGCTCCTGGCGGGTGCGCACGAAGAATCCGTGGCGAAAGATGATGCGGCGGGTGGTGATCGTATAGCGCTTGGTGAGCCAGGCGGCGAGCGGCAGCAGCCAGCCGAGAATGGCGAGCACGACGGCGCCGGCGAGTAGGGCCGCGTTCTGCCACGGCTCGGGCAGGTTGCCAAAAAAGTAGCCGGTGGCGCCGGCCAGGGCGAACAGAAGCAGCGTCGGCCAGGCCAACACCCGGGCATGCGGGCGCAGGCGGGCGACCACCTTCTCGGGCCGGCTCTCACGGGCATAGCCGGAGGGCTCGGTCTCGTGCGGGTCGTTCTGCTCGCTCGGCTTCTGTTTCTTCTTCATTAGATCTATTAATACCGCAGGTGGGTGACATCCCCGGCGGCGACAGACCGGTCTTCGCCATCGTCCTGGTTGACGACGTTCAGTCGGCCCTCGGCGTCGATGCCCGTGGCGGTGCCGACCAGGTCGGTGCCGCCGGGCAGTTGCACCCGCACGACGCTGCCGAGGGTGCCGCAGAGCGCGGAGACATCGGCGTGCAGGCCGCTTCGTTGTGCGTCGCCGTTGGCGCCGACGAAGGCCCGGTACAGCGCGACGAGTTCGTGCAGGTAGGCGGCGAGCACTTTATCGGGGTCGGGCGCGGTTCGGGTGACCAGCAGCAGTGAGGTGGAGGTGAGGGTGGGCAGGTCGTGTTCGTCGAGGGAGAGGTTGAGGCCGGCGCCGATAATGATTCCGGAGGCGTCGGGCAGCAGCTCACACAGAATGCCGCACACCTTGTAGCCGTCGATGAGTACATCGTTGGGCCACTTGAGGGTGACATCATGGCGGGGATCCTCGGCCTCTTTCACGCCCTCGACCGGCTGCATGCTGGCCTCGACCACGCCGCGCACGGCCCGCGTCATGGCGGCGCCGGCCAACAGGGGAAACCAGCCCAGCTGATGCGGTGCCAACGAGTCCCCGGCGGGGGTGCGCGGACGCAGGAGCACGGAGATCGCCAGGGCTTTGCCGGTCGGGGCCAGCCAGACACGGCCGAGCCGGCCACGCCCCTGAGTCTGGTTGTCGGTGACGACCGCTGAGAGGTCGGGCCAGGCGGCGGCATCCGCTACGGCACGTTCTTTGAGCACGTCGTTGGTGGAGGCGGCCTCGGAACGGTATTCGAACCGGCTCACCTCGGTGCGGCTGAGCGAAAACTCCATCGTGGGTACCCTCTCGTGGTGTGTCTCCTGCAATTCTCCCGAATCTGGCCGCAAATCACGCATTGAGGGCCGTTTTTGGCCAGGCTGCAGGAGTGAGGCCCGCACAAGCGGGCATTCAGAGGGGGAAACGTGCAGTGTCACGGGGCAAAGTTGTTAAACATCGTCAACGGGGAGCGGCCCAAGGGTGCCGGTAGAGTGAAACGGTGATTGACAAGACGCCCGCCGCGGCACCCGACCTGTATACGACGGCGGGAAAACTCGCCGACCTCAAGCTGCGCTATCACGAAGCCGTGACCGCCAGCGGGGCCACCGCCATCGAGAAGCAGCACGCCAAGGGCAAGATGACCGCTCGCGAGCGCGTCGATCTGTTGCTCGACCAGGGTTCCTTCGTGGAGCTGGACGAGTTCGTGCGGCACCGCACCGTGGCTTTCGGCATGGAGAAGAAGCGGCCGTACGGCGACGCCGTTGTCACCGGAACCGGCACCATTCACGGCCGCCAGGTGGCCGTATACTCGCAGGACTTCACCATCTTCGGCGGTTCGCTCGGCGAGGTCGCCGGCGAAAAGATCATCAAGGTGATGGATCTGGCCCTCAAAACCGGTGTGCCCATCATCGGTATTCTCGACTCCGGCGGAGCGCGCATTCAGGAGGGCGTCGTCGCCCTCGGCAAGTATGGCGAGATCTTTCGCCGCAACACGGCTGCATCCGGCGTCATTCCGCAGATCTCCATCATCTGCGGCCCGGCCGCCGGCGGCGCGGTCTACTCCCCCGCCCTGACTGACTTCGTAATCATGGTCGACAAGACCAGCCAGATGTTTGTCACCGGCCCCGACGTGATCAAGACCGTCACGGGCGAGGACGTGGGCATGGAAGAGCTCGGCGGTGCCCTCACCCACAACAAGGTGTCGGGCGTGTCGCACTACCTCGCGAGCGACGAGCCCGACGCGCTCGACTTCGCCCGCGCCCTGCTCAGCTACCTGCCCGACAATAACCTGGCCGAGCTGCCCGTGTTCGACAGCGAGGTGGAGCTCGAAACAACGGATGCCGACCGCGGGTTGAACACGATCATCCCCGATTCGCCCAACCAGCCCTACGACGTGAAAACGGTCATCGAGCACATCGTTGACCACGGCGACTTTCTCGAGACGCAGCCGTTGTATGCACCGAACATCGTCGTCGGGTTTGCCCGGGTCGAGGGTCGCTCGATCGGCATCGTCGCCAACCAGCCCAACGCCATGGCCGGCACGCTGAACATTGAGGCGGGCGAGAAAGCCTCGCGCTTCGTGCGGTTCTGCGACGCATTCTCCATCCCCATTCTCACCCTCGTCGACGTGCCCGGTTTTCTGCCCGGCACGGACCAGGAGTGGACCGGCATCATCCGTCGTGGCGCCAAGCTGCTGTACGCCTACGCCGAGGCCACCGTGCCGCTCGTCACCGTCATTCTGCGCAAGGCCTATGGCGGCGCGTACATTGTGATGGGCTCCAAGCAGCTCGGCGCCGACATCAACCTGGCCTGGCCGACCGCGGAGATCGCCGTCATGGGCGGCCAGGGTGCCGTGAACATTCTCTACCGCGCCGAGATCAAGGCGGCCGAGCAGGCCGGCGAAGATGTTGCCGCCGTGCGCACGCGCCTCGCCAACGAGTACACCTACAACGTGGCCAGCCCGTTTCTCGCCGCGGAACGCGGAGAGCTCGACGGGATCATCGAGCCGGCCGCCACGCGAGTGTCGATCATCAAGGCGTTGCGGGCCCTGCGCACCAAGCGGGCGACCCTGCCCGCCAAGAAACACGGAAACATTCCCCTCTAATGACGACCAAACCCTCAGAGTTCGACCCGTCGGAGCTGGTTTTTGTGACCACCCGCGTGAGTGACACCGAAGTGTCGGCGGTGAGCGCGCTCATCCGGGGTCTGTTGCGGGAGGAATCCGACGAGCGTCGGGCCGCGCCCGAACACCACCAGAGTGCGTGGCAGCAGAACCAGCGCTCCATTCGCCGGCCGGTGCACCCGGGCGCCGGGCGCTGGCGCGGCTTCAGCGGCTAGGCCCCCGGTTTCGCCCCGTCTTCTTGTTCCGGGCCCGGGCCTGGAAACAGGGCGGCTGAACGGGGTGGGGGCAGGGTGGGTGCAACCACAGGTCGGTCTGTCCTCGTAAATGCCGACTGTGCGGGCGGGAACGGTGGTACAGACTGTAAGTGCTCGGTGACGCTCCTGGAGTGTCACCACCAATCATTCGCTGACTAGGGTAAGCGAGCGAATGTTTTTGGGGGCGAGAACGGATGGCATTCGGGTTGTCGTCCTTTCTCGAAAAGTCGTTAGGGGATCAGCTTCGGCTGATCCCCTTTCGCGTTCCTGCAGGCGTCAGGCGACGGGCGCGCCCTGCCGGGGGATTTCCATCCACAGGTCCACCTCCTCACCGGAGGAGTCCGGCCCCAGGGCGCTCACGGCCGGGTCAGGGCTGCTCAGGCCCACCACGGTGACCGCAATGGTCGCACTGTCGGCAGACGTGCGGGCGATGATCTTGTCGGCGCTCGTGCGGCCAATGGCAATCGCGAGGGTGTTGAGCACGATCGCCAGGTCGGCCCCGTTGAGATCGTCGATACCACCCTCGTCGAGCAGGGTGACGCTCGCGCCACGTCGTCGGGCGGCCATGACCTGTTCGCGCACCGCGTCGTTGAGCAGGCGCCGTCCGCGAATCTCATCACGAATGGCCGCTTCGAGCAGCCGGCACTCCCGACGTTCGGCCTCAGTGAGCTGCCCGTTGCTCTCGCTGATGCGTCGCAGCATCGGCATGGCCAGGCGCATGGTCTGCGTCAGCCGCACCTGGCGCTCGTATAGGTGGGCCTCCTGGGCGGCGTGCCATCCGCTCGCCTCCCGCTCTGCTCGCGAATACTGGCGGGCATCGCGGCTGGCCTTCACGAGAGCACGCGAGAGCAGCCCGGCGGCCACCACCCAGACGACGCTGCCAATGACGCCCATGTTCCCCAGCTCGCCCACGCCGGCCCACAGCACGCTGTGCACCACGAGGGCGCCGACACCCAGCAGCGCCAGCTGCAGGCGTTTGCGGGTAGCCGTGATCGTCATCAGGGTACCGATGGCGGCGACGTACCATGTTTCGTAGCCGAGGTTGCCCGAAGAACCGTCGAGCTGGCTGCCCACGATCAGCGGAATCGCAACGGCGACCGCCACGTTGAACAGGGCCAACGGCAACGCCATGCGCATGGGGCTGGAGGGCCACAGGCTCGCGACCGTCGCCACAATGTACAGCCCCATGGCCATCAGGATCGGCACCGATGAGTGCGGCTCGTTGAGCGAATACACACCGAGCAGCACGTGGTAGCCCGAGAAGAAGGTGGCCACGACGAGGATCAGGGCGCGGGAGACGACCACGACGCCGGTCATCGTCGACCACCCACGGGGTTGCCGTCGAGCCCGGACCGTGTGCCGTCGCCGTCGCCGGCGGTGGCCAGGCCGGCGCTCGAATCGCGGTCTGCGTCCGGATGCGGCCAGGTGAGGGTGATGGTGGTGCCGTGGCCGGGGCTCGTGCGTAGCACCGCGATACCGCCGGCGCTGGCGACCCGGTCATGGATGGATACCCGCAGGCCCAGCCGTGCACTGCCGACGCTGGCGTCGAAACCGCGGCCGGTGTCGCTGATTTCGATGGTGCATCCGCTCTGGTCGTTGCCGCCCACCGAGAGCCGGCGTGATTGTGCGGGGCCGGCGTGCTGCACACTGTTGACCATGGCCTGCACGCTGGCCGAGTAGAGCGCCTCAGCGGCGTGCTCCGGAATACTGAGGCCCTCGACGCACCGTTCGGTCACGGTGAACACTCCGGTCGCGGTCGCCGCCGTGCGAATGCGCGCGGTCAGTTTACTGACGGCGACCATGGCATCGTCGAGGTTACGTTCGCCACTGGCTTGCTGCAAGCGGATGATGGCGCTGCGAGCCATCATCGCCGCCAGTTCAGCACCCTTGGCATTGCGCACCCCGGCCGCGGAGAGCAGCGTGGCGAGCACAGTGTCGTGCACGATGGAGTCGACCTCGACCCGTTCCACTTCGGTGGCGTGATGGCGTACCGCCACGGAGTACTGGGAGAGTGCATTGGACTGGGCGGTGTCGACCTTGGCCGTGGCCTCGCGCAGCACGTAGATGATGATGAGCACGACACCGCCGAGCAGCATGGCGTAGCAGGTGTCGAGCACGGCGAGCAGGTTCTCGGCGCTACCGCCGGAGGGGAGTACCCGAACAAGCCCGAAGGCGACCGGGGCGATCACGGTGTAGACGGCGGCCGAGACCAGCGGCAGGGCGATGGCCGCGCACGAGGTGGCAACGGTGCAGAGATACCAGAGCCACGGCTTGCTCGCGAGCACCAGCGTGGAATCAATCATGAGCAGCGGCCAGATCAGCAGCGCAATCAGGTAGAGGCCGCTCACGACGGCGGCGGCAGTGCGGATGCCGCGCCGGATGAGCGTACTGACCACGAACACCAGAATCGAGAGGGCGAGCAGGCTCGCGACGAGGATGGCCGCCTCGGTTTTGCGGTTTGACAGCTGCTCCAGCATGAGCGGCAGGGTCTGCACGGCGAAGATCACCGCGACTCCGGCCACCGATCGGGACAGCACAATTTCGATCTGCGCGTGGCTGATCGGATTGCGCGGCTGCCGGGCGCGGCCAAACGGGCTGCCCTCGGGCTCACGATCATCGTCACGGACGGTGGCAAACGGCTGGGTTATGGTGGACACCGGGATGCCCGGGATGCTGCTGCGGTCGCCCCTGCGGGCGGCCCGTTTAGACACCACGGTCAGCTTCGGTGGCGTCGAGCCCGGGCAGAATTCCGTCTTCGACGGCACGGCGCAACAGGTCGACCTTGGTTGGCGCGGGGCGGCCGACCTCGACGTACTTCACCCGAATGCGGTCGAGGTATTCGCGGGCGGTGGAGTGCGCAATGCCGAGCTGCATGGCGACCATTTTGAGAGGAAGGCCCGAGGCGTAGAGGTGCAGCACGTCGCGTTCGCGCCGCCCGAGCTGCGCCTTGGCGAAGTCCCGGTCGGCGTCGATGGCGGTGGCCCATTCGAGGTTGTTGAGTACGTCGCCGCGGGCGACGGAGGCGACGGCGGCCATCACCGTGGTGGTCGGCGACGACTTGGGAATGACCCCGGCCGCTCCGGCGGCGAGGGCCTCCCGCACCGAGGCGACGCGGTCGGCGATGCTGTGCACGAGCACGGCGGAGCCGGTGGTCTGCACGAGGTGCACGTTGTCGGTCACGAGCGAGCCGTCGCCGAGCGAGAGGTCGAGCACGATCACGTCGCACTGACGACCAGCGAGGCCGTCGACGAGGGCTTGCGCCGTCGCGGCCGCGAACAGGACCTCGTAGCCGGCGTTCTCGCAGGCGGCCTGCAAGCCCAGTCGTACCGACTCGTGGTCGTCGACGATACCGACGCGAACGGGGGTCTTTGCGGGGGTGGATGGTACGGAATCAGTTGCTGCGTGGCTCACGATGTGGCTACCTTCGGGTTGTCTGGTGTCAACGATAGCTATTTACACAGCAGTGCGACGGCTTCGACGTGATGGGTATTGGGGAACAGGTCGAAGGCGCGCAGGGTGCGCAGCTCGTACCCCTGTTTCTGGAACAGCGCGATGTCGCGAGCCAGAGCCACCGGGTCGCAGGCCACATAGACGATTTGTTGCGGCGCGAGGGCAACGAGCTGGTCAACGACGGCCTTGCCGGCCCCCGAGCGCGGCGGGTCGAGTACGACGGTGGCGGCGGCGAGACGGGCGCGCTCCGCGGAATCCGCTTCGCGCAGCAGGCGCTGCAGAAAACGGTCGACGCGGTCGGCTTCGACGGTTGCGCCGGCCCATTCCCTGAGGTTGCGGGCGGCGAAGGCGACCGCTTCGGCGTCGCTTTCCACCGAGGTGATGCGGGTCGACCGGCCGAACGTGTCGCCGACGGCCGCGGCGAGCAGGCCGACGCCGCCGTACAGGTCGAGGTTGGCGGCGCGCGGGTCGAACGTGGCTGGATCGATGATGTTCTGCACCGCGTGGTAGAGGGTGTCGGCAGCCCTGGAGTGCACCTGCCAGAATCCGGAGCGGTCGAGTTCGAACTCGCGGTCGGCGACGATCTCGTGAATCAGGCCGTGCGGCACCCGCTTGGGCTTACCGTTGGCGTCTTTGGCCGAGACCAGCACCTGCACGTCGCCCTTGCTCGGCGCGACCAGGTCAACCGAGGCGGCGTTGTGAAACAGGGTGTCGAGCGGGGCGCGCAGTTCGAGCTCGTGCTCGGCGAGCGGCAGGTCATCGACGGGAATCACCCGGTGGCTGCGCGCGGCGTAGGGGCCGATGGTTCCATCGTCGGCCACGTGCAGGCTCACCCGGGTGCGCCATCCGGTGCCGTCCATCGCATCGCCGGGGCTGGCCTTCGCGCTGACCGCGACCGGTTCAACCACAACGCCGACATCGAGTCCGGCCATGCGCTGCAGCGCGTCGGCGAGCACCTGGCGCTTGAGTTCGCGTTGAAAGCTGAGTTCGATGTGGCCGAATTCGGCGCCGCCGGCCCGGTCTTCGGGGGCGCGATCAAGGGATGCCGCACTCCAGATATGTGGTTGCCGTTCGGGGGCGGCGTCGATGACGGCGACGGTTTCGGCGCGCCAGAAGCTCTTGTGGTTGGCCTCGGTGAGGCGGGCGCGCACGCGTTCGCCGGGCAGGGTGTCGCTGACGAAGATGACGCGGCCCTCGTGGCGGGCGACGAAGATTCCGCCGTGGGCGACGTTGGTGATGTCCAGCTCAAGCTCGTCGCCGACCATCGCGGAGGTTGTCGGTGCGGGGGCCTGGGGCTGATGACTCGCGTTGCTCATCTAACGATGATCCCACACCCCCTCGCCGGCTACCGCCTGCGCGCCTGATTGGCAGGGTGGGCCTGCTTGAATGGATGCATCCGCTCCCGTTCAGCCCCGTCCCGAAGGACAGCATGCGCCTCTATTTGGCTTCCACGTCTCCGGCCCGCCTCGCACTGCTGCGCGCGGCCGGCATTGAACCGGTACTGATCAACCCCGACGTCGACGAGAAACGGGTCGTCGCCGAGACCGAGGCATTGCGCGGTGAGGCACTTGAACCGCGAGTTCTCGTGGAACTGTTGGCGCGCGCGAAAGCGGAGGCGGCGGCATCCGCTCTGCTGGCGGAGCCGCTCGATGGCCTGCTTCTGGAGAGTTTGTTGCTGGGCGGCGACTCGGTTTTCGTGCTCGACGATATCATTTATGGCAAGCCGCATACCGCCGAAGCGGCCCGCGAGCGGTGGGAACGCCAGCGCGGGCGCACCGGCACGCTGTACTCGGGCCACTGGTTGATCGAGGTCGGCGGCGGCACTCCCGGCCGGGCGATCGGGGCGGTCGCTGTGGCCGAGGTGACCTTTGCCGACGACCTCGACGACGCCGAGCTCGACGCGTATATCGCGACCGGTGAGCCCTTGTTTGTGGCGGGTGCGTTCACGATTGACAGTCTCGGCGCTCCTTTTATCACGAGCATTGTCGGCGATCCATCGACCGTGGTGGGGCTGTCGCTGCCGACGCTGCGGCGGCTGGTGCGCGGTCTCGGACACGAGTGGCCGACCCTGTGGAATCGCCCCGGGGCACTGTAGTTGTAGGGATCCGCAAGAATCTACCCATTCTTTTTGTGGGACAGAACCAAAAGGGATCTGGGGGTGGGCAATAGGCTATGTGATTGTGTCACTCATAACGAAGGTCCTCATCGCCAACCGAGGCGAGATCGCCGTTCGGGTCATCCGTGCCGCGAAAGACAGTGGAATTCTCTCTGTCGCCGTCTACGCCGACCAGGATCGCGACTCCCTGCACGCCCGCCTCGCCGACGAGGCGTACGGTCTCGACGGCACCAGCGGCGCCGAAACCTACCTCGTCATCGACAAGATCATGTCGATTGCCCGTCGAAGCGGCGCTGACGCCGTGCACCCCGGCTACGGCTTTCTGGCCGAAAACGCCGACTTCGCCCGTGCCGTGATCGGTGCCGGACTTATCTGGATCGGGCCGTCGCCCGAAGCGATCGAGCAGCTCGGCGACAAGGTGTCGGCCCGGCACATCGCCGAAAAGGTCAACGCACCCATGGCGCCCGGCACCCTAAACCCCTGCCTTGACGCGGCCGAGGTGCTCGCCTTCGTTGACGTGCACGGCCTGCCCGTGGCCATCAAGGCTGCCTTCGGTGGCGGCGGACGCGGCCTCAAGGTCGCCCGCACCCGCGACGAGGTTGCCGAGATGTTCGACTCCGCCACCCGTGAGGCCATCACCGCCTTCGGTCGCGGCGAATGCTTCGTCGAGAAGTACCTCGACTCCCCCCGACACGTCGAAACCCAGTGCCTCGCCGATATGCACGGCAACGTCGTCGTCGTGTCGACCCGCGACTGCTCTCTGCAGCGTCGGCACCAGAAGCTCGTGGAAGAGGCGCCCGCGCCTTTTCTCACCGAAGCTCAAACCACCGAACTGTATCGGGCGTCCAAGGCCATCCTCAAAGAGGTCGGCTACCTCGGCGCCGGCACCTGCGAGTTTCTCATCGGCCAAGACGGAACGGTGTCGTTCCTCGAGATCAACACCCGGCTGCAGGTCGAGCACACCGTCTCCGAAGAGGTCACCGGCATCGACCTGGTGCGCGAACAGTTCCGCCTCGCCGAGGGTGGCGAGCTGACCTACGGCGACCCCGTCGCATCCGCTCACTCCTTTGAGTTTCGTATCAACGGAGAGGATGCCGGCCGCGGCTTTCTGCCCGCGCCCGGCCCGATCCACGTGTTCAAGCCGTCGGGCGGCCCCGGCGTGCGCGTCGACACCGGCGTGCAGTCCGGCGACGTCATCAGCGGTTCGTTCGATTCGCTCATTGCCAAGCTCATCGTCACCGGTGCGACCCGCGAAGAAGCCCTTGAGCGCTCGCGCCGGGCCCTCGACGAGTTCGAGGTCGCCGGCCTGCCGACCGTGCTGCCCTTTCACCGCAAGGTCGTGCGCGACCCCGCCTTCGCGCCGACCAATGGTAAGCCCTTCACCGTCTTCACCCGTTGGATCGAGACCGAGTTCGAGAACGACATCGAACCGTGGAGCGGCAGCATGGAAGACGCCGTCGGCCCGCAGAAACGCCACAGCATCGTCGTCGAAGTGGAGGGACGCCGCATCGAGGTGACCCTGCCCACCCGACTGCTGCCCGGCGGCGCGAGCGCCCGGTCGGTCGGTCCCGCCCCCAAACGTCGCGGCGGCCTGCACTCCGTCGATACCGCCACCGGAGACGCCATCAAGGCGCCGATGCAGGCGACCATCGTCAAACTGCTCGTCGCCGAGGGTGACCTCGTCGTCAAGGGTGACCTGCTGCTCGTGCTCGAGGCCATGAAAATGGAGCAGCCGCTCGTCGCACACCGCGACGGCACGGTCGGCAACGTCAGCGCCGTCGTCGGCGAGACGGTCTCCTCCGGCTCCATTTTGCTGACGGTCTCCGACGCCGCCGCATAGTCTCAACAGTGGGGCTGGGGACAGGGCATTCGCTCCTCAGCTCGAACACTGGGGGTTTCCGCGGCCCACCTCGAGAACGAAAGCTAGAGAACGACGTGCATCGCCCGGGCCGCATCGGTGATCGAACCGGTGAGCGAGGGGTAGACCGGAAACGTGCGAGCAACCTCGTCGACCGTGAGCCGGTGTTCCACCGCGAGCGCGAGCGGAAAGATGAGCTCGCTCGCCTTCGGGGCCACGATGACGCCGCCGATGACCGTGCCGCTGCCGGTGCGGGCGAACAGTTTGACGAAGCCATCCCTGATCCCCATCATTTTTGCCCGCGGGTTCGACGACAGCGGCAGCTTGTAGATGTCGCCCTGGGCGAGGCCGTCTTCGATCTGCTTCTGGGTGTAGCCGACGGTGGCGATTTCGGGCTGGGTGAAGATGTTCGCGGCCACGTTGCGAATCTCAATCGGGTTGACGGTGTCCCCCATGGCGTGGAACACCGCGGTGCGGCCCATCATCGAGGCAACGGATGCCAGTGGAATCTCGGTCGTGCAGTCACCGGCCGCGTAGATGTTCGGAATCGAGGTGCGGGCGACCCGGTTGACCTGGATATGACCGGAGTCGGTGATCTGCACGCCGGCCTGTTCGAGGCCGATGTTGGCGGTGTTGGGAACGGAGCCGACGGCGATGAGGCAGTGGCTGCCCTCGACCGTACGACCGTCTTCGAGGGTCGCGACGACGCCGGTCGTGGTGCGCTCCACCGAGGAGGCCCGCGATTTGGAGAGCACGGTCATGCCGTTGCGCTTGAAGACGTTCTCGATCACGTTGGCGGCGTCGGCATCTTCCCCGGGCAGAACCTGGTCGCGGCTGGAGATGAGGGTGACCTTCGCGCCGAGGGCGCGGTAGGCGGAGGCGAACTCGGCCCCCGTGACACCGGAGCCGACCACGATGAGGTGTTCGGGAATCGCCTTGAGGTTGTACAGCTGGGTCCAGGTGAGAATGTGCTCACCGTCGGGCAGCGCGGAGGACAGCACGCGAGGACTCGCCCCGACCGAGACGACGAGGGTGTCGGCGTCGATGCGATCGAAGTCGGTGGCCGTCGCGTCGCCGGAGGTGGCGACGATGATACCGGTAGTGCCGTCGAGGCGGCCGTGGCCCTGCACGTAGCGCACGCCGGCACGAATGAGTGAGGCCTTCATGTCTTCGGACTGCTGGCGGGCGAGGGCAAGCAGACGTTTGTTCACGGCGGCCAGGTTGATGGCCACCTCCGGGCGCAGCGGCTTGCCGGTTTCGCCGCGCACGAAGAACTGCACACCGAGATCGGTCGCTTCGCCGATCGAGTTCGAGGCCTCGGCCGTGGCGATGAGGGATTTGGAGGGAACGACATCCGTTATCACGGCGGAACCGCCGACACCGACGCTCTCGATGAGGGTGACATCGGCACCCTGTTGTGCTCCGGCGATGGCCGCTTCATATCCGCCGGGCCCACCGCCCAGTACTGCGATGCGCTGCTTGCGTTCGAACTCATAGGCCATGTACTCCATTCTCTCAACCCGCGCAGCCCCCGCCAAACCGCTTCCGTGCCCGCACAGCCCGGTTCGTAGCCGAAATGAGCAAATTCGAGCCGAATGGCCGTCTCGGCGCCCGTTCGGCGCGCCGATGAGCAGAATTCGCGCAGAATCTCCGCACCGTTGGTGGGGGTTCTAGAGTAGTGAAATGTTCACGAACGAGATCAACCCGTTAGACCTGCCCGGCACTGATCCGTTTGAGGCAGCACGGTCGGCCGCCGCGGAGATCGCCGGCATCACGGGCGTACCCCGGCACGACATCGCGCTCACGCTCGGCAGCGGCTGGGCCAAGGCAGCCGACCTGATCGGCGAGACTACCCACACCGTGACCGCCGCGGACATCACCGGGTTCAGCGCCCCCGCACTGGTCGGCCATGCCGGCACACTGCGCTCCATTCTGCTGCCCGGCGGCAAGCGCGCGCTCGTGATCGGCGCACGCACGCACTACTACGAGGGCCACGGCGTGCGCCGGGTCGTGCACAGTGTGCGCACGGCGGCGGCGACCGGAGCGACGACGATGATCCTGACCAACGGGGCTGGCGGCATCCGCGAATCGTGGACGCCGGGCACCCCGGTGCTGATCAGCGACCACATCAACCTGACCTTTGATTCCCCGCTCGAGGGTGCGACCTTCGTCGACCTGACCGACCTGTACTCGAAGCGGCTGCGCGATCTCGCGCGCGGCATCGACCCGACACTCGACGAGGGCGTGTACTGCCAGTTTCGCGGGCCGCACTACGAGACGCCGGCCGAGGTGCAGATGGCCAAGGCCATCGGCGGCCACATCGTGGGCATGTCGACCGCGCTCGAAGCCATCGCGGCCCGGCAGGCCGGCATGGAGGTGCTGGGACTCTCGCTCATCACCAACCTCGCCGCCGGCATTCAGAAGACTCCGCTCAGCCACGACGAAGTCATCGAGGCCGGCGCGCTGGCCGAACCGGTGATCAGCGCGCTCCTCGCGCGGATCGTGGCCGCACTGTGACCGGCACCGACCGCCACGACGAGAGCGGCGCCGACCATCACCACGCGAGCGGTTCCGAGCATCACGACGAGACCGGTTCCGAGGTCCACGACGGGACCGGTTCCGAGCATCACGACGAGACCGGTTCCGAGGTCCACGACGGGACCGGCGAGCAGCCGGTCGAGCGCACCGGCGGTCGCCACTCCGGCCCGCCAGTGGATGCCGCTGCGCCCGTCACCCCGCCCGTCACCCCGCCCGTCACCCCGCCCGTCACCCCGCCCGTCACCTCGCCCGTCACCGACACCGATCTGACCGACGAGATCCAGACTCCTACCCAGGCCCTGCCGGTCGTGCAGGACACCGACGATGCCGCCTCCGAACCGACGGTCGCCATTCAGACGATCACTCCCGATGGTGCGGTCATCGACGACGACGACCTCGCGACCGCGCCGGTCGCCCAGGAGACCCCGAACGTCCCGACCGACCGCACCGCGGCGCTCCTGCAGGCCGCCCGGGCGTGGCTGAACCAGGATCCCGACCCGGAGACGCAGGCGCAGCTGCGCGTGCTCATCAACGCCGTCGACGACGGCGACACCGCGGCCCTGTCCAACCTGCACTCGCGGTTCGATACCCGGCTCGCCTTCGGCACGGCCGGGCTGCGCGGCGAAATCGCCGCCGGGCCGAACCGCATGAACCGCGTGCTCGTCTCGCAGGCCGCGGCCGGCCTGGCCACCTACCTGCGTCGGCATGCCGCGCCCGGGGTGACGCCGTCGGTGGTCATCGGTTACGACGGACGCAAGAACTCGCACGTCTTCGCGACCGACACGGCGGCGATCATGGCGGGCGCGGGGGTGCGCGCCATCCTCTTGCCGCGTCTGCTGCCGACGCCGGTGCTCGCCTTCGCGGTGCGGCACCTCGACGCGAGCTGCGGTGTGATGGTGACCGCCTCGCACAACCCGCCCAACGACAACGGCTACAAGGTATATCTGGGCGGCGCGAACAATGGTGCCCAGATCGTCTCCCCCGATGACAAAAACATCTCGGATGAGATTCTGCGCGTCGCCGCCGACGAACACGTGCCGCACCTGCCGCGCGGCAGCTACGAGACCGCCGACGAAGACGTCGTGCACGCCTACATCAAAGCGACCGCCGGCATTGCCCACACGCCGCGCGCGCAGGTGAACGCGGTGTACACCGCCATGCACGGCGTCGGCTGGGACACCACCCGCCGGGTGCTCGAGAAGGCAGGATTCGACCTGCCGACCCTCGTCGACGCGCAGATCGCCCCGGACGCCGCCTTTCCGACCGTCGCGTTCCCGAACCCGGAAGAGCCTGGCGCGATGGACCTCGCCTACGAGACCGCGCGTGAGGTGAGCGCCGAGCTCATCATCGCGAACGATCCGGATGCCGACCGCCTCGCCGTGGCCATCCCCGACTTGTCCAGCGCGAGCGGGTACCGCCGGCTGAGCGGCAACGAGGTCGGCGCTATTCTCGGGTGGCGGGCGGCCGCGCTGGCTCCCTCCCCCGATCTCGACGCTCCTCTGACCGACAGCACCGGCACGCTGGCCTGCTCGATCGTGTCGTCGCCGGCCTTGCACGCGGTAGCGGATGCCTACGGCCTGCGTTTCACAGAAACCCTCACCGGCTTCAAGTGGGTGTCCCGGGTGCCGAACCTGGTTTATGGCTTCGAGGAGGCGCTCGGCTATCTGGTGAATCCGGGCACCGTGCGCGACAAGGACGGCATCTCAGCCGCCGTCGCGCTGCTCTCGCTCGTGAGCGACCTCAAGTCGGAGGGGACGACCCTCGCCGGGTATCTGGACCTCTTCAGCGAGAAGTTCGGACACTTCGCGTCGGGGCAGATCTCGGTGCGGGTGAGCGAACTGTCCACGATTGCGCTGGTCATGACTCGCCTCCGGGAGTCGCCGCCGACGCACGTGGGCCGCATTCGGGTCGATGAGATCGATGACTTTCGCTGGGGGTTGGGTGAACTGCCTCCGAGTGACGTGTTGCGCATCCGCTTGACCGATGGATCACGCGTCATGGTGCGTCCGAGCGGAACCGAGCCGAAGCTCAAGGTGTACATCGACACCCGCAGCACGGTCGGTACCCTGGTGGAGCGTCGTGCGGCCGCGCAGGCCGCCCTGGACGAGCTCGACCGCGGTATGCGCGCCCTGATCGCCTAGCGGGCGGCATCCGCTTCACCGAGCCGTGAGTTTGAGCCCCTTTTTTAGCGGAATAGCGCTCAAAACTCACGGCTCGGCGAGCGGGGCAGCCCACGATCTGACCTGGGCCCGCTTTCCGGGCCCGGAGAGCTTCGGACGACGGGGCTACGAACCCAGAGCGATTTCGAGCTTGGCGAACAGTTCGTCGACGTCGAAGTAGTTGTTGATGACGATCACGTCGGCGTTGGTCTTGCCGATCGCATCGACGAGTTCCGACGACGTCAAAATAACCTGGGCGTCGGCTGCGGCGGCGCGCACGCCGGCGACATTCGTGGCCTGCACGCTCGCCTCGATGTCGAGGCGTTCCAGGGCGCGCTCGGCGTTGACCTTGAGGATGGCCGAGGTGCCCAGGCCGATGCCGCACATCACGACGATCTTCATGAGGCGGTCTGACCGAACACGCTCTGCACGAATTCTGCGGTGGTCGCGCCGGCCAGGGCGGGAATCACCGCGGGGTCATTGAACACGTTGGCGAGTTCGGCGACGAAATGCAGGTGGTCGTCGGCGCCAGCCACGGCCAGGCCGACGATCACACTGACCGGGTCGTTGTGCGGGTGTCCGAAGGCCACCGGCTCGGCGAGTGTGACGACGCAGAGTCCGTCGGCGAGAACATCCGCTCCGGGGCGGGCATGCGCAAGCGCCAGTCCCGGCGCGATCACGATGTAGGCGCCGAATTCGCGGACCACCGCGATCATGCGGTCGGTGTAAGCGGATGTGGCGGCGCCGGAACGCACGAGGGCGTCTCCGGCGGCCGTGATGGCAGCTGGCCAGTGGTCGACGTGCGCGCCGATCGTGATGGCGTCAAGCGGGAGATGCGGCAGTGGCATGGTCACTTTCAGTTCTACGGGGTCGAACGGGGTGAACCTGCACGGGTGTCAGCCGACTCGTCGAGCCAGCCCCGCCCGGCAGACCGGCGTCAGGCGTCGCCGAAGCCGGCTTCGATGGCTTCGACGAGCTCTTCGCGATCCTCCAGCGGCAGGAACGCGGCGTGGGCTGCGTTGAGCTGGAAGGTCTCGAGATCGCCGAGGTCGTAGCCGAAGGCATCGGAGAGCAGGGCGAGCTCCTGGGTCAGGGTTGTGTCGCTCATCAGCCGGTTGTCGGTGTTGACGGTGACCTTGAAGCCGAGCTGGTAGAGCAGGTCGAACGGGTGGTCGAACAGTTCCTCACCCCAGGCGGCGACCGCTCCGGTCTGCAGGTTCGAGGAGGGGCTCAGTTCGAGCGTGATCTCACGGTCACGCACCCACTGGGCCACCGGGCCGAGGGTGACGAAGGTGTTGTCGTCGTCCTGGCGTTCGATGGTGACGTCCTCGGCGAGGCGCACACCGTGGCCGAGGCGCAGCGCGCGGCCGTCGAACAGGGCGCCGCGGATGCTGTCGAGCCCGTCGGCCTCGCCTGCGTGCACGGTGACCGGCATGAATTCCCGGGCAAGCAGGTCGAAGGCGGCGCGGTGTTTACCGGCCGGAAAGCCGGCCTCGGCGCCGGCGATGTCGAAGCCGACAACACCGTCGAAGCGGTAGCGCACGGCGAGTTCGGCGATTTCGAGACCGCGGTTCGCGTGACGCATGGCGGTGATGAGCTGACCGATGCGGATGCTGCGGCCCGACTTCTCGACGTTTTCGATACCGGCTTCGATGCCGTCCTGCACGGCTTCAACGACCTCGTTGAGGGTGAGGCCGCGGGCCAGGTGCTGCTCGGGAGCCCAGCGAATCTCGCCGTAGATGACACCGTCGTCGGCGAGGTCTTCGACGAATTCGCGGGCGACCCGGCTGAGGCCCTCACGGGTCTGCATGACGGCGGTGGTGACATCGAAGGTCTTGAGGTATTCCACGAGCGAGCCGGCATTGGCCTGGTCGGCGAACCATTCGCCGAGCGCGTCGGCATCCGTTGTGGGAAGCATAAATCCGATGGAGTCGGCCAGCTCGATGATGGACTGCGGGCGCAGGCCGCCGTCCAGGTGGTCGTGCAGGGAGATCTTGGGCAGTGTATTGATGCTCGTGCCGCCGCCGGGCATGAGGAATTCCTCGATCAAAGTCATACGAACAAACTCCTCGGTACGGGGGCGGGTGTGAACTACAACCGCGCGATCAGCTTATCGGAGCCGCTCTGGACGGGCCATGAGAAGGTCTGCCTTTATGCACCGTCACGCGCCGGGCCCGGGAGCGGGGGCGCGGGCCGAGGACCTACCCTGAAGCGTGCCCACCAAAATCATTCTTGACTGCGACCCCGGCCACGACGACGCGATCGCGTTGTTGCTGGCCCACGGCAATCCGAACATTGAGCTCGTCGCCGTGACCACCGTGATGGGCAACCAGACCCTCGCCAAGGTCACCCGTAACGCCCGGTCCGTCGCCCGGGTGGCCGGCATCACCGGAGTACCGTTTGCGGCCGGATGCCCCCGCCCGCTGGTGCGGCAGCTCGAGACGGCGCCATCGATTCACGGTGAGTCGGGCCTGGACGGCCCGGTGCTGCCCGAACCGACGCTTGAACTGGACAATCGCCACGCCGTCGACCTCATCATCGACACGATCATGGCGCACGAGCCGGGCGAGATCACGCTCGTGCCCACCGGCGCCCTGACCAACATCGCACTGGCCGCGCGCAAGGAGCCGCGCATCGTCGAACGGGTCAAGCAGGTCGTGCTCATGGGCGGCGGCTATCACGTGGGCAACTGGTCGGCCACGGCCGAGTTCAACATTGTCATCGACCCCGAAGCCGCCCACATCGTGTTCAACGAGAAGTGGCCGCTCACCATGATCGGGCTGGATCTGACCCACCAGGCCCTCGCCACCCCCGACATCGTCGCCCGCATCGCCTCCGTCGGTACGGCTCCGTCCCGGTTCGTCGGCGAACTGCTCGCGTTCTTCGCAAAGACCTATCGGGATGCCCAGGGTTTCGACCATCCGCCGGTGCACGACCCGTGCGCCGTCGCCTATGTGATCGACCCGACCGTGATCACGGTGCGCAAGGCTCCGCTCGACGTGGAATTGGCCGGTACCCTCACGCTCGGCATGACCGTGGCCGACTTTCGAGCGCCGGCTCCGGCCGATTGCACGACGCAGGTGGCCGTCGATCTGGATCATGAGAAGTTCTGGGCGCTCATCGTCGACGCGCTCGAGCGCATCGGCGACCCGGCGCAGGAATAGGAGCTCGGGCCTGGAGAGAACTCCCGCGTAGCTCGTCGCGCGGGAGGTGCGCCAGTGCGCCCGAGTTCCGCCTCCCGCGCACTGGCGCAACTCCCGCGCAACGCGAAATCGCAGCCCCGCCACGAGCTGGCCGGCCCGGTCGCGAATCGGAAATGGCGATGCAGCCGTAACCGGCGGTGACCCCATCAACCTGGCTGGCGTATCCGCTCCCCCGAATCTGCCCGAGCAGGCGCGTACTCGAGCCTGCGGGCGCAAACGGGTCGGTCAGGCCAGAAGCCGACCCGTGCGCGGCTGAACCGTGCGAAATGAAACCCTGTGCAGAAACCGACCCGAGCGAAACGGATGCCGCGGCGCGGCTCCGCTCCGACACGAGCAGCCGCCCCATCGCCGAGGATTCGAGCCGGGCGAGGATCACGACCCGAGTGCTCGGCAAAAAATCCGGGTCGGGATCGATCACGCGCAGACCGTCCTGCTCGAACCGTACGAGGTGGATACCGCCCCAGATACCGCCCCGCAGGCGATCAAGAATCGCGCGCACAGCCTCGGGCGGGCGGGCGGCGGGTGGTGTGACGAGGTTGGCCAGTTCGACGACCCGGCCCCGGCGAGCGCGAACATTGCGATGAAGCCGTACCCGAGTAGTAGGGCTACCCCGGTGACAAAGGAGGCCAAAGGAGGCCGTTCGGCCCAACCCACGGGCACAAAGGTGTACAGCGAGCCGGTCGCGGCGATGCGTTTGGTGAACTGGTCCACGGTCGACGCGACGAGGAGGGCGATCAGCAGGCCGCTCGCGAGCGCCCAGACCGGCGCGCCACCGGCCGAGGCGATCAACAGGGGGATGGTTGTGGCGGCTGCCGAGGGAGCCACCGTCGACACTGATTGCCCGAGCACGTCGAGAAACTCGACGCGGCACCGGTCCAGGCCGTCCACCCGGGAACGGTCGGCGAATCCGCGTACCGGTTCGGGGTGCCGAATCGCTCGCTGCAGGTCGGTCATGGGCCCTCCGGGTGAAATTTGTCGACCGAGGCATCCGCTGGCGTGGCTAGGGATGCGCCGAGGCTACCGGGCAGTCGTTGCCGCACTGATTCGGGTATGTTTCCGGCTCGTGCCGCCCGAATGAGACGAAAATTCGCGCTGGTCTCATTCGGCGGCGTGCGGCCCTTAGCGCAGAGAGACCGCCCGGCACCAGGGCGTCGACAGAATTACCACACAGCGCCAACCCTCGACTCACCACCCTGGAGCTGCCATGACCGCCACCCAACGCTCCGCGACCCGCGCGGGGACCGCCCCGGCCGCACGGTCACTGACCGGAACCCTCGGCACCACCGCGATCGTAATGATGGTCGTCGCGGGGCCGCACCGCTCACCGTCGTCGGCGGAGCCGCACCGCTGGGTATCCTGCTCGGTGACGGTGTCGGCTTTTCGGCCATGTACGCCATCTCCGGACTCGTTCTCTTTCTCTTCGCCGTGGGACTGTCGGCAATGACCCGGCACGTTCCCAAACCGGATGCCTTCTTCACCGTTGTCGGCTACGGCTCGGCAAACCGGCCGGCCTTGCGACCGCGTTTCTCGCCCTGCTCACCTACCCGGCCATCCAGGTGTCGGTGCACGGTTACGTCGGCTACATTCTGAGCGTCACCGTCACCGTCACCGTCGCCGGACTCGGCGGCCCCGACCTGCCCTGGTACCGGTACTCACCACTGACCATCGCACTCGTCGGCTTTCTCGGCTACCGCCACATCGACGTGAGTTCCACGGTGCTCGGGGTTCTTCTCGTCGCCGAGGTCGCCATCGTGCTCGCGCAAGCCGCCGAGGATCCGGGTGCGATGATTCTCATCACCACGCTGACGTACCTCGGCCCGATTGGCGAGATCATCATGAACGTGCTGCCGATCACGAGCATGACCGCCTGCGTGCTCTCGTTTCACAGTGTGAACACCCGCTACCAGCACTCCATGTCGAACGCGAAGGTACTGCCGAACGTTCTCGGCTCGGTGCACCACAAGCATGTCGCCCCGTACGTGTCGTCGGTCGTGCAGACGATGACGGCGGTCGTTCTCATCGTGAACTTCGCCGTACTCGGCCTGGCCGGTTCGGCCGTCGTCATCGCGGCAAACTTTCCGATGCTCGTCAGCGACGTGAATGCCCGGGGCCTGCCGGTCTTCGGCACCATCAGTGCCGTGCTGCTCGGCCTGATCATGCTCTTTCCGGCGGTCGGCCTCGTGCAGGCTGCCGTCCTCAAGCGCACCGACCGGGCCGCCTACGACAACATGACGGATGCCATCAGCGGCTAACCGAGACTGCTCACCCCCACCTGCCCCACAACCACCTGCCCCACACCCACCCCTCTCCGTTTCCGTTTCCGGAGGAACAATGACCAGCACCGGCCGGGATCTGCCCGCTGCCACTTCCACGCCGGGCGAGCCGGCGCATCCGCTCTCGAGCCTGAACGCCGCCGAATTCACGGCCGTGCGCGACATTGTCACCGCGTCGTCGACCTTCACCGACAGCGCCCGGTTCGTCTCTGTCGGCCTCGAAGAACCGCGCCAGCGCGGCGTGCTCGCCCGGCAGGCCCGCACCGGACCGCTGCCGGCATCGTCGCTGAAGACCCACGTTGGATCGCCGCTCTCGAAGCCCGCGGCACGAGCGTCGCCGAGGTCGTCGTCGTGCCGCTCTCGGCCGGCTTCTACGACTATCCCGAAGAGGTCGGACGCCGCATCGTGCGGGTGCTCGCCCTTCGCCAGGATTACCCCGAGGACCACCCATGGGCACACCCGGTCAACGGCGAATGGGTGACCTGGGCGAACGGGAAGTTTCCGGTGGGCTTTGACACCCGCGAGGGTCTCGTGCTGCGCCAGCTGTCCTTCTCGGACGAGGGCGAGGAACGCCCGATCATCTACCGCGCCTCGATCAACGAGATGCTCGTGCCCTACGGCGACCCGTCGCCTGTGCGGTTCTGGCAGAACTACTTCGATACCGGCGAATACCTCTATGGCCGGTTCAGCAACTCGCTCGCCCTCGGCTGCGACTGCGTCGGCGAGATCAAATACTTCGACGCCGTGCTGGCCGACGAACTGGGTAACCCGTTCACCATCAAGAACGGCATCTGTATGCACGAGGAAGACGTGGGCACCCTCTGGAAGCACGGCGACATGTTCACCGGCAGCAACGAGGTGCGCCGTCAGCGCCGCCGGATGATCAGCTTCTTCACCACCGTCGGCAACGACGACTACGGCCTCTACTGGTATCTCTCGCTCGACGGAACCATCGAGTGTGGGGCCAAGCTCACCGGCATTCTCTTCACCTCCGCCTACCCGGAGGCGGCGCCGAGCCTCATGGCCGATACCGGTTCGGGCGTTGCGTAGCGGGCCGAGTTCGCCACGAAGCACCTGTTCGTCACGCCGTACGACCCGGCCGAGCAGTGTGCTGCCGGCGATTTCGTGCACCAGGATCCGGGCGGGACGGCGTGACCAAGTACCTCGCGGGCGACCGGTCGATCGATGGTGCGGACATCGTGCTCTGGCACACCTTCGGACCGACGCATTTTCCGCGCGTTGAGGACAGGCCGGTGATGCCCGTGGACTCTGCCAAGTTCACGCTCAAGCCCTACGGCTTCTTCGGCAAGAACCCGGCCATGAACGCGCCGGGGGACGCCCTGCACCTGTGCCACGCGCTCGGGCTCGTCGTGCTCGCCGCGTCGCGCGGGACCTGCGCCGCTGCGCCCGAGTTGCGCATCCCGCGCAGCGGCGCAACTCCCGCCCGGCGTGAGATCACCGCCGTGGTCAACCGTGAATCTGCCCGGGGCCGCCGCCCGCGGCGTGACTTCCACAGACCGAGCGGGTTGGATAGAGCTCCACGACCAACCGGGAGCCCCATGTCGAAGACCACCCGCGCCAGCAGGAGCAAAACCCTTCCCGACATCCATGTTCCCGATCTGCACGGCAAACTCGCCGTCGTCACCGGCGCCAACAGCGGCCTCGGATTCGGTCTCACCGGGCGCCTCGCCCGGGCCGGCGCCGAGGTGATCCTCGCCGTGCGCAATGAGCAGAAGGGGGCCGAAGCCGTGGCGCGCATTCTGGAGCAGATCCCGGAGGCGTCCCTCAGCATCCGTCACCTCGATCTGGCCTCGCTCTCCAGCGTCGCCGGTTTCGGCGAGGAGCTCGCCCGCGAGGGGCGGCCGATCGACATTCTGCTCAACAACGCCGGCATCATGATGCCGCCGGTGCGTGACGAGACCGAAGACGGGTTTGAGCTGCAATTCGGGACCAACCACCTCGGCCATTTCGCGCTCACCGCGCACCTGCTGACACTGCTGCGCGCGGCCGGAACGAGCCGGGTCGTGAGCCTCTCGAGCCTGATCGCCCGCACCGCACGCCTCGACTTCGACGACCTGCACAGCCTGCGCTACCGCGCACACCGCGCCTACGGAATCTCCAAACTCGCCACACTCATGTTCGCGCGCGAACTCAACCGGCGCAGCGTCACCGGAGGATGGGGCGTGCGCAGCGTCGCCGCGCACCCGGGCGCGACCGTGACGAACCTGCAGATCACCGGCCCCACGCACAACGGCGCGTCGGCGCGGGTCTTTCTCGCCGCGAACGAGGCCTCCCACCGCATCGGCTGGATATGGCAGCAGATCGACCAGGGCATCCTGCCCGCACTCTACGCGGCGACGAGCCCCGCGGCGGGCGGCGGCGGCTATTACGGCCCGGGCGGATTCGGCGAGTTCACCGGCGCCCCCGCTCCCGCCACGTTGCCGCCGCGATCGCTCGATGAAGCGGATGCCCGCCGCCTCTGGTCGATCTCCGAGGAGCTCACGGGCGTGACCTACCCGGCCGTGTAGCTCAGCTGTCGATGACCTTCACGAGCACCCGGGCCAACCGCTTACGAATGATGTGGTCGTTGGCCTCGACGCGGTGCATCGTGACGTGGCGCATCCGCTCGATGACGGTCATGCTGCCCTGCGCGATGAACGCGTCGAGCGCGCCGTAGATCACGTCGACCGGCACCGTGAGGCTCGCAATGTCGCTCACCACGGTCTGGGATTCGATGCAGTGTTCCATCGACTTGATGAACGGCGTCCAGGTCTTCTCGGTCAGTTCGAAGATGCCCTTGGGCAGCAGGCGCGACATGATCGCGGCGTTGGCGAGCGTGAATTCCTTGTTGGCGCGCAGAAAATCGCAGGCGCGCAGGTAGGCGCTGACCCGCGCCCGCACCCGCGGATCGCCGATATCACCCGGCGTGAGATACACCGGCGGCCCCACGAGCACCATGCGCGAGACCGGTCCTCGGCCGGTCAGCCGGCGCCACGCGGTCGCCAGTCGACTGTGCCGTTCCATGGCTGCGTAGCGGGTGCTGATCAGGCTGCCGAGCGAATGCCCCACCAGCACAAACGGTTCCCGCAGCTTCAACGAGCGGATGGTCCCGGCCAGCGCCCCGACATGATCCTCCAGCCGGTACTCACAGCCGTCCGGTGCCGGGGACTGCCCGAACCCGAGAATGTCAACCGCGATCACGCGGTGATGCGGGGTCAGCATCGGAATCACCTCGTAGAAGGTGACCGAGGACGAGGCGATGCCGTGCACGAGAATCACGACCGGACCGGTACCGGCATCCGTTGCGACATGCAGAAGCGGCGGGCGTCGCCGATGCGTCATGCGCATCAGCTCCGCCCACCAGGTCATACGCTAATTATCGTTGCGCAGGGTGGCCTTGAAATCATTCTTGGCCTCGGTGGTGGTGCGCTCGGCTTCGGCGTGTTTCACGTCTGCCTCGGCCTTCTTCACCTTGGCGTCGGCCTGGGCCTCGTCGGCCTTGTCTTCGACGCGGTCTTTGGCGTCATCCACCGCCCGGCCGATCTTTTTGCCGGTGGCGCCGAGTGCATCCTTGGCATCGTCGATGAATCCCATGCTGTCCTCCTGGTCGTGATGAGTCGGGTTGAACCTCCAACTCCACGACCTTACTTCGGGGGGCAGACTTCGAGTCCCAATTGTGATCCGACTCCCAGACTGCCTCCAGTCAGCGACACCGGCGGGCCCATACAGTGAGGCATGAGACGAACGTGGGCTGTGATCGCGGTTCTTCTGACGTCGGTGCTGATGGCGGGGTGCACGGCGAACAGCAATGGTTCGGGGAGCACCGACTCGTCGGGGAGCGTGTCGGGCGGTGTCGTTCCGGCCGAGGGTGGCAAGGCCGTCGTCGGCACCACCGGCGACGTGAACACGGCAAACCGTGATGTCATCACCACCGGATCCCTCTCGATCACGGCGACCGACCCGGTCGCGGCGAGCGAAACCGCCGTCACGATCACCGAACAGGCCGGTGGCCGGGTTGACAGTCGCAGCGAAAACCCGGCCACCGACATCAAACCGGCGAGCGCGAGCCTCACCCTGCGCATTCCCTCCGATGAACTCGACCGCACCCTGGCCCAGATCAAGAAGCTCGGCCGAGTCAACGTCGTCTCGCTGACCGCGCAGGACGTGACCCAGCAAAGCCAGGACCTCGACGCCCGCATCACCGCCCTGACCACCTCGGTCGACCGGCTGCTCGCCCTGATGGCCTCGGCCACGACCACGGCCGACCTGATCAGTATCGAAAGCGCCCTGTCGAGCCGGCAGAGCGAGCTCGAAAGTATGCAGTCCCAGCGGGACTACCTCGCTGACCAGATCGACTACTCGACCGTACAACTCGAACTCGTCGCGGAGGGCACCGTCGCCGCGGGCGGCCCCGACAGCTTCTGGAGCGGCATTGTGACCGGCTGGACCGCGCTCGTGACCGCGCTCGGCGGCCTGCTGGTCGGACTCGGCGTGGCCCTGCCCTGGCTGGTCGCACTGGCTATTTTCGGAGCAATTGTGCTCCTGACCGTGCGGTTGTTCGCGCGGCGTCGCAAGGCTGCATAGGCTTGTCGGTGTGACCGAGTTTCTCCCTGCTGCAGCCCTGCCCGATACGTCTCCGGCAGCGCCCGTTTTTGCACCCGCAACCGATAAAAACGAGGCGGTGGGAGCCCCCGAACAGACCCAGCAGCTGCTGTCTGACGAGCTGCTGGCGGGCATCCGCTCGCGGGCCGCCGGGTATGACCAGGCCAACTCGTTCTTCACCGACGACCTCGACGAGCTCGTCGCCGCCGGCTACCTGCGCGCCCTGGTGCCCACACACTTCGGCGGACTCGGCCGCACCCTGCAGCAGACGGCGCGCGAGCAGACGCGGCTCGCCGCGCACGCCCCGGCCACCGCCCTCGCCGTCTGCATGCACCTGATCTGGACCGGCGTCGCCACGAGCCTGCACGCGCAGGGTGATCACACGCTCGATTTTCTGCTCGAAGAGGCCGGCCGCGGCGAAATCTTCGGCTTCGGCGTGAGCGAACCCGGCAACGACCTCGTCTTGTTCGGCTCGAGAACGGATGCCCTCCCCCAGCCCGACGGCGGCTACCGGTTCACCGGTACCAAGGTCTTCACCTCGCTCTCCCCCGCCTGGACCCGGCTCGGAGTGCTCGGCCTGGACCAGGCGAACCCGGCAGAGCCCGCGATCGTCTGGGCGTTTCTCGACCGAGCGGATGCCGGAATCCGCGTACTCGAGGACTGGAACACCCTCGGGATGCGCGCCAGCCAGAGCCAGAGCACCGTGCTGGAGGGAGCACGGGCCCGCCCCGACCGCGTCGTTAGGCGCCTGCCCGTCGGCCCGAACGCCGACCCCCTCGTGGCCGGCATCTTCGCCAACTTTGAGATTTTGCTCTCCGCCGTCTACACCGGCCTCGGCCAGCGTGCGCTCGAACTCGCCGTCGAGGGCGCACACCGGCGCACGTCGCGGAAGAACGACGGGCGCACGCACGCGCACGATCCGGTCGTGCGCTGGCGGGTAGGCGATCTCGTCATAACGATGGACGGTATCTACCCGCAGATCGACGCGCTCGCTCGCGCGGTCGACGAGCAGAGCTGGCAGGTCGGGCCGGCCTGGTTCGCCCAGTTGTCGGGGCTCAAGTATCGGGCCACGCAGAACGCCAAGTTCGTCGTCGACACGGCCGTGCAGGTCGTCGGCGGTTCCGCCTACAATGCGAACTCTGAACTCGCGCGGCTCTACCGCGACGTGCTCGCGGGTTTCTTCAACCCCTCCGACGCGGACTCCGCGCACGCGACCGCCGCAACATCCGTTTTGGGGCCACTCGATGTTTAGCAAGACCACCGCCATCTCCCTCGACCACGCCGGCTACACCCGCGCCGTGCTCGATTTGACCATGCGCCTCGCCGAGGTCATCTTCACGGCCGGCGCCGGCGCCGAAGACGCGACCGCAGCGATGGTCGCGCTCACCCGCGCCTACGGGCTCAAGGGCACCGACGCGAACATCACCCACACCATCATCACGCTCACCCAGGAAGACCCGTCGACACACGAGTCGATCACCCGTAGCCGCAACGTGAAGTACCGCACCCTCGACTATTCCAAGCTCACCGCCACGTCGGAGCTGATCGCGGACATCATCGAGAAGCCGATCGACGTGGCCGACGCGCGCAAGATTCTGGCCACCATCGTCAGCTCGAAACCGCAGGTGCCCAAGCACTGGCGCCGCATCGGCTGGAGCCTCGTCGGTGCGGGAGCCGCCGTGCTGATTGGCGGCGGACCGACGGTGATCATCGCCGCGTTCATCGCCACCTGGAGCATCGACTGGATCACCTCGGTGCTCGACCACCGCCAGGTTCCGCTGTTCTACCAGACCGTTCTCGGCGGCGCCGTCGGCCCGATCGTCGCCGCGATCGTCGGGGTGATCGACCCCACCGCCAATCCCTCGCTCGTGGTCGTCGCGACCATCATCATGCTCCTCGCCGGGGTCACGACCTTCGGCGCCGTGCATGACACCCTGTCGGGGTTCTACCTCACCGGCACGGCCCGGCTGGTTGAAGCGCTGCTGATCACGGCGGGCCTGGTCACCGGCGTGTCCGGATCCGCGCTGTTCCTGGCCCGGTTCGGCCTGCTGCTCGAGATTGATTCGAACCCGATCGTGACGCTGGCCGTGCTGCCGGTGCTGCTCGTGGCATCCGTTGTGATTGTGGTCGGTTTCGCGCTCGCCGTTCAGGTTCCGTGGCGCGCGATCTGGGTGGTCTGCGTGCTCGGCGCTCTCGCCGAATTTCTGTTCGTCGCCGCGATGGCCGGCGGGTTCGGCCTGGTCTGGGCCTCGGCCGCGAGCGCCCTCGGCGTCGGCCTGCTGGCTGCGGTCGCAGCGCGCGTGGTGCGCACCCCCCCGCTTGTGATCATGGTGACGGCCCTGGTGCCGCTCGTGCCCGGTCTTACTCTGTTTCGCGGGCTGCTCAAGCTCTCGGAGGGCGACATCAACGGCCTGCTCGCACTGCTCACCGCGGCGGGCATCGCGATGGCCCTCGCGGCCGGCGCCCTGCTGTCGCAGTACGTCGTGCAGATCGTCTGGGGTCCGGCTCGGCGCTTGCAGCGCCGTTTCGTCGGACCGCTCATGGCCCTGCCGGTGCGGCTCGGCCGCGACGCCACCAAGCGCATCTAGAACGGCTGGCACGCCTGGCCGCCTGGTACGCCTGGCAGAACCGCTGGCCTCGGCACGAATCGATCGACATCAGCTGCAACCGGATGCCGCCGTGACGTACCGAGGCCGGCGCGAGTCGTCAGTTGGGAACGTCGGCCTCGCCATCAACTTCGACGACGTCTTCCTCGACGAACCGGTACGGGATGGGCTCGTCGGTCTCGCGACCGCGCTTATAGGTGCGAGTGATCGTTTCAGTGTCTTCGACCGACTCGAGCACGATGACGTCCTGATAGGCATCATCGATATATTCCAGCTCCACCTCGGTTCCGGCGGCAATCGGGTTCGGTCCAAAGAGAACTGCCCTGTAGGTGGCGCTATGACTCATGACGATGACCTTTCGACGAGGTGAGGGTTGAGTACAGCGCCAGCATACGACACACCGGCAGTCGCGCACAGGGCGACTCGGGCCGGGTTGACCGTGGAGATGCCGTTTGCGCTAAACCCGCGTATTCTCATGGTGACGGAGCCCCACGGCTCGGCGCGAAGGAGTACACAATGGCTGACAAATCACCGAAAAAGGATGCAACCAAGAAGGTTGCCGACAAGTCCCTCAAGGAAAAGAGGGCCGACAAGAAGGCGAAGTCTGAAGAGACCGCTTCTCGGGCCCGCAAGAGCTAGGTTCTGCATCTTCTCGGTACCAGGTTTTCTGATACCACGCGCTGAATAGGTAGCACTGACCAACACGCGCGCGAGGTGCCGCCACGATCGTGGCGGCACCTTTTTTCTCGCCGCGTTTTTCGCGCACCACAGCACCTCGCCGCGTTTTCTCGCACCACAGCATCCGCTTGACCGAACTACGTGACCGACGCAACCGCTCGACCGACAGCATCCGCTCGAAAGGACCAGCCATGACCCTGCCCACCGAAGACACCCGTGTGCTCTACCCGAGCGGCGCTGTCGACGCGCAGGCGACCGTGCTGCACACCGAGCCGCTGAGCGATGGACGCTCGGCCGTGTTGCTCGACGCGACCTGTGTGCATCCAGTCGACGCGGGCTGGCCCGACCAGGGCCCCGATCTGGCCCTGCTGCACCACGGCGCCGCGTTCTGGCCGGTCGAGGATTGCATCGTGGGCGCCACCGATGGATCGATGCTGTATATCGGCGACGACATCCCCGTGGCAAAGGGAACGCCCGGTTGGGCCTTCGTCGTGGTGCACGTGGTCGATGCGGCCGGACTGAACCCCGGCGACACGGTCACCGTCGAGGTCGACGAAGGCCTGCGCGATGCCACGAGCGCCGGGCACACGAGCTGCCACCTCGCCTCCCTCGCCCTCAACGACGCCCTCGCCGACCGCTGGAAGAAGGAAGTGCGCCCCGATGCCCTCGGCCACCCCGACTTCGACGGTCTGGCCATCGACGAGTCACTGATCGGCCCGAATGCCTCCGTCGACACCTACCGGCTCGGCAAGTCGCTGCGCAAAAAGGGCTTCTCGGTCGAGGGCGTCGCCGAGGCGCTCGCGTCGATCGCCGCGACCGTCAACGCAACCCTCGCCGAGTGGACCACAACGGATGCCGCGGTGCGCATCGACCGTGACGGCGACCTGCTCACCGATCGCCGGTATTGGGTCTGCGAGTTGCCCGGCACGAGCGTGCGCATCCCGTGCGGAGGCACCCACGTAGAGTCGCTCGGCACGCTCGGCGCCCTGACCGTGGCGCTCGCCCTGCACGACCTGGACGGCACCCCGGTTCTCACGATGAACACGTCCGCCACGCGCTGAGCCCGGTCTTCGTCGCCGCCACCGGCCCTCCCCACCTCACCTAAACGCACCCGCCCGTCGCCGAACCGTGACTTCTGGGGCGTTTAATCGTTCAAATTGGCCCGAAACTCACGGGTCGACGTCGGGGCCGGCCGACCGCGCGCCTCGTGGACTCAACTCATGGGCTGGAACCATTTTGCGCATTGGGGGCAATCTGAGGGGCCCGCCGGGCCACAGGATACGCACTGTGCACGGTCTTCGCGCGGGAGATTGCGCAATTCCTCTCATTGGCGCACACTTCAGGTGTACCAGGTCAGAGAGGACCCGCCATGAGCATTGTCGTTGACAGCCCGCAGATCGGCAGCACCGATACGGATGCGCCCAGCCCCGAATTTTTCACCGGGCCCACCACCGATTTTCTCTCCTACCAGGATCTCCTCACCCCCGAGGAGCAGCAGTTACTCGCCAACGCCCGCGAGGTGTTCGAGCGCGACGTGCGTCCGGTCGTCGCCGAGCATTGGAACAACGCCACGTTCCCGTTCGAGATCATCCCCGCCCTTTCCGCCCTCAACCTCGTTGATCTCTGCGCGCGCGGCGATAACTTCTTGCTGCACGGGTTCATGACGGTCGAGCTCTCTCGAGTGGATGCCTCCGTCTCCACCTTCGTCGGCGTGCACAGCGGCCTGTTCGCGGCGGCCGTTGCTCAGCTCGGCACCGACGATCAACGTGAACGCTACCTGGCCGACGCCCTCGCGCTGCGCAAAATCGGCGCGTTCGCCCTCACCGAGCCGGAGCACGGCTCGGACGTCTCGCGCAACATGCAGACGACGGCAACACGCACCGGAGACGTCTGGACCTTGAACGGCGTCAAACGGTGGATCGGCAGCGGAACCTTCGCCGCCAACGTGCTCGTCTGGGCGCGCGACACCGCCGACGACCAGATCAAGGGCTTCATCGTCGACGCGACGTTGCACGGGTTCACGGCCGAGGCGATCGAGAACAAGATCGCCCTGCGCATCGTGCAGAACGCCACGATCACCCTCGACAATGTCGTGGTCGCCGAGCGCGACCGGCTGCCCGGCGCCACGAGCTTTCGCGACACCAACCGGCTGCTGACCAATTCCCGGGTCTGGGTGGGCTGGCAGACCGTGGGACTGCAGTTCGCCGCCTACGATTATGCGCTGCGCTACGCGCTCGAACGCCAACAGTTCGGCAAGCCGATCGCGTCGTTCCAACTGGTGCAAGAGAAGCTGGTGCGCATTCTGGAGAATGCGACAACCTCGCTCGGGCTGATGGTGCGCATTGCCCAACTGCAGCAGGCCGGCACGCTGCGGCCGGAACACGCCGCGATGGCCAAGGCGTCTGCCAGCGCGCGCATGCGGGAATCCGTGGCGCTCGGCCGCTCGGTACTCGGCGGCAACGGAATCTCCACCGACTTCGGCATGGCCCGCGTCTTCGCCGACGCCGAAGCTCTCTACACCTACGAGGGCAGCTACGAGGTCAACACGCTCGTGGTCGGGCGGGCCATCACCGGCATCTCCGCGTTCCAGTGATTCGCCGCCGCCGAGCCGTGAGTTAGAGGCTCATTCTTGGCGAAAAACGGCCCGAAACTCACGGCTCGGCGCAGGTTCAGGTGCCCTTGTGGATAACATTTACGCCCGATCGCGATTCCCGGCATGATCGCTGCATGTCCACCTCATTCGAACGTGCGGCCCTGTCGTTCCGGCGGATGCGTGGTGACCGGGCGCGGCCGGCATCCGCTTTCGAGTTGGCCCGCGCCTATGCCAAACGGATGCCCGCCACGCACGCTTTTAGCCATGCCACTGCAGCTCTGATTCACGGAGTGTGGTTACCCGGTCGTCTCGAAGCAGATCGACGCCTGCACGTCACTGTGCCGGCGGGCACCCGGGCTCCGCAGATGACGGGCATCGTGGGGCATGAGTGTGCGGGCGCATCGATCCAGCGGGTGAATGGCCTCCCCGTGACGAGCCTGCTGCAGACGTGGTGTGATCTCGGCACGCTGCTGACCCGGGTTGAACTCGTCGCTGCCGCGGATTTTCTGTGCAGCGGCCGTAATCCGTGGCACACCCCCGCCGAACTTCGCTTGGTCGTCGCCGGCCTGACCGGGCGACGCGCCTGCCGCGCCCTACGTGAGGCGGCCGCACTCGCTCGATCCGCGGTCGACTCGCCGCAGGAGACCAAAACGCGCCTGTTTCTCGTGGATGCCGGCATTCCGGAACCGGTCGTGAACTTTGAGATCCGCGATGCTGAGGGCTACTTCGTGGCCCGGGTCGACCTGTCGTGGCCGCGTTTCAAGCTCTGTATCGAATATGAGGGCGACGGGCACCGCAGCGATCCGAGGCGATTTCGCGCGGACATCACCCGGCGCGAGCGGGTCGAGGAGCAGGGCTGGCGCATGATCCGCATCACCGATGACGACCTGAAAAATAATGGCCTCGAACTCTTGCGGCGGGTGCGCGCCGCCCTGGTCGCGCGAAGCGCACGCTGGTAACGCCATCGAGTCCGGTGCGTTCGATCAGCGCCCGAATGAGCGCGGTCGGCACGCCGACGAGGCCGAAACCGCCGCCGAAACGCGCGCCCGTCCCCGCCCACAATGCTCAGCCGCTGCGCCGACCTCAACAACTCGGCCGTCTGCTGCAGCCGCTGCGCCGGCGGATGCTGCGCCTGACGCCTGACGCCTGACGCCTGGTCTTGGCCGCCATCGCCCCGGCGCGGGCGTAGCGATCGGCTGTGTAACCGGCGCCCTGCTCGTGCCGCGGTGTCAGGTGTCGAATGGCTGAGCCGGCCAGCGCTCGGTAGATCCGAAGATTGTGCGTGCCCAAAATGCCGAACACGAGGTCGACGCCCTGCTGTTCGATCGACACGGACACCGGCTTGTCTTTGAGGCGGGCGAGCATCCGCTGCACCACCCCGGTCACTCCCTCGGTCTCGACCCCAGGCCCCGCGATGATCGCGAACCCGAGCCGGGCATCATCGGTCAGGTCCTGACAGCGAGCCTGCACATCGGCATCCGTGGGCTTTTGGACAGCTGTCAGGACCTGACCGATCGTGTGGACCGATCGAGTCAGGGGTCGATCGTGCCAAGGGTCGAGCGAGCCCTGGGCTACGGCGCGGGCGTCAGCACCCAGAGCACTTCGCACTCCTCGAGGTCTGAGGAATTGCGCCAGGTGTGCGGGTCGCGACCGCGAAAGGTCATGGCGTCACCCGGGCCCAGCACGAAGGCGTCCTCACCGATGGTGAGACTGAGCGAGCCGCGCATGACGAACACGAACTCAACGTCGCAGTCGAGCACATACATGTCGACACCAGCCGTGCCGCCGGGTTCAATGACCGACTGGATGACCTCGACCTGACTCTGCGTGCCGGGCGTCATGAGGTACTCGGCCGCGCCCCGACCACCGAAGTTGATCGGCGAACCCTGGCCGGCGCGCACAATCTGCGTGGTCGGCGGTTCGAACAGGTCGCCGACCCGCAGGCCGACGGCGTCGCAAATAGACACCAGGGTGGCAACCGAGGGCGACACCTGGTCGCGCTCCAGCTTGCTGACGAAGCCCTGCGTGATGCCCGCGATCGTTGCAACCGCCTCGAGGGTGAGCCCCTTGTTCAGCCGCGCGGCGCGGAGCCGGAGACCGATCGGAACCTGACGAGCCATGGTGTCCCTACGCTTCGAACTCGAGCGCGACCGCACGAACGGGTGCACCATCGGCTGCTTCAAAGGCTATCGGCAGAAGTGAGACGAGCGGCCGCGCGAAGTCGATCGCCGCGAGGTTGGTGAGATTCTCACTGATCACCCCGGCGACGTCGGCGATGAGGTGGTGCACCGGAAACCCCACCCCCGGGTGCGTCTCGTCGGGGGTCTCGTCGATATTGATGGCGTCGATGCCGAAGGTACGCACTCCGAGCGCGATCATGCGACGGCAGGCCGTCGCATCGAGATAGGGGTTTTCGAAGTACTGCGCGGTGCCGTAATGCTCGCTCCAGCCGGTGTGCAGCAGCACGATCACACCCGGTTCGAGCTGGTCGGCAACCGGTTCAACGTGCTCCCAGGTGATAACGCCCCGCGCGCCAAGGCCGCGAGCGTCGACGATGACACCGCGGCCGACGAACCGGTCGAGCGGCAGCTCGTCGATCTTCGGGGCCGACTCGTCGAAGTGATATGGAGCGTCGACGTGAGTGCCGGTTTGGGAGCCCATGCTCACGCTCAACAGGTTGAATCCGTCGCGTTCAATCGTGCTGTGCACGAGAAAACGCGCCTCGGGGTCGCCCGGGTAGGTCTGGGTGTGGGCATTGATGACCAGTGACAGATCAACAACCTTGCTTATCCTCATAGTCAAAAACTATTGCACATTGGTCAAGTTCGGCGCTAGGGTCACTTCCAGCCTGTTCAGAACTCGCCCTCAAACCCGAAAGTAGCACCATGAGCGACTACAACGACGTTGTCCCCGGCACCGAGACGGTCGTGCTGAACGCCCGGCCCAGGGTGACCGAGGTCGAACAGCACGGCATCGACACCATCCCCGACGCAGACCGCACCTCGACCTGGGTCGACCTGCTGCGCATCCAGTTCGGCGGGGCAAACACGTTCGCGACCGTGCTGCTCGGCACGTTTCCGATCGTGCTCGGACTCTCGTTCTGGCAGGCAGTCATCGCCACGGTCTGTGGGGTTCTCGTCGGCACCCTTTTTCTCATGCCGATGGGGCTGTTTGGGCCAAAAACCGGCACCAACAATGCGGTTTCCTCCGGTGCTCTCTTCGGCGTGCGGGGCCGGGTTGTGGGCTCTTTTCTCTCACTGCTGACGGCGATCGCCTTCTACTCGATCTCGGTCTGGGTCAGCGGTGACGCCCTCGTCGGGGCGCTCACCCGGCTCGCCGGCGTGCCCGACTCGATCGGGCTGCGCACCCTCGTCTACGGGGTGATCGGTGTCATCGTCATTGTCGTCGTGGTCTACGGGTTCCAGTTCATGCTGCTGGTCAATAAGACCGCCGTCATCGCCAACACGACCCTGATCCTGCTCGCCGTCGTCGCATTCTCGGGCACCTTCGACGCCGGTTATGACCCCGGAGTGGATGCCTACGCCCTCGGCGGGTTCTGGCCCACGTTTGTCGCCGCAGCCCTCATCGTGATGAGCAATCCGATCTCGTTCGGTGCATTTCTCGGCGACTGGGCACGCTACATTCCGAGGAGCACTCCGCCACGCAAGCTATTGCTGGCCACATTTCTCGGCCAGCTGCTCACGCTCATCCCATTCTTGTTCGGCGTCGCCACCGCGACGATCGTGGCCGGGCAGGTTGACTACGTGTTCGCCCTGATTCAGGCGTCACCGATCTGGTACGCCGTGCTGCTCATGCTCGTCGCGTTCATCGGGGGGCTCTCGACCGGAACCACCTCGCTCTACGGGACCGGGCTCGATTTCTCGTCGGTGTTTCCCCGGTTCACCCGGGTGCAGGCCACGATCGGCATTGGCGTCGTCGCGTTCGGGTTCATCCTGACCGGGCGGCTGTTCTTCGACCTGCTCGGTGCCGTGTTCGCGTTCGCCGGCGCGATCATCGTGACTACGACCCCGTGGATCGTCATCATGGCGATTGGCTACTTCGTGCGCCGCGGCCACTTCGATGCCCGCAACCTGCAGGTCTTCAACAAGGGAGAGGTCGGCGGCATCTACTGGTTCAGCAGCGGCGTGAACTGGCGAGGAATGGTTGCCTGGATCGGCGCAGCAACGATTGGGCTGCTGTTCGCCAACTATCCGCCGGTGATCGTTGGCCCGCTCAGCGGCCTCGGCGGCGGCATGGACCTCAGTCTGATCGTCGCCGTCGTCGCCGGGGCCGTTCTTTACCTCGGTGCCCTGTGGATCTTTCCGGAGCCGCGGTATGTCTTCGGTCCCGACGGTTCGCGGCTCATCCCCTCGATTCCAGGAATCCCGCAGGCCATTGAAACGGACCACGATTCGACCGCGGCCAAGGTTGCCGAGCTTCGAAGCCGCAGGCCGTGAACGTCGTCACTCCGGCGGCCAACGCTCAGGCCGAAGCCGCGGCCCTCGCCGCCGTCGATGCGATCATTGACAACTTCAGCCGACACCAGACCCGGGCCTACTTCGACGGTTTCGCCACGGATGCCACCTTCCTGTTTCACAGCACGCCGCACCGCCTCGAGAGCCGCGCCGACTACGAAGACCTCTGGACCGAATGGGAGCAGACCGCTGGCTTTCGCGTGCACGGCTGCACGTCAACGAATCGCCGCCTGCAGGTGTTCGGCCGGGTGGCCATCTTCAGCCACGACGTTGAAACGACCCTCGAACTGCAAGGCACGACCCAGACCCTTGACGAACGCGAGTCGATTGTCCTGGAGTATCGCCACGGCACCTGGCTGTGCGTGCACGAGCACCTGTCTGTGCTCGACACGAGTGCGGCCGAAAAATGACCGAGAAATGACCCAGAAATGACCGAGAAATGACACCCCCACCTGGTTCCCGCGAAACGATTGTGACGATCTCCCCGGATCTCGGCGCGGGCGCCAGCCAGGGCGACGCCCACTACGCTGCAACGAAAAAATCCATCGGGGGCGTCAGCCACAGTGTCGCCCTCGACGTCGGCGCTGCCTGCATCGGCCCGGCCATTTCCCGAACGCCCGAACGCCGATCTCATGGGCGCACAGACAGAACCCGTGGGCCCGACACCATCGAGGCGTGGGATCGCTCGGAGAATAACCCGGTCGGAGGCTGGTATGGCCTCAAGAACGGGTTCCGCGGCCGCGTTTGGCAGCACGATACGAGTTGGGCCAATTTGCCACAAACTGTTGCGGGGATTGTTGAACAATCATAGGCTTTCTCACATTCAGTGACCGCCGGCGCTGACTTTCATCCCAGAGAAGTGAGCAGCGCCCATGGCTCCGACCGTCCTACCCGCAACCGCGAAACGATCGAAAAAACTCCAGAGCAAACACCGCGGCGCACTGCTCGGTGCCATGTTTCTCATGGCGACGAGTGCGGTCGGCCCCGGGTTCATCGTGCAGACCACAACGTTCACGGTGCAGCTCGGCGCCGCCTTCGCGTTCGCCATTGTGGTGTCGATCCTCGTCGACATCGCCGTGCAGCTGAACGTGTGGCGGGTGATCGGGGTGAGCGGCAAGCGCGCCCAGGAACTCGCCAATACCGTACTGCCGGGAGCCGGCTGGTTTCTGGCCGCGCTCATCTGCATCGGCGGGCTGGTCTTCAACGTCGGCAACATCGCCGGGACCGGCCTGGGCATCAACGTTCTGTTCGGCATCGACCCGAAGATCGGCGGGCTCATCTCTGCCGCCGTCGCCATCGCCATCTTCCTGAGCAAGCGCGCCGGCCTGGCCCTCGACAAGATCGTGGTCCTGCTCGGCGCCGTCATGATTCTGCTCATCGGCTACGTGGCGATCGTGTCGCAGCCGCCGCTCGGCGAAGCGCTCAAGAACGCCGTCATTCCCGACAACGTCGACTTTCTCATCATTACGACCCTCATCGGCGGCACGATCGGCGGGTACATCACCTATGCCGGGGCGCACCGCATGATCGACGCCGGCGTCTCCGGGCATGAAAACGTCGGCGAGATCACCCGAAGCTCTATTCTTGGCATCATCATCACGGGCGTCATCCGGGTGCTGTTGTTCCTCGCGATTCTCGGCGTCGTCGCGGGCGGTGTCGCGCTCACAAGCGATAACCTCGCCGCTGAGGCTTTCCAGTCCGCGGCCGGAGACATCGGACTCACGCTGTTCGGCGTAATCCTCTGGGCCGCCTCGATCACCTCGGTGATCGGCGCCGCGTACACCTCGATCTCGTTCGTCACGACCGCCAAGACCTCGCCGCGGGTGCGCAGCATCGCCACCTGCGTGTTCATCGCGGTGTCGGCGACGGTCTTCACCCTGCTCGGCCAGGCCCCGGCCACCCTGCTCATCATGGCCGGCGCCGTGAACGGGCTGATCCTGCCGGTGGGTTTCGCGGTCATTCTCTGGGTGGCCTGGCGTCGCCGCGACCTGCTCGGCGGCTACGTGTATCCCAAGTGGCTGCTCGTGATCGGTGTCGTCGCCTGGCTGCTCACCCTGTATCTCGGCTATCGCTCGCTCGGCGGCCTCGTGCAGCTGTGGGCGTAGCGGCCATCGACCGGGCCGACCTCACTCCCGCGCAGGCCCGCGCGTTGTTTCGCGACGGGCTCGCGGTGCCGACCGCAGGCTGGTCGAGCGGGTTCACCCAGGCGAATCTCATCATCGTGCCGCGCGAGCAGGCCTTCGACGTGCTGTTGTTCGCCGAACGTAATCCCAAGCCGTGCCCGATCCTCGGGGTGCTCGAGGCCGGGGAGACGACCGGCCCGCTGCTGGTCGGCGGCGATATTCGCACCGATCTCGGCCGGTACACGGTCTACCAGAACGGTGTGCTCGTCGATGAGCCCACCGACCTGTCGGCCTGGTGGCGCGACGACCTGGTGACCTTCATCGTCGGTTGCAGCTTCACCTTCGAGGCGGCGCTGCACGATGCGGGCATTCCGATCGCCCACATTGAGCAGGGCCGGAACGTACCGATGTACCGCACGAACCGGCGCTGTGCATCCGCTGGCAGCATGGCGGGGCCCCTGGTCGTGTCGATGCGCCCGATCGCCGCTGACCGAGTGGCGGATGCCGCGCGCATCACTGCGCGCTACCCCGCCGTGCACGGCGCGCCGGTGCACATCGGGGATCCGGCCGACCTGGGCATCCATGACCTCGCCAGCCCCGACTTCGGTGACCCGGTCACCCTGGCTGACGGCTTCGTTCCGGTGTTCTGGGCCTGCGGAGTGACGCCGCAGGCGGCCGTGATGGAGTCACGCCCGCCGCTCGCGATCGGTCATGCTCCCGGCCACATGCTCATCACGGATGCCCGCGACTCCGACTATCTGGTGCCGTGAGCCGGGCGCGCCCTGGCCGCTACGTGCGCGCGTGCGCCTCGAGCAGCTGCTCCTCGGCGCGTCGCAGGTAGTCGACCATGAGAGCGGCCGCCGCAAAGCGTTCGCCCGCCTCGAACTTCTCGAGAATGACCGCGTTGTCGTCGATGTAGGGCGCGTGGAAGAGCGGAGTGGCCACCATCGAGTGGAAGACCAGCCGCATCTCGGCGAGCACCTGCGTCATCTGCAGCTTGAGGCGGTCACTGTCGGTCAGGGCCACGATTGCCGCGTGAAAGTCCTGGTTGGCGCTGGCCATGCCCGGCACCGAACCGGCGCTGCGAGCGACGCGGGCGCGCGCGATGGCGGCGTGGAGGGCATCCGTTTTCGGCTCGGTCGACCAGGTGAGCGCTGCCGGTTCGAGAAAACGCCGCACCCGGTAGATTTCGCGTATGTCGTCGACGGTCGGCCGGGTCACGAAGACACCGCGATTGGGGATGCGCGTGACAACGTGCTCGCGGGCCAGGGTCGCGAAGGCCTCGCGCAGCGTATTGCGTGAGACGCCGAGCACCTCGCAGAGCGGTTCCTCCGACAGCTTGGCGCCGGGCGCGAGCTGCCCGGCCGAAATGCGTTCGCGCAGCATCGACGCGACCCACAGGCCGGTTTCGGCGTGGCGAACGTCGACGCTCTGGCGACGCAGGTCGGGGAGAATCTCGTCGAGGGTCATAACCTCACAGTATCGACTCTCGTGCGCGGGTCAGGCCTCGATGCCGGCGACGACCGCGTGCAGGGTCACCGTGTCGCCGGGAACCACGAGCAGTCCAACGACGATGCCGGAGCGGTGCGCGACGACGGTTGACTCCATTTTCATGGCCTCGAGCACCAGCAGCGCATCACCCTCGGCCACCGTGGCGCCGTCCTCGACGAGCCATTTCACGACGGTGCCGCTCATGGTGGAGCGGAGCGCGGCCGGATCCGGCTCGCTGGCCTCGTGCACGTCGGCGACCGGGGCGACGGGTACAGGACCGCCGCCGTGCACGAGGCCGGCGAGCAGGGTGTCGGGTACGCCCAGCGCCATCCGTCGCCCGTCGAGTTCGATGGTGATGGTGCGCCGGCTCGGGGCCGGGGCCGCCGGGGCGAGCGAGGGGTCGTGGGCGAGCTGCTCGGCGAACTCGGTTTCGATCCAGCTCGTGTGTACGCCGAGCCGATCCGGCCCAGTGAACGCGGGCAGGTCGACGACCGCGCGGTGGAACGGCAGCACGGTCGGCAGGCCCGCGATCTCAAACTCGGCGAGCGCCCGGCGCGCGCGCCGTACGGCCTGCGGCCGGTCGGCGCCGGTGACGATGAGCTTGGCGAGCAGTGAATCGAATTGGGGGGGTACCGCATCGCCAGAGCGGATGCCCGCATCCACCCGAATTCCCGGCCCGGTCGGCACGGTGAACGTCGTCACGGTGCCGGGCGAGGGCAGGAACCCGCGGCCCGGGTCTTCCGCGTTGATACGGAACTCGAAGGAGTGACCGTGCGGCACCGGGTCTTCGGACACCGGCAGCCCTCCGCCGGCAGCGATGGCGAGCTGGGCAAGCACGAGGTCAACGCCCGAGGTCTCCTCGGTGATCGGGTGTTCCACCTGCAGGCGGGTGTTCACCTCGAGAAAGGAGATGCTGCCGTCGTCGGCGAGCAGGTACTCCACGGTGCCGGCGCCGACATATCCGGCCTCCCGGCAGATGGCTTTCGCCGAGGTGTAGATGAGGTCGCGTTGGCTCGCGGTGAGAAACGGTGCGGGCGCTTCCTCGACCAGCTTCTGGTTGCGGCGCTGCAGCGAGCAGTCGCGGGTGCCGACGACGATCACCGCGCCGTGCCCGTCGGCGAGAATCTGCGCTTCAACGTGCCGGGGCTTGTTCAGAAAGCGTTCCACGTAGCATTCGCCGCGACCGAACGCCGCGATGCTCTCCCGCACGGCCGAGTCGAACGATTCCTCAATGGCATCCATCTCCCAGACCACCTTCATGCCGCGACCGCCACCGCCGAACGCCGCCTTGATAGCGACCGGGAGCCCGTGTTCCTCGGCGAAGGCGCGCACCTCGGCGGCGGTCTCGAGGGTACCGTTCGAGCCGGCCACGAGCGGAGCGCCCACGCGCACGGCGATCTCGCGCGCCGACACCTTGTTACCGAGCACCCGGATGCTCTCCGGGCTCGGGCCGATCCAGATCAGCCCGGCGTCCTGCACGGCCTGGGCAAAGTCAGCGTTCTCGGAGAGAAAGCCGTAGCCGGGGTGCACGGCGTCGGCGCCGGCCCGGTGGGCGATGGCCAGCAGTTTCGGCACGCTGAGGTAGGTGTCGGCCGGGCTGTTGCCGTCGAGCGCGTAGGCCTCGGTCGCCATGCCCACGTGCAGCGCGTCGGCGTCGACGTCTGCGTACACGGCCACCGAGTCGAGCCCGGCGTCAAAACAGCCTCGAATAATGCGCACGGCGATTTCGCCGCGGTTGGCGATGAGTACTTTCTGCACGGTTCAGCTCTCGTTCGGGGTGTGTGAGGTGGCGATATCACGCGCTGCGGCGTTCTTCACCACGGCGGCGAAGCGGATGCGCGCGCCCGTGCCGAGCTGCGCGGCGAGGTCGAGGTCGGCGTGCAGCACCACGCCGAGCACCGGATACCCGCCGGTCACCGGGTGGTCGGCGAGAAACAGCACCGGAACGCCTGAGGCGGGCAGCTGGATGGCGCCGGAGACAGTGCCCTCGCTCGGCAGCTCGCCGCCGCGCGCGCGTTCCAGGGCGGTCCCGTGAAGGCGCAGGCCAATCCGGTTCGACTGGGCGGTGACGCTCCAGTCGGTGCGGTCGAAGTCGGCGAGGGTGTCGGCGCTGAACCAGTCCGCTCGCGGGCCGGGCAGGTAGCGCAGCACGGTCACATCGGCGGGCGGCGCCGGCGCGGGTTCGGCGGCCCCGACAACGCTCGTCGGCGGGGCGGGGAGCACCCGCAGTGCGGTGCCGGCGACCAGCGGCGGCGGGCCGATACCCGACATCGAGTCGGTGGAACGACTGCCGAGCACGAGCGGCACGTCGAAACCGCCGCGCACGGCCACATAGCTGCGCACGCCCCACGCCGGAACGTCAAGGCTCAGGCGTTCACCGGCGTGCAGCGCGAAGGGCGCGTCGGTGGGAACGACGCGCGGGGCGGCATCCGCTCTGCTGATCGTGATCAGAACGGATGCCCCCGCCACCGCGAGAACCTGCTCGGTGAGTGCTTCGAGCACGAGGCCGCCGAGGGCGTTTTCGAGCACGGCGGCCGAGGCGGGGTTGCCGACCAGCCGGTTGGCGCGGCGCAGCGCACCGCGATCGAGCGCGCCGGCCCCGGCCACGCCGAGGTGGGCGAGGCCGGGGCGGCCGAGGTCCTGCACGGTGGTCTGCAGTCCGGGCTGCACGACGACGAGGCCCGCAGCGGGGTCGATGCCGGTGCCGTCAGCAGCGGTCCCGACGCTGTCGGCCTCCGCTGCCCGGGCCGTCGGTGCGGTGCGCACGAACTCCCGCACGGCTCGAAACTGCACCCGATCACCGGGCTGCACGAGTGCGGGTTGGTCGCGGTCGAGGCTCCACAGGGCCGCGTCGGTGCGGCCGATCAGCTGCCAGCCACCGGGGGTGACCCGCGGGTACACGGCCGAATAGCTATCGGCGAGCGCCACCGAACCGGCCGGAACAGCCTTGCGCGGGCTACTGCGCCGGCAAACCCGCAGGCTGTCGTCGCCGACGAGATACGCGAAACCGGGGGCGAAGCCGCCGAACGCGGCGGTCCACAGCTGCCCGGTGTGCGCCGCGATCACGCCGTCTGGGCCGAGTCCGGTGAGTTCGCCGACCTCATCCCGGTCGGCCCCGTCGTAGATCACGTCGATGGTCACGAGCCCGTCGTGCCCGGTTGCGGCGGTGCGCGCGTCGATCGCGCGCAGCCGGGCAGCGAAGCCACGGGCTGCTAGAGCCGAGTCGGCCGTCACGAGCACGGTTTCGGCGGCGGCGACAACGTCGACCTGGCCGGGGAGCGGATACTCACGGAGCGCCTCATACAGGCCGAGCACCTCGCCGAGGCTGCCGAGCTGCACGAGGACGGCCCGGTCCCCGACGGGCCGGATGGATCGAATGGGGGTGGGCATCCGCTAGGCGAAACTGGCAATGGAGACGCCGGCGCCCAGCAGAGCCTCGCGCACCGCTGCGGCGAGCCGCACGGCGTCGCGGGTGTCGCCGTGCAGGCAGATGCTCTGCACCGGCACCGTGATGATCGAGCCGTCGACGGCGACCACGGTGCCCTCGACGGCCAGCCGCACGACCTGGGCCGTCACGGCCTCGACCGAGTGCAGCACGGCGCCCGCAATCGCCCGCGACACGAGGCTGCCGTCGGGGTTGTAGGCGCGGTCGGCAAAGGCTTCGGCCACGGTGCGCAGCCCCGCGGCCTGGGCCAGGCCTTCGATGTCGCTGTTCGGTAGCACCATCAGCGGCAGCGTCGGGTCGACGGCGAGCACCGCGTCGACCACGGCGTGCGCCTGCACCGGGTGGTGGGCGATCGTGTTGTAGAGCGCGCCGTGCGGTTTCACGTAGCGTACGGCGGTTCCGGCGGCGCGGGCGAGAGCCTGCACGGCGCCGACCTGATAAATCACGTCGTTAGTGAGTTCGGCCGCATCCATCTCGATGAAACGACGGCCGAACCCGGCCAGGTCACGGTAGCCGGGGTGCGCGCCCACCGTGACTCCCGCGGCTGCTGCGGCGGCGCAGGTCGCACGAATGGTCGTGGGATCGCCGGCGTGGAATCCACCGGCGACGTTGACGCTCGTGACCGAGGCGATGATGGCGGCGTCGTCGCCGAAGGTCCAGTTGCCGAAAGACTCTCCGACGTCGCTGTTCAGATCGATGGTTGGCATGGGCCCCGTCTTTCGTTCCCCCTAGACTGCCGTATTTCTCTGAGTTGTTCAACAATCTGAACGAAATTATGCCGTGATTTCACTGTACCGAGAACGGATGCCGGCACCCACGCCCGGCGCGGAACCGGCCACCCCAGCACCATTCCGAACGTCGTTCCAGCTCAGGACCCCGTCGTCGTCGTCGTCGATCATCACGGCAACAATCCTGGTCACGATGACGAGTCAAGCTCCAGCAGCGGACTGCGCCACGTAGGCGGTCGTTCCCGCGATCGAAAGTCCGGCCACCGTCACGAGCACCATCGCGGAAAGAACGCGCGCGCAACGACAACGCGGGGCGTCGCCGCCCGGCGCGCACACCGATCGGGTCCGCCGTGCGCCCAATATGACGGGTGCCCAGTATGACGGGTGCCACCGACAGATGAGCACGCGAGCGGATACCGTTCCCCACCCACACTCCCCTTTTGGGTGGCACCCAAAAAGGGTAGACAGCGCGTGAACTGCCAAATACTGTATTAACACAGCGACAAGACAGTCTGCTGAATGCGATCGATAAGTGGAGTAAAGCACATGATGCGAAGCAGAGTGAAGACCGGCGCCCTCTCGGCGCTTCTGATCGGCACGTTGGTCGGTGCCGGCGGTTTCTTGTCGGCCGGCGCAGCCTCCGCCGCCATCGCGCCCGAGTCAGCAATCACTTCCGCGTCAGCGGATGTCGACCGCTGGGTCGTTCCAGAGACCCAACAGGGCGGCAACTACTGGACTCCCGAGCGCATGCGCTCCGCCGTCCCCGGCGAAGTCCTGGTGCAGGACAACGTGGCAGCCGGCGTGAGCGGTACGGTCGCATCCGGAGCCGCCTCGCGGGTGTCCCCGCAGGCAGCCAAGCCAGGCCCGTCACCCGCGGCCAGCCAGGTCTCCCCCATTTCTCACATCGGCAAGATCTTCTTCACCCTCGGCGGCACCGATTAGGGGTCTGGCCAGTAATGGAACGGTGGTTGGCGCTAAGGGTTGAGGTGGCGGTAGATCGTCGCTCGTGAGACGCTGAGGGCTTTGGCGATTTAGGTGGGGGTTTCGCCGCGTTGCTGTCGGGCTTTGGCTGTGAGTTTTGGCGCTCCATGGCGGCATTCTGTGCGCGCTATGTGGCGGCGTCGCCTCTCATCTCCCTCGGATTGTGCGCCGAGGGAATCGCCGACCAGGTTAAGACGCACGTCTCGAGCTGTGGTGTCACCAAATTTTCGATCACAATGTCGAATGTCGGCGACCCAGCCAACCCGGGAACAATATCCATGCCGACGTACGGTCGGGTCCGGTCCTCGCTGTCTTGCGCCTCGCGGAGCGCAGCTCCACGCATTTGACGAGATGTAAACCGAATCTACTGATAGGTACACAAGATGGCCACGACGACAGCAATTGCGGTCGCAATGGCCGTTATCCAGGTCGGCACAAGATCGTAAGAAACGCTGTCTCGGCGGAGATCCACGTGCTCACACGGTAGCCGGAGCGCACCGTACTGGTGCGCCATCGATATTCAATTCCATGTGTCGAGGAGGTTACCCTGGCTCGCAGGGAGGCTGCTCGTCACCGCGTCTCGCGCCCGCCCGCCCGCCCGCCCGCCCGCCCAAGCGTCAGGATCCACGGTCAACCTCGCAGACGACCTCGAAAAGCGACAACTCACGCACTTGCCGCCGGGGCGCCCCCGGCGACGCATGTTGTGCCCGAAAGGGGGCATGGACATTCCCGACATACATCGTATATTTGTGGAACGCCATGGCGGCGATATTTGCCCCGGATCGTATGGGAACGGTACGCACATGTCGCGTGGTCGGGTCTTTGTTCCTATCGCTGCCGTTTCGGTCGTCGCGATGTCGTTTACCTCGCTTCCGGCTGTCGCCGCCCCGGTCTCACCATTGGCGAGTCGGTCACTCCCACCGGGGGTTGAGTACCTGCCGCCGACAGAGTTTGACGAGGTGTGGTCACCATCGAAGGACGCTGCGAAGGGTGCAGCCGGCGAGTCGAATGCCCCCGCGAGCACATGGGCCACGCCACTGGCAACGAGATCGCTGTCGAACGGTTCGGGTGGGACCGCGAACCGGGCACCGGCGGGAACTGTTGTGGGCGCACCAGGCCTGGGCGCTCTGCCCTACTTTGCTTTCGATGAAGCGAACGTCTCGAACGCGACTGTGGCGCGGGTGAATCTCGCGAACGGGAACCTGTTGCTCACCTCGAACGACGGCGTCTTGAACGGTCCGGCCCTCGCGGTGCGCAACGACCGGTTCTACAACGGCCTGTCATCGTCGGAGGGCTCACTCGGTGGCGGCTGGTCGTCGCCCCTGTCGGCGTTCGATGTGGGTCTCGCGGTGACCTCGAGCACCGCCACCTACACCGGGGCGAACGGGTTCAAGGCGGTGTTCACGAAGTCCGGTGAGGCCTGGGTAACTCCGTCCGGTTTCAACGCCACGCTGACCGATCAGCCCTACACGAAAACGGTGACGTTCAATCGGACCGGTGAGCAGTTCGTTTTCAACAGCTCAGGCTGGATCACGAAGAACCTGAACCGGAACGGCGAGGGCACGACGTACAGCTACGACCCGTCGACGGGGACCGTGTCCACGGTGACGGAAGCGGCCGGCCGCTCGTACTCGGTGACGTGGGCGGGTGGGTCGCGGATCAGCCAGATCGTGGACTCTGCCGGCCGGACGACGACCTACACCGCGAACGGGGCCGGGCAGCTGAGCCGGGTGGATTCCCCGGGTGGGCTTTGGGAAGAATATGACTACGACGCGACCGGGAGAATCTCCGAGCTCCGGGCCCGCGGCACCAACGCGGCGTCGACGTCCCGCACCCTGTTCGGCTACGACACCCAACACCGGCTGACGTCGATCAAACGCGGGCTGGCGTCCTCCTCAACGTTCCTTACGACCGCCTCCTACGTCTACACGGCCGGGCAGACGGTCCTCACCAATGGGCGTGGGAAATTGTTCACCTACGCGATCGACGCCTCCGGGCGGATGACCTCTGTCACGGACCCGTTGAACCGTACCCGGTCGCAGTCCTACGCCGCGAACAGTGAGGTGGCGACCGTCACGGACGCGTTCGCCACCGGCGGCGTCGGTGGGAACAGCACCACGTACTCATATGACGCGTTGAACAACGCGGTCAGCGCGACCCTGCCGACCGGGGCGGCGGCCTCGGCCGCGTATGCGACCGGAGTTGGCTGCGCCGGCACCGGTGGAACCGTGTTCCCGGCTAAGTGCTCCACCGACGCGGCCGGGAACGGGAAATCGTTCGAGTACGACGCGAAGGGCAACCCGACGAAAGTCACCGACAGCACAGCCGGTGGCACCGGGGCGGTCCCGCAGCGGTTTACTTACGAGAATGGTGGCGCGGTCTGCGGCGGTTTCGACGGGCAGGTCTGCACCTCCAAGGACGGTAAAGGGAACACCACCGCTTACACGTATGACGGGAACGGGAACCTCAGCTCGGTGACCCCGCCCGCACCGCAAGGTGCGACCAGCTACACCTACGACTCCCTCGGACGGGTGCTGACCGTCACCGACGGCAATAGCGACACCACGACCTACGCGTACAACCTCCGGGACGACATTGCGCTGTCCACCTTCCAGGGCGGGCAGACCCTCACCACGACGTTCTACAGCAACGGCATCAAGAACCGCGACACCGACAGCACCGGCCCGTTCACCCAGTACACCTACGACGCCCTCGGCCGGATCATCAACTACCAGACCATCGTCACCAGCACCGTGAACCAGGAATTCGACTACGACGCCGCGGGGAACATCACAAGGTTCCGGGACGCCATGACAGGCGAGGTGAACTACATCTACGACGACGCCAACCAACTTACCCAACTCACCGAAAGCCTCGGCACCTGCCCGGTCGCGGCCGGCTCTCCGACCGACTCCGGCTGTATCAAGTTCGCCTACGACGCGAACGGTGCCGAGACGCTGCGCACCCTGCCCGGGAACGCGACCGTCGCCACGGTGAACGACGCGGCCAGCCGGGCGACCAGGATCACCGCGAAGGATGGTTCCGGCGTCGTCAAAGCCGACATCGGCTACTCCTACATCGTCCCCGGTGGAACCGCGGACCGGACCAACATCCAGACCCGCACCAGCTATCTCGAACAGGGCATCAGCGCCGGTGCGATCAGTACCTACGGTTACGACTCCCTCAGCCGCCTGACCACAGCCACCGAGAGACTCGGTGCAGCCACGACCGCCTCCTGGGCGTATACCTACGATCCGGCCGGGAACCGCACCCAGCAGGTGAGGGCCGGCGCGACCGGTGCGACGGCGGGGACCATTGCATACAGCTACAACGCCGCGAACCGGATCACCGCTGCCACCGGAGACACCACCACCTGGACCTACGACGCGGCCGGGAACCAGACCAAAAACGGCCTTACCGGGCAAACCGCCACCTACAACGCCCGCGGCGCCGTCACCGCGATCGGCGCGACCACCTACACCGCCCTCGGCCAGGGCAACACCAACCAGCTCTCCCGAAGCGCCTCCACCACCACCTACCTGAACGGGCCGCTCGGCCTCGCCAGCGAGAAACTCGGCACCGCCAACCGAGGATTCACCCGCACCCCCACCGGCCAGGCCTTGGGCGTGCACGGCACCAGCACCAAGTACTACTACGCACAAGACTCCCTCGGATCCGTGATCGGACTGTTCGACAAAACCGGCGCCTACATGGGCGGGTACTCCTACAGCCCCTACGGCGAAGCACGCGCTACCGGCACCAACACGGCCACCGCCTACAACCACCTCCGCTACATCAGCGGCTACTACGACGACGCCACCAACCTCTACAAACTCGGCGCCCGCAACTACGACCCCACCATCGGACGCTTCACCCAATACGACCCGTCCGGGCAAGAAGCACACCCCTACGCCTACGCAAGCTGCAACCCCATCAACGCGAAAGACCCGTCCGGCCTGGGAGCCTTTTGCACATTTGCTCCCCTGGCTGTCGCCGCCCTAGGTTTTCTAACGGCGCAAGTCGGGTTGACCGCTGCGGTTCTAGCGATTATCGGCGTCGGCGCACCAGCTGCTGCAGTGGTCGGAATAGTTGCGGCTGCACTCGGAGTGGAAACCGCGGGTATTGGGCTAATCATCCTTTCAGTCTGCACACTTCGCCCGGATCTGTAAGGGGCCACATGATGCCGATTTCCTCGATTCTCATTGGCATTACAGTGGTCCTTTGTCTTCTCAATACTGTTCCGCTGCTCGCTCTGGTGTTCTCCGGAGAACGCTTACGTGCGAAGTCACGTGCGAAGTGGCGTGCCTTAACTATCGTCACAATGTCGCTGTATGGAGTTGCTCTCATCACGGGCGTCACTGGCATTGCCCTCATCGTTTCCCAAAACACAGGGTAGGTATTCAACAGACTGCACAATGAATAGATGCCACATGGATACGCGAGGAGCGACCCGGTCCTCGACTGAATTTCGAGGTTGGTGGCTCCATTGTTAAGGAACTCCACGACCTCGTGGCCGGGCTACTACTTCTTAGCGAGGGGCATGGAATTTCACCGATGAAGACACTGACGCCATGTAGTTTGAAGTTACGGCGTCGTTTCGGGGTAGTTCGTTGTGTTCCCGGCGAAGCCGCCAGCGCAGAGGTGAGGGCAACCGGTTGGGTTTTGTAGCCCAACTCTGTTACCTCCGATCTCTAAACGTGCTATTCATTCCGCTTCGTGAGCTGGCCCCTACTACGACGACGCCACCAACCTCTGGCCAGCAATGGCACGGTGGTTGGCGCTAAGGGTTGAGGTGGCGGTAGATCGTTGCTCGTGAGACGCCGAGGGCTTTGGCGATTTGGGTGGGCGTTTCGCCGCGTTGCTGTCGGGCTTGGGCCGCTGCGAGCGTGTCGGGTGTGACGACGGTCGGGCGCCCACCGATCCGGCCCTGGGCTCGGGCGGTGGTGAGGCCGGCGAGGGTGCGTTCGCGAATCATGTCCCGTTCGAGTTCGGCGAACGCGGCCATCATGGTGAAGAAGAATTTGCCTTCTCCGGTGGGCCGGTAGGTTCCGGCGAGTGTGCCGGTGAGGATCTGGAGGGCGATGTGTTTGTCGTGGAGGTCGTCGGCGATGGTGAGGACTTCTTTGACGGATCGGCCGAGGCGGTCCAGTTTCCAGACGCAGAGGGTGTCGCCTGGTCGGAGGTAGTCGAGCGCGGCGATCAGTCCGGGCCGGCTGGGTGCGCGGCTGGAGATGGTGTCGGTGAAGATCCGTCCGCAGCCGATGGATGTGAGTGCGTCGTGTTGCATGGTGGTGTCTTGGCTGTGGGTGGAGACGCGGGCGTAGCCGACGAGGGTGACGTGTGTGGTGGCCATCCATCTATCGTCTCAGAATAGTCTCAGAACATCGTCGGTTCCAGCTATGTTTTGAGACGGGTTGTAGACGTTCGTGCACCCGCGTGTCGTTAATGGTGCCGTTGGTCTCGAAATGTACCGTTTGTGGACACGGGTCATTCGTCGCTCGCGGAGTTCGGATCGCGGAGGGGGCGAAGCCCGTCGTCTTGCACGCTAGTGAAGGCGTATCGGCCGTGAATGTTGATGTGGGTATCGCCCAGGGGTGACAGCCGGGCGATGTCGGCGTCGTCGACGGGGTAGCCCTGATCTCGGAGCGAGTTCAGGGCGGCGTCGATGTAGCGGGTGTTCCACAGGATGACGGTGTTCAGGACGAGGCCGAGGACGCCGAGCTGGTCCTCCTGGCCGTCCCGGTAGCGCTGCCGGAGCTCCCCACGCTGCCCGTAGAAGATCTTCCGGGCGAGGCGGTGACGGGATTCCTGGGTGGTGAGCTGGACGTGGATTGATCGGCGGTAGGTCTCGTCTTCCGGGTCGTACATTGCCAGGAGGTGCAGGGTCTTAGCGATGCGTCCGTATTCGGCGAACGCGGCGCCCAGCGGTGTCGGATCGCCGTCACGGCCAAGCATCCGCAGGAGGTCGTAACCGGCGACAGTACCGTTATGGAGGGAACCGACCACGCGAAGCATGTCCTCCCAGTACGGTTCCATCCGCTTGAAGGACAACTTATTTCTGGCGACCGGGCCCAAGATCCCGTAGTCGGCCACCGGGGCGCCGGGCGGGGTGAGCCGCCAGAGCCGCTGGTCGGGCATATCTGCCACTCGTGGGCTGAACTGGTAGCCCAGGAGGCGGAAGAGGCCGAACACGATGTCGGAGTACGACGCCGTGTCGGTCGCGATCATCTCTGGGGCAGGGCCGCCGTCACGGTTCAGGATGACGTCGAGGACGTGGAGGGAGTCCCGCATGGTTCCGGTGACGACGACGGCGCCGATTCCCGCGACCTGGTCGTTGATCGCGTTCAGCCAGGTCACTCCTTGACCCTGGCCGAAGTAACGGGGGTTCGGGCCAGCGTCGAGGGTGCGAACGGGGACAACAAATCGGAGCCCATCGACGGACGCGACGAGTCCACCACCCCACACCTGTACGGTTCCTATCGATGCTTGCGTGTCGATGAGGCGCTTGTTCGCGGCCGAGAGAGTCTCCGCGCGGAGGTAATTCTGGGCGACGTGGGAGAGCCTGCGCCGGTTCAAGCTCGGATGGCCATGTTTAACGACCGGTGCGAAGCCGAGGTTGCATCCCTCGGCGACGAGGACGGCAGCCATCGACAGTGCCAGGTCATTCAGCCGTGATCCCGACCTGCTCTCCGTCAAATTGATGTGCGTGAAATCGTTCAGATACCCGGTCCACGCGTGGACCTCCAGCAACACCTCGGGCAAATCGACCCGCGGCATCATCCGCTCGACGAGATCTCGAAGCTTAGTCAGGGACTCCGGTTCCGGGATGGGTTTGAGTTTTGCAAGGAACACACGAGTGCGCCCATCGGGGCCGGTCTCAACGGTGAGGGGAGAGTCTTCGTTCTCGGGGACCTTGCTCAGCCGGGTCGCGATCGATGTGTAGGCATCATCCAGCCGCCCGGCCAGGTGAGTCATGTGCGTGTCGAAGGGGTCAGCCAGCTGGAGAGCCGTCAGTACGTCCGGCTTCGCCGTCGACCAGGCGTCCCCGTCAAGCAGCTGCACCCGCGGATCCCCCCAACGTGTGGATCCCTTGGCGAAGAGGTCACGGCGGCGCAGAGCGCGATGCGTACCTTCGAGCACGCACAGCGTGTACGCACGATGATCCACCGGCCCATCAGCAGCCGGGTCGGAAAAGACCAGACGCCGCCAAGCGCCACCCACCACGTCATCGACGATCTCCGACCGCTCGACTCTTTTCCGCCCGACCAGCGCGCCCAGCCCGCGGACGGCTTGGAGTAGCGACGCGCCGGCCTCGGTCGAACGCAGAGGCAGCGTCGAAGCGAACATCGACCAGAACGGCCGCACGGTCGCGTATCGCTTCACCAGCTCGACCTGTTCCAGCGTGGGATCGTCCCCGCCGAACGGACTGAATTCCTCCACAACCTGCACCGCTTTCATCAGCCGCTCCCGCATCCCCTCCGTGCGCAACAACTCCCACACCGCGGCAGCATCGATCTGTTTGCCCTTTTCGCCCTGTTCGTCCTTTTCGGCAACCTTCAGGAGCAACTTCGCCGCCGCCGCCAACGTCACGGACGCACGACGCAGCGCCGGCAATGACCGCATCTGGTCCTTGACCGCGGCCCGTGTCGCGGGGCCGATCAGCTTCGTGGCCATCAGCACAGCGAACAAGTCAAGGACATCGTCAACGGATGACACCTGCAGGGACGCCACCGTCGCGAACACCGTCGCCCGACGACGCCGCTCGGGCATTCGCCGCAACGTGCTTGCGTCAGTAGACCGGCCGTGCGTCGCCAGAACGTCCAGACGCCCCGGGGCGATCCCCGCCAAATCAACCGTGGACGCACCTACTGCGGTTACCTCGCCCACCCGTTCGAGCGCCTTCACCATTTCCGGCCCCGATGCTCGGACCGGTGCCCTGCGAAGCTCCTCCAGCCCGGAAACACGCCCCTCCACAGCGCTGTCAACGAGAGCATCGAGACGCGAAGCCAACCCGGAAGGCACCCGATCCGATAGCAGCGAGAACAACTTCTCGTTTGCCTCCGCCCTCGCCTCGGCGACCAGTCTCGTGACCAGGCTCACCCCCGGCAGGAGCACCTTCTCACGCCGCAACCACGCCAACGCCTGGTCGAACACAGCTGTCGGCCGCTCCGTGCGCGTATTCGTGCGCGCTGCAAGGAAGCACGTCAATTCACCCAGCACGACGGGGTCCGATGTCCGCCGATAACCGTAAGCCTCCACAATCTCCCACCCGTGCTCATACCCGGTCTTGGGCCGCACCGAATACTCCGCGAACACGCCCGGCGCGGCGATTCCGAGCTGCCGTGACACGAACTCGACCACGTTCCCTGGGACAGCCGTCGGGTCATCCAGAAAACTCCCCAAGTACCTCACCGTCCCGAGCTGGACAGCAAATCCCAACCGGTTAGCAGCGCCCCGCCGTCGGCCAACGATCATCAGGTCATCGTCATCGAGAAAGAAGAACCGCGCAAGGTCCAGCTCCGACACCACCCCCACGAACCGGCCATAAGACCCAACCTGCTCATCACTCAGGAAATCAACCGGCATCATCCAACCGTAATGACCCGGAGCTGCTTGGCGCCAACCACCGTTCCAGTACTGGTCAGACCCCGATTACGTCTGTTCGGGCAACGCCATCTCCGCCGTGAACAAGAACACGGTCGTCACCGCCGGACACTGCGTCAACGAAGGTCCGGGCAATTTCGCGTCGCGGCTCATCTTCGTGCCGGCCTACGACAATGGTTCCGCACCGTTCGGCCAGTGGAATGCCACCGCGCTGTACGCCCCGACCCAGTGGAGCAACAGCGGTGACATCAGCTACGACACCGGATTCGCCACCGTCTCCTCGCCCACCGGCACGTCGCTGAGCGACAGCGTCGGCGCCTCGGGCGTCACGTTCAACCAGGGCCGCGGCCTCACCTACACCGCCTACGGCTACCCGGCGGGCGCACCGTTCACCGGCGGGACCCTCCAGTCCTGCTCCGGTACCGCCACCGCCGACCCCTACGGCCAGAGCCAGTCGCAGGGCATCCCCTGCGACATGACCGGCGGATCGTCGGGCGGGCCGTGGATGATCGGCAGCGGTTCCAACGGCCTGCAGAACTCGGTCAACAGCTTCGGCTACAACAACATTGCAAACACCATGTTCGGGCCCTACTGGGGATCGGTCATTGAGAATGCCTATGTCGCAGCATCCGCGTGATCCACGCGACGCACACCCGGTTGCCCGGCAGCGACTGAACCCCGATGCCGATGACTGGGATGACGATGATTGGGATGACGAACGGATGCGCGCAGCCCGGCCGCGCGTCATCCGCCTGAACCCCGACGGGTCGCGCGAGCTCGACGGCGGAACCAACCAACCGGACACCGACACGGAGACCGATACGGAGACCGATACGGAGACCGACTCGGACACCCCGCCGACGGCATCCTGAAGCAGTGACAGCCCCGTCCACAAGGTGGACGGGGCTGTCGCTGTTGACGCGGGCGACTACGGGACCGGAGCTGTCTCCGCGACCGTAAACGCTGCCTCGGTGGTGTCCTCAATGTCTTGCAGACTCACACCGGGGGCCCGCTGCCGCAACACGAGGCCGGTCGGCGTCACGTCGAAGACGGCCGTGTCGCTGATGATGCGATCGACCACGCGCACACCGGTCAGCGGCAGGGTGCACTCGGTGACGATCTTCGGCGTGCCGTCCTTGGCGACGTGCTCGGTGAGCACGACCACCCGCGGGGTGCCGGCGACGAGGTCCATCGCGCCGCCCATGCCCTTGACCATTTTGCCGGGAATGGTCCAGTTGGCGAGGTCGCCGAGGCCGGAGACCTGCATGGCGCCGAGAATGGCGACCTTCACGTGACCGCCGCGGATCATGCCGAACGAGGTCGCCGAGTCGAAGATCGACGCCCCCGGCAACACCGTGACGGTCTGCTTGCCGGCGTTGATGAGGTCGGCGTCTTCCTCGCCCTCCCACGGGAACGGCCCCATGCCCAGCAGCCCGTTCTCGCTCTGCAGCGTCACGAGAATTCCCTCCGGCAGGTTGTTGGCCACGAGCGTCGGAATGCCGATGCCGAGGTTCACGTAGTCGCCGTCGCTGAGTTCCTGCGCCGCGATCGCAGCCATTTCGTTTCTGGTCCAAGCCATGGTTCTACTCCTTCTACAGTCGGTGATAGGCGCTAGGCGCTAGGCGGATGCCAGCACGGGCCGGCTGCGCACGGTGCGCTGTTCAATGTCTTTGACCCGCGCGGAGGCCTGAATGACGCGTTGCACGTAGACGCCCGGGGTGATCACGTGATTTGGATCGATGTCGCCGGGCTGCACGATGATCTCGGCCTCGGCGATCGTCATGATTCCGGCGGTCGCGACGACCGGGTTGAAGTTGCGGGCGGTGAACCGGTACTCGAGGTTGCCGACGGTGTCGGCCCGCCACGCCTTGACCAGCGCAACGTCGGCGACGATGCCGCGTTCCTGCAGGTAGGTTTCACCGTCGAAGTCGGCGAGCGGCTTGCCCTCGGCGATGAGCGTGCCGACGCCGGCCTTGGTATAGAACGCGGGAATTCCCGCGCCGCCGGCCCGTAGCCGCTCGGCGAGGGTGCCCTGGGGGCTGAACTCCACCTCGAGCAGGCCGGCCAGAAACTGCTCGGCGAACAGCTTGTTCTCGCCGACGTACGAGGCGATGACCTTGCGCACCTGCCCGGCTTCGAGCAGCACGCCCAGGCCCTTGCCGTCGACGCCCATGTTGTTCGACACGACGGTGAGATCTTTCACACCAGAGGCCCGCACCGCGTCGATGAGATCGGCCGGAATTCCGCTCAGCCCGAACCCGCCGACCGCGAGGGTCATCCCGTCTCGAAGTACGTCGCCGAGAGCTTCGGCCGCGCTGGTTACCACCTTGGACATGAAAATCTCCTCGTTGAGTCGTGCCTGCCTGAGTCGCATGTCCACTAAATGGACAAGACCGCTATAAATGGATGCTATTAGCCCCGTCAGACCCCTGTCAACCGCGCATTCACGCGTCTTTCTGAGCGGATCCACGTCATGAACGCTAAACTCCATTTCATCCACATTATGGACATAAGGAGCAAGAATGCCCCAGCCGCCCGTTCCTGCTCCCGGCACGCCGGGCGCGCAAGTTGTCAGCCGCATCGCACTGCTGCTGCGCCTGGTCGGTCGCAATCCCGCGGGCAGCCCTCTCGCCGAGATCGTGCGCGACTCCGGCCTGACCCGCCCCACGGTGCACCGGCTGCTGAGCTCCCTCGCGGCCGAGGGGTTGCTCGACCACGACGCAGTGCGCCACACCTGGCATTACGGGCCCGAGATCTTCGTCATGGGCACCGTCGCCGCCGCCCGCTACCCGATCGAAGAGCTGGCCCGACCGAGCCTGCAACGCCTCGCCGAAGCGACCGGCGAGAGCGCATTCCTATCGATCAGGCGCGGCGCCGAAACGGTCTGCCTGCTCCGCGAAGAGGGCAGCTTTCCCATTCGCTCCTTTGTGCTGCACGAGGGGGTGCGGTTTCCGTTGGGGGTGGCATCCGCGGGGCTCGCGATCATGGCGTATCTGCCCGATGACGAAGTGGATGCCCTCCTCGCCGACACCGAGGCGTTCGCGGCTCGCTGGGGCGGCCAGCACTCACCCACCAGCATCCGCGCCAATCTGGAGTGCACCCGGGTCACCGGCTATGCCGTCAACCCCGGACTCATTCTGGAGGGCAGCTGGGGCATGGGCGCGGCGATCTTCGACCGGGCGGGGCGCCCGGCCTGGGCCCTATCGCTGACCGGAATCGAGCCGCGGTTCAAGCTCGAGCGCCAAAAGCTGCTCGGCCAGCTGCTGCTCGATGAAGCCAGCCGCATCACCCAGACCCTGCAACAGGCCCGAATAGCCTCCAACACGATCTGACGCCCGCCGGGTCACGTCGGTCGCGCCTGTCGAGATTTCGACCGGCAATGATGAAAAAGACCGCCTGCCAGAGAATCCCTGACCAGGCGGCCTGTCATTGTGCAGGTGGTGGAGCTAAGGAGATTCGAACTCCTGACCTTCTCATTGCGAACGAGACGCGCTACCAACTGCGCCATAGCCCCAAACTGCCTTTGAAGAATAACACGGGCTGGCCGACAGTTTCGCCGCTTCGAGCCCGGAGCGTGAAAACGTAAAGACGAATGAGACGGCGGGGCGCACCAGCCAGAGGGTGAATTAGACCGCGCGACGGCGACGCAGCACGGCGTCGAGGTCGGTCATGCCCGGCTCGGTCTCGCCGACGATACCCATCGATGCAAAGCGGCTCGGCGCGACAGCCACAGTCCCAGTCCCAGTCCCAGTCCCAGTCCCAGCCCCAGCCCCAGTCCCAGCCCCAGCCCCAGCCCCAGCCACGACGGGGCGTGCGATCGGCGTGACCGCCCGGTTCGCCTCGTCGGCGAGCGCGGCGGCGCGGCGTGCGATCTCTGCCTCGGCGGCTACCTTGCGCAGCTGGTTCGCCGCTTCAACGGATGCCATCGCCGTCTGCGCGATGGATCCACGCGAGAGGTGCAGTGCTCGCGGCACCGGTTGCGGCGTCCAGGTCGCCGCGGCGACCGGAGTCGCGTCCAGTTGCACGGGTTCAAAGGTCTGGCCGATCAACACGGGCAGCTCCACCGGGGCGTCCACCCGCACGATGCGAGCCAAGCGGGCGACCGTGGCCAGCCGTCCGAGAATACCGAACGCGGCCACCATGACGACCCCGCCGCCCGCCAGAGCGGTGAAGGAGCCGGCCAGAGCCGGAGCGATCCCGGCCAAAGCCAGCACGAACCCGGCCAGCAGAATCAGCGAGACCAGGCCGCGGAACCGACGAAGACGCCGAAGTTTCTTCACCGGCGACTCCGGCAGGCGCGGTACCGCCGCAGCGGCCACAGCGGCGGCAGCGCGGCGCACCGACGTGGCGGCATCCGCTACCGCCTGCGCTTCAGAGCGCTCGGAGAGCTCAGCCCGTGCCAGAACCCGCTGCTGCTCCGCCACGGTGCGGGCGGTCGCTTCGAGCCGCACCTGCTGCGGAACCTCGGCGGTTTCGGCCAGAATACGCAGTGTCTGCTGCAATCGCACCGCGTTGCGTTCGGTCGCCTGGTACTGCTTGCGGCGCGACCAGGTGGGCATCAGATAGGCAACCCAGAGCACGGCAGCCACCGCCACCATGACCCCGCCACCCAATGCCTCACTACTCATGTTGACAACGGTAGGAGGCGCGGGCAGATCCGACGGTCATTACCCGTGGTGTGTCACCGAGATTAATACTTTGATTTGTGCCCCCGAACAGGCAAAATCAGGTCGGTCACCGTGTAATGACACGCACCGGACGCGCGGCGGACTCGAGATCTGCCGCGGAGACGCTCGCGGCATCCGCTGGCACCAGTCCGTCGTGCCAGCGGCGCATGACGCCCTGGGTGAGTTCTTCGGCGACCAGGCCGAAGCAGAAGTGGTCGCGCCAGTCACCATTGATGTGGATGTAGCGGCGGCGCAGGCCCTCATACCGAAAGCCGAGCTTTTCCACCACCCGCAGGCTCGCCTTGTTCTCGGGGCGGATGCAGATTTCCATGCGGTGCAGACCGAGCTGATAGAAGCAGTAGTCGGTCGCGAGTGCCACGGCGGTGGGGGTGACCGACTGGCCAGCGAAATTCTCGCTCACCCAGTAGCCGATGGTCGCCTGTGACAGCGATCCCCAGGTGATCGACGACACGTTCAGCTGACCGGCCAGTTGCCCGTTCTGTTCCACGATGAAGGGTAAGCCGTGGCCCGACCGCGAGTGGCTCAACAGGCTGCGGATGCTCGCGCGCGTGTCGAAAGACATCGGCGCGTAGGGGTTCGTCGCCTCCCACTTGCGCAGCCACGATCGGTTGGCCAGCAGCTCGCCCTCGAGCGCGCGCGCGTCGCGCAATCGGATGGGACGCAGGGTGACGGCCCCCTCACGTAGGGTCGGAATTGCGATCGGCACGGTTCGCCTGTCTGTCGTGGGGTATGAAGTGGTGCTGTTGGTGACGAGCGTTAGTCGAGCGTGGCGACGAATTCGCGCAGCCACGGCTTGAGGTCGGCGCCGAGATCGTCACGATCAACGGCCAGCTGCACGATGGCCTTGATGTAGTCAAGCCGGTCGCCGGTGTCGTAGCGGCGCCCGCGAAAGATGAGGCCGTACACGCCGCCGGTGGTTTCGTGGTTGACGGCCATCTCCTGCAGGGCATCGGTGAGTTGAATCTCGTTGCCCTTTCCGGGCGCGGTGTGCTCCAGAATATCGAAGATTTCGGGTCGCAGCACGTAGCGGCCGATGATGGCCAGATTCGAGGGGGCATCCTGGGCGCTCGGCTTCTCGACCAGGCCGGTGATGTGCACGACGTCGGGGTCGTCGGTCGTTTCGACCGCGGCCGCACCGTACATATGAATCTGCGAGGGGTCCACCTCGAGTAGCGCAACGATGCTGGCGCCGCGCTTGACCTGCTCCTCGAGCATGCGGGTCAGCAGCGGGTCGCGGGCATCGATGATGTCGTCACCGAGCAGCACCGCGAACGGCTCGTTGCCCACGTGCATGCGCGCGCGCAGCACGGCGTGGCCGAGGCCGCGCGGGTCACCCTGGCGAACATAGTGTATGTCGGCGAGCTCGTTGGATTCGCGCACCTTGGCGAGCCGGGTCTGGTCGCCCTTGCGTTCGAGCATGGTTTCGAGCTCGGTCATGCGGTCGAAGTGATTCTCGAGGGCATTCTTGTTGCGCCCGGTCACCATGAGCACGTCGCTGAGGCCGGCCGCCACGGCCTCCTCGACGACATATTGAATGGCCGGTTTGTCAACGACGGGCAACATCTCCTTCGGCATGGCCTTGGTCGCCGGCAGGAAGCGTGTTCCGAGTCCAGCTGCGGGAATGACGGCTTTAGTTATCGGGGTACCCATGGGCACTAGGTTACCGGCAAGTAGGATGCCTTATATGGACTCCGACACAGGTCATCGAAAGCGTGCGCTGAGAGCGGAATTGCGCGAACGCCGCCGAAACCTGACCTCATCGGAACGCCAGGCAGCCACGGCGGGATTCACCGAAAACCTGCAGAGCCTCGTACTCGATCTGTCGGCACAGTCGATCTCCTGCTATTTGTCAGCTCACAATGAACCCGATACCCGGCCTTTTCTCAACTGGGCCTCGGCAGAAGGCATTCGTATTCTGTTTCCGATTTCGCGCGAAGACGGCCTGTTGGATTGGACCGTCGGCGACGGCGACGAGGAGTTCACCGGCATTTCCGGGGTGCCGGAGGCCGTGGGAACCCTGCTCGGCCCGATCGCCATCAATGACGTCGACCTCATCATCGTTCCCGCAGCGGCGGTCGGCCAGGACGGCCTGCGCATGGGCTGGGGTCGCGGCTACTTTGACAAGACCCTGGGGTCGATGGAGAAGTGCCCGCCGGTGTATGCCGTGGTGTTCGACAGTGAATTTCTCGACGAGGTGCCCCGCGAGGTGCACGATCAGCCGGTCAACGGTCTTGTGACGCCGACCCGAATCATTGCTTTCTGACCGTTTTCACCGCTCATGAGTGCCGTTTCTGAACCTGAGGGGGCGTGGGGGCGCATAACCTTAGTTCTGGCAGGCGTTTGCCTGTCGGCTCAATCAGCTGGAGATGCAGTGCCTACCTACTCTTACCGTTGCACCGCGTGCGACACCGCCTTCGATATCCAGCAGGCCTTCACCGACCACTCGCTCACAGTGTGCCCGGCCTGCCAGGGAAAGCTGCGCAAGGTGTTCTCCTCGATCGGTGTGACCTTCAGCGGCTCCGGTTTCTACAGCAACGACTCCAAGTCAGACTCGAAGCGGGCCAACCCGAACCTCGACCGCCAGTCGGGCGAGAAGTCTGCCGACAAGACCGACTCGCCGGCGAGCAGGCCCGCCGAAAAGAGCTCAGAAAAGAGCGGCGAGAAGAGCGGCGAGAAGAGCGGCGAGAAGGCGTCCACGAGCTCGCCGGCCACGTCGACGAGCTCGTCCCCTTCCTCTTCCATTCCGGCCGCACGGGCGTCCTAGAGTAGTGGCGCTGACAAAGACGGTCTCCCAAGTCATCCGTTTGGAGCATCCCGTGATCAACGGTTTCAAAGAATTCATCATGCGCGGCAACGTCATCGACCTCGCCGTCGCCGTCGTGATCGGCACGGCGTTCACCGCGCTCGTCACCGCCATCGTCACGAGCGTGTTCAACCCGCTCATCGCCGCGATTTTCAGCGCCGAGTCCCTCAACAAAACCCTCGTCGTTCCGCTCCCCGGCGGCGATGGCATTCTGTTCGGAGCCGTCATCGGCGCGCTCATCAACTTTGTACTGATCGCCGCGGTCGTCTACTTTGTCATCGTGCTACCGCTGAACAAGCTCAAGGAAGCCCAGGAACGTCGCCGCTCGGCCGGCGTGCCCTCCGACGTCGTGGCCGATCCCACAACCGAGCTCGACCTGCTCACCGAGATTCGAGACCTGCTGGCGAAAAACGCCGCGGCCGACCAGGGACCCAAGCACACCGCCTAAAGCACACCGCCTGGAGCACACCTACCAGTGCGGCGGACGATCCTGCCGCAACCGCGCGTCGTTCGCACCCGGCAGGCTGCCCACGGATGCGACGCCCCCCTCTTCGCGCAGCACCGGCGGGTGCGGGTTCGGGTCGGTGTTCGGCGCCGGCAGCAACTGGGCACGCCGGGCCGTGCCCGCGGCCTTCACGATCGGCTGACGTGCTGTGCCGAGGGGCGGCACAGCCTCAGACGTGCTCACACGCCCGGCCGTTTCGGGGTGATTGTCGAAGCGTCACCCGTTGCCACGGGGCGGGCTGCGGCCTCCGTTTTGGCCAGACCGGCGATCGCGGCCACGCGCGCCGCAACGGCGTCGGGGTTGCTGAACAGTTCGAAGCTGTGCACGCGCAGGTAGTGCCAGCCGAGGCGGCGCAACACTTCGGGGCGCAGCCGCAACGACTCGCGCAGGCTCGCCCGGCCGACCACGGCATCGGTTTCGACGACGATCGCGCGGGTGCCGTAGCTGGCGGCGAGGGCGAGCTTGCCGCGGTGGCCGAGGCGCACGGTGAGGCCGAGCTTTTCGAGGCGGCCGCCGAGGTCCACGAGCATGGCCTCGCTCGCGTCGGGCACCTGCACCTCGTCGCGGCGGGCTTCGGTCTCGCTCAGTACCTGTGACAGGGCGAGAATACCGTGGCGCTGGCGGTCCTCGTCGATATCGGCGGGGCGAAAGCACGAGACGATGTCGAGTGCGCGGCGGGCGCGGGTCATACCGATCGCGAGCAGGCGTTCGCCGCCGGGCTCGCCGAGCGAACCGAAGTTCGACAGCAGGCGACCGTGCGGGGTGCGACCGTATCCGATCGAGAAGATGACCCGGTCGCGGCTCTGCGCCACGGCCTGCTCGAGGGTGAGCACGGTGAACGGTTCGCTGCGGTCCTTCAGAATGAAATCGGAGAGGTCGGTGCGCTTCGCAAACGCGGCGAGCACGGCCTGCTGCACGCGCACGGCATGCCGGGTGCTCGCGGTGATCACCATGAGCGATTCGCGCGGACGCTTGGACGCGTGGTCGAGCACGAGGTCGACGACCTTCACGACCTCCGCGTCGACGCTCTCGATGGCACCGCTGTCGGCGTCGGGCATGCCGCGGCCGCCGGCCACATAGTTGATGGTGAGGCTGCCGTGGCCGAGAAAACTGCCAGCCCAGGGCAGGGAATCGATGCGTCCGCCGTAGAAACGGTGGTTGACGAGTTCGGCGAGGTCTTCGCCGCCGGCCCGGTAGCTGCGGGTGAGGGTGAGCGTCGGCAGCAGTTCGCCGAGGCGGGCCAGTGCGGAGTCGGCGTGCAGGGCATCGACGGACACGTCGGGCGCGGCGGCCTCGCCCGAACCGGTAATGCCGGTCTCGAACGAGGACGGCGTCTGGGTGACCGGGTCTCCGAACGCCACGATCTGGCGGCCACGGCGAATCGCGCCGACGTTTTCGGCGAGGGTCGTGGCGCCGGCGTCGACGAGCAGCACGGTGTCGAAGGTGATCTTGTCACTGATGCCGGCCACTTCGTAGGGCGAGGCCAGCCAGACCGGGGCCAGCACCCGGCCGAGGTGCGGCGCGACCTCGTTGAGTCGGGCGGGGGTGGCGCGGTCGGCGCGCAGCAGGCGGCGTAGGTGGTCGGCTTCCTCGGGAAAGTCGACGACGCCGATCTTCCACGTTTCGGCGAGCAGCCAGGCCAGCAGCTGGCCGGTGGCGGATGCGTGCGCCTCGTCGACCAGTTTGAAATCCGCCTCGAGGCGGTCCAGTACCTGGGTGTTGGCGTTGAGCAGCGCTCGGTCGCTTGCGAGCATGATCTCGAGCACGGACTGCCACCAGGCCAGTTCGAGCTCGGCGGCCACGTTCTCCTCCGACACGTGGCGCTGGGAGAGATCGGTCATGAGCGGGTCGAGGTTGTGCTCGCGCAGCGTCGCCAGCAGCGCGGTGCGCTCGTGCAGGTTGGCGAGCACCTCGCTCTCGGCGGCGAGGCCGGAGACCATCGAGACCAGTTCGCCGATCTGACGCCCGGCGAGGGTGCGCGGGGTTCCGGCGGTGCCGAGCGGAATGTCGAGCAGGCCGAGGTCTTCGCCGACGCGCTGAAAGGCCACGTGTACGTCGTTGATACCGACCGGCACCTCCGGGGTGACGCCGGCGGCCGCGTAGCGCTGCCAGAGCGTGCGCTGGCTCTGGATGCGGCGCAGGCTCTCGTTCATGTCGGTGACCCGCACGCCGGGGCGCTGGTATTCCTCGGCGAGCTTGCGCAGCCGGCGACGACTGGCCGAGCTCATCTCCGACGATTCGCGGCGCGACGACGTGGCGGCGATCAGCTCGGTGAGGGACCGGTCATAGACGCCGGGCTGAAACTTGTCGAGGGTTTCGCGAATATCCAGCAGCAGGCGCAGGTAGATGCCGAGCTCGTTGATCGTCTCGAACGGGCGCAACCGGGTCTGGCCGATGAGGCCGTTGGCCCGTTCGAGCAACCGGGGCAGTTCGATCTGGTTGATGCGTTTGGCGAGCTGGTGCGAGTTGGAGGCATCCGCTGTGGAGCTGAACGAGGCGCCGTACCAGGGCGAGTCGCCGGGGCCGTACCGAAACTCTCCGAGTACGGCGGCTTTGATCAGGGTGTTGGCAGCGGCTGAGCGGGAGTGCGCGAGCAGTTCGAGGGCGTGCCGGTCGAGGCGAGCGGTCGTCGACGGCGGCTCGGGCAGCTGGGCGAGGCGGGCGAGCTCGCCGAGCGCGTCGAGCACCGAAACACCGAGGGCTGAATCACGGCGGGTGAGCGCCGACCGGTAGTCGAGCAGCACTTTGCGCAGGCGCACGAGGGCGTCGTCGACGTCACCGACCCGGGGAGCGGTGACCTTCTCGTTGCGGGTGATCGACTGGATCAGGTCGCGGCGCAGGGTGCGCGGGGTCACGGCGATACCGGGCAGGCCCACCTGCACCAGCCGGCCGTGAATGCCGTCGAGGCTGGAGCGGCGGGCGCTCACCACGAGCACCCGCTTGTGCTGGGCCACGAGCGAGCCGATCGCGTTGACGATGGTCTGGGTGCCGCCGGTGCCGGGCAGGGTCTTCACGACGAGGGAGTTGCCGGCCGCGATCTGCGCGACGACGTTCTCCTGTTCGGGGTCGGCGTCGCCGAGCAGCGTGTCGGTGGCCGGCGGGCGGGCGTCCTGGCCGATCGGAACCACCGGGTTGTAGGCGGTCTCGATGTTGCGCTTGGCGGTCATGTTGCCGGCGACGGCGTCGAGTAGCGGGTGGTCGAGCGCGGAGGCGTCGGCGGCGAGCGCCCGGCCAACGTCGGCGAAACTGGAGACGACGAGGCGCGGCACGACGTTGAACCAGGGCAGGTGTGAGGTGAGGCCGCGCAACCGGTCGATGACGGGCTGCGGTTTGAACGCGCCGTTGGTCACGGCGAGCGCTACGAAGGCGTCGGCGTCGAGCACGATCTGAAACTGGTCTTTCAGGGCGCGGGCGAGCTCGGGGTTGAGAAAAGGCTGACCCTTGAGCTTGAGTTCGTAGTCGCGCCCGTAGCGGCGGATGGCGAGGGGGCGCAGCAACACCGGGGCGCTGTAGTCGACGTCCTGGTAGCGCCACTCAGCGAGGCCGATAGCGAGGTTGACCGACTCGATGCCGCGCATGGAGCGCAGTTCGATGCCCTTCTGGGTGATCTCGTTCGCGGCCAGGCGGGCGTTGCGCAGTGCGAGCTCGTCGCGAATGAGGTTGGACAACAGGGTGGTCTTGCCGATGATGAACTGCGGCAGGCCGCCGGGATGCGTGGCGCTCAGCTCGATACGGGTGCGGGCTTCGTCGGTGAAGTGCAGCAGCGGCGAGCGACCGCCGAGCGCGGCGAGTTCGTCGCGCCAGCGCTGCCAGACCGGCTCGGCAATGTTGCCGGCGGTGAAGGCCGGGTCGCCCAGACTGAGGTTGTGCGGACTGGTCACATTTTGCGGGTCGTCGGCAGAGACGTTCAGGTACTTGGAAAGCACGTCGTCGTCGTCTTGTTTTCTATCGAGGTGCCACACAGGGATACCCTAATTGGCAAAACCTCGGTTTACCCTGAGGCGGCCGGGGTTTCGCGACTTTGGGCCGCAATCTGACGTTCACAGCCAGCCGCGCCGCTTGAACACGGCGTACAGGGTGACCCCCATGGCGAGCATCAGGGCGACCGCAAACGGGTAGCCGAGCGGCCAGTGCAACTCGGGCATGTTGTCGAAGTTCATGCCGTAGATGGTTCCGACCAGGGTCGGAGCGAACAGAATGGCCGCCCAGCTGGAGATCTTCTTCACCTCTTCGCTCTGCGCGAGGCTCGTCTCTGACAGGTGCCGCATTTCGTCGTTCTGGCGTTGCCCAACCAGGGTGCTGTGCACGGTGAGGGCGTTTTGCAGCAGTTGGCGAAAGGCGTCGCCGCGCTCGACGACGCGCAGGGTGTGGTCGAGCACGTCGCGCAGGTGCCGGTGCAGTTCGAGGTCGACGTTGTACTTGTCGAAGCCGCGCTGCATCGCCTCAAACATGCTCACGAGCGGCTGGGTGGCCCGCTGAAACTCGATCACCTCGCGGGAGAGGGCGTAGATGCGCCGGCTCACCTCGGGGTCGCCGTCGAAGAGCTGGTCTTCGATCTCGTCGATGTCGTTCTCCAGCCCGGCGACGACCGGGCCGTATTCATCGACGACCTGGTCGAGAATGGCGTACAGCACGGCCTCCGGGCCGAGTGCGAGGAGGTGCGGGGTGCTTTCCATGCGCTCGCGCACCGAGGCGAGGTTGGGCGATTCGGCGTGGCGAATGGTGACGACGAAGTCGGGGCCGACGAACACGTGCAGCTCGCCGAACTCGACCCGCTCGTCGTCGTCGAGGTAACGGGCCGGGCGCAGCACGACGAACAAAATGTCGGCGTAGCGCTCAATCTTCGACCGCTGATGGCCCTTGAGGGCGTCTTCCACGGCGAGGTGGTGCAGGCTGAACTCGGTCGCGACGGCCCGAACTTCGGCATCGCTCGGCCGGTACAGTCCGATCCAGGCGAAGCCCTGGTTCTCTTTCAGGGCCTCGAAGGTCTCGTCGAGGCTCGGCGGGGTGGCCACCCGGCGCCCGTCGACGTAGACCGCGTTGTCCACCAGCGCCATTGGCTCTCCTTGTTCGATGTATCAGTGTGCCACTCGCCTGCGCCCCCGGTAACGTCTAAGGGTGCCACAAACGGATGTGTACCTCGTACTGGCCCCGCGCGCGCCGCTCCCCCAGACCGACCGTGCACAGCTCGCCGCCGCCGTGGCCCGGGTCTGCCCCGAGCGAGGCCCGGTCAGCATCGAGCAGCGCTGCGAGCGCTGCGGCGGTGCCCATGGCCGCCCGCGCGTGCTGACGCCGAGCGGGGTGCGCGTGAGCCTGAGCCGTGCCGGCGACAGGGTGGTCGTGGCCGTGTCGCTGATGGAGCCGATCGGGGTCGACATAGAAAGCGTCAGCGCGGTCGGTCGCGCGGGGTTCGACGACGTCGCATTCAACGGGCTCGAGCGCGCGGCGCTGCACGCGCTGCCGGCGCGCGACCGCGATCGGGCGCGCGCTTTGCTGTGGACTTCCAAGGAAGCAGTGCTGAAGCTCTCGGGCGAGGGCCTGACTGTGGACCCGCGGGAGCTGACCGTTGCGTGGACGGAGGCGGGGGTATCCGTTTTGCTGAACTGGCCGGGCGCCACCCTCGATCTGGGCCAGGTGCAGCTCACCAGCTTCGACGCTGGCCCCGGCCTGGTCGGCACGCTGGCCGTACTCGGCGCTCAAGCGCCCCGCATCGTGCTGCGCCCGCAACCGTAGGCGCAGCGGGCATCCGTTTCACGGTGCGCGGGGGGTGCGCCGCTACGCGGGAGGCGCAACTCCCGCGCACTGGCGCAAGTCCCGCGTAGCGCGTGGCGCGGGAGTTCTGGCCAGGCCACAACTCCCGCGCACCGGCGCAGGTCCCGCGCAGGGCCCGCGCAGGGCACCGTAGCGGCCGGGAGCGGGGTGGGTCGAACGCCCGCGCGCCCGCGCAACTCCAACGCACCGGAGCAGGTCCCGCGCAAGGCGCTCTCCCGCGGCCATCCCGCCGCCGAAACTGGGCGCAGCGCGGGTTTCGCCTCACCAAGGCAGGCGCGTCCCGCGCACCGCGCAGGCAAACGCGCCGACCGCGCTGAGCGGGCCGCGCGCACACCTGGGCTACGGCTTTGGGCGTTCGAGGCCGCTCAAAACGCGCTGCGGCCCTGGCTGCAATCCGAGCTCGAGTAGCCGCCGCCGCAAAGGATACTGGCTCATCCCGACGGAGGCCGGCCAGCGGGCGAATCCGTGCACCTGCCGCCGAATACCGTCTTCACGCAGCTTCTCGTCATACTGCACCTGCTCGGGAGAGCGCCCCGACAGAAATTCTGGGTTGAAGTACTTATCTCGCCCGTCACACTCCCCCACGCCGTCGATCTCGAGCCAGTAGAAGTCGGTCTCGCACTTATTGCCGTCAACAATGAACGGATGCTGCAATTCCGGCTCGGGAAATCCGCTCAGGGCAATGTTCACTCGACTGGCCGATTCTGCCGGCGACCCGGAAAGATGGCTCCCGAACTGGATGATCGCGCGGGCGCGGCGCGAACCGCGGAAGGGCAGCATCCGCTCAAGGGTAGCCAGGAGTGCCTCTTTGGTGGTCAGAGTGGGCGTGCGTCCAAACCGATCCTGATAGAGCGCACGGTCGACCAACGCCACGGCAGATTTGAGATCCAGGGTCGCGGCGAGATCCACCACCGTACGCTCGATAGTCGTCACGAGTAGTCCGTCGACGGTTGTGACGTCGCGGGCGTCCACGCCGAGGGCATGGCGGCGGATGCCCGGATCCGAGCGTCCGCCCGTGGCCCGTTCGGTCAACAGATGCACCTCGCTCGGCCACCCGATGAGCATCGGCAGCCCCCAGAGCACGGCGGCCGAGTGGTGACTGAGCACGGCCTGACCGCGCCGGATGAGGGCGGCCCCACGCACCCGGATGAGGTAGCGCTGATCCTCGCGCAACTCGTTCCAGCGCGCACTGGGGTAGTACAGGCCGCGGCTGACCCGCTGCAGTCGCCCCCGAGATTCTTCCCGTCGCAGGCGAAAATCGACGCCGAGAGCACTGGCGAGGTCAGATGCGAGGATGAGGCCGTCGCCCGGGGCGGGACTGGTGCTCACTCGGGAGCTCAGGCTGGGGCTATCGACGGGGGCGAGGCTGGGCTGGGACATGCAGCCAGAGTGCCCGGACGGCGAACGCTGCGGGGAAAGGATCTCCACTCTGGCGTACAACCGGCCCCGCACCTGCCTGTGGAGGAGTACCGCACGGCCGCCACGCTCCTCTCGTGGAGGTCACTTTTGACGGATGTCTGCGGCCGGCTGACCGGGACCGACGGCGCTGGGGCATCCGTTTCACGGTGCGCGGGGGGTGCGCCGCTACGCGGGAGGCGCAACTCCCGCGCACTGGCGCAGGTCCCGCGTAGCGCGTGGCGCGGGAGTTCTGGCCAGGCCACAACTCGCGCGCAGCGGCGCAACTCCCGCGCAACGCATCACCCCTGGGCCACCCCGCCGCCGAAGGTCCCGCACACTGGCGCAGGTCCCGCGTAGCGCGTGGCGCGGGAGTTCTGGCCAGGCCACAACTCGCGCGCAGCGGCGCAACTCCCGCGCAACGCATCACCCCTGGGTCACCGCGCCGCCGAAGGTCCCGCACACTGGCGCAGGTCCCGCGTAGCGCGTGGCGCGGGAGTTCTGGCCAGGCCACAACTCGCGCGCAGCGGCGCAACTCCCGCGCAACGCATCACCCCTGGGTCACCGCGCCGCCGAAGGTCCCGCACACTGGCGCAGGTCCCGCGTAGCGCGTGGCGCGGGAGTTCTGGCCAGGCCACAACTCGCGCGCAGCGGCGCAACTCCCGCGCAACGCATCACCCCTGGGTCACCGCGCCGCCGAAGGTCCCACGCAGCGGCGCAACTCCCGCGCAACGCATCACCCCTGGGTCACCCCGCCGCCGAAGGTCCCACGCAGCGGCGCAACTCCCGCGCAACGCATCACCCCTGGGCCACCCCGCCGCCGAAGGTCCCACGCAGCGGCGCAGGTCCCGCGAAGCGGCGCAGGTCCCGCGAAGCGGCGCAGGTCCCGCGCAGCGGCGCACACCTAGAGGCTCGGCACCGCGCGGTCCTGCACCCAGCGGGCCACGAAACCGCCGATCGCGCGGCTGCCGGTGTGTTCGGAGAAGAACTCCACGAAGTCGTCGGTGGAGACCCGGCCGTGCCGCCGGGCCGCGGTGTAAGCGCGCAGGGCCGCGAAGAAGGCATCGTCACCGAGCGATTTGCGAATGGCGTGCAGGGCCAGCGCGCCGCGTTTGTAGACGCGGTCGTCGAACATGGCGTGCGGGCCGGGGTCGCCCACGATAATGTCATGCGGCAACGCCGCCACCTTGCCGCGGTGCAGCACGGCGAGGGCGTCGGCGGTGCGACCGCCGCGCTCCTCCTCCCAGAGCCATTCGGCGTAGCAGGCGAAGCCCTCCTGCAGCCAGATGTCCTGCCAGCGGGCCACGGTGAGGCTGTTGCCGTACCACTGGTGTGCCAGTTCGTGGGCGATCAGCCGGTCGCTGCCGTGCTCCCCATCAATGTGGTTGCTGCCAAACACCGCCAGGCCGTGCGCCTCGAGGGGAATCTCCAGCTCGTCGTCGGTCACCACGACCGAGTATGACGCGAACGGGTAGGGTCCGAACCGGTCGGCGAAGAAGGCGATCATTTCGGTGAGGCGGGCGAAATCGGTGCCGACGCGGGTCGCCAGCCGAGCCGGAAAGTACAGGCTGTGCGCCACCGGAGCGGCGGCCAGGTCACGGCGCCGGTAACGGCCGATCAGCACCGAGGCGAGGTAGGTCGCCATCGGCTCGCGCACATCGTAGGTGTGGCTCGTGCGGCCCGAACGGCTCGACTGCGCCGACAACACCCCGTTCGACACCACGGTGTAGCCCGATTCGCAGGCGATTGTGATGCGATAGGTGGCCTTGTTGCTCGGGTGGTCGTTGCACGGAAACCACGACGGTGCCCCGCACGGCTGCCCGGCGACGAGCACGCCGTCGTCGAGTTCTTCCCAGCCGACATCGCCCCAGACACTGCGCACCGGATGCGGCGCCCCGCGATAGCGCACCATCACCTCGAACACGGCCCCGGCCTCGATGGTTGTGGCGAGGGTGATCACGAGTTTGCGGGCGTTGTGCGTCACCTTGGTCGGCCGCGCGTCGTTCACGGTGACTTTTTCCATGCTCAGCCCGGCGAAGTCGAGGCTGAACCGGTCGAGCCGCATGAGGGCCCGCATGCGAATGATCGCGGTGGCGTTCAGCCGGTTGGTGGCCACCCGGTAGTCCAGGCTCAGGTTGTAGTGTTCAGCGATGTAGCCGCCGTTGCCGCCGGTCGCAATATAAGGGTCACCGGCGCTGGCCGAGCCGTAGGTCGTCTGCAGAGTCTGGGCCATCGCTTTACTATTCCACGCTTACGGTGAACGGATGCACGGTGAGCGGGTGCACGGTGAGCGGATGCACGGTGAACGGGTGCACGGTTAGCGGGTGCACGGTTAGCGAGTCCACGGCGGCTGGTGCCACGGCGCGATCGGGTTGCCCGACCAGAGCGAACCGGTCGGTACGCGTTCGCCACGCATCACGAGCGAGCCGGGGCCCACGGTCGCTCCCGCGTCGATGCGAGCCGCCGGCAGAATGACGCCGTTCGGCCCGAGCGTTGCGCCGTCTTCGAGTACGACCGCGTCGAGCTGCATGATGCGATCGTGAAACAGGTGCGTCTGCACGACACAGCCGCGGTTGACGGTGCTGCCGGCGCCGAGCCGCACCAGATCCGCCTCGGGCAGCCAGTACGTTTCGCACCAGACACCGCGCCCCACCGACGCGCCCAGGGTGCGCAGCCACACGGCGAGCGCCGGCGTGCCCGACGCCTTTTCGGCAAACCAGGGGCGGGCGACCATTTCAACGAAACTGTCCGAGACCTCGTTGCGCCAGATGAACGATGACCAGAGCGGATGCTCCGACGCGTCGATGCGCCCGACCAGCATCCACTTGACCACCGTCGTGACGCCGGCGGCCACCGCGCCGGCGATGAGCATGACCACGCCCGACAGCGCGATCGCCGCGCCGAGGCCGAGCTGCAGCCAGAGCAGGTCGAGCAGTGCGAGCACGAGCAGGGCGATCCAGGCGCTGGTGAAGCCGGCCACGATGCGCAGCAGTTCCCACAGTGATCGAGCTATTTTCAGCCGAACGGGAGGGTGGAACGTGCGGGAGTCGTCGGCATCCGTTTGTTTGCGCCGCAGTCGGGCGGGCGGGTTGCCGAGCCAGCTCGACCCGCGTTTGGCCTTGCGCGGGGTCGATGAGAGCACCGCGACGAGCCCGTTGCGCGGCACGGTGCGGCCGGGGCCGGCCATGCCGCTGTTGCCGAGAAAAGCCCGGCGGCCCACCTTGGCCGGGCCGATGTGCATCCAGCCGCCGCCGAGTTCGTAGCAGGCCACCATGGTGTCGTCGGCGAGAAACGCGGCCGGGGCGATGGTCGTGAGTGAGGGCAGCAACAGCACGGTCGACGCCTCGACGTTGGCTCCCACCCTGGCACCGAGCAGTCGCAGCCAGGTGGGCGTGAGCAGGCTCGCGTAGACCACAAAGAGCACGGTGCGGGCGCCGTCGAGAATGCGTTCGGTCATCCAGACCTGCCAGCCGATGCGGCTGCGCACCGGGTAGTAGCCCTCGCGCAGGCCGGTACCGAGGGCGCGCACGGCCCCGATCACGAGCAGCGCGTAGGCGAGGCCGCCGGCGATGACGGCGACCGGCATGATGAGGGCGGCGCGCAGCACGGCCACGCCGAGGCTGTCGGCGTGGCCGACGACGGCGCCCACGATGACCGCGCCGAGCACGAGCGCGATGGTTGGAATCATGGTCATCGCAACCGACCCGGTCGCGAAAGCGCCGAGCCAGCGGCTGGCCCGCGGCGGGCGTTCAGCCGGCCACGGGCGGCGCGCCGAGCCGACCCGCCGCGCCGGAGAACCGGCCCAGCGTTCCCCCGCCGGTACCCGCGACGACACCGCGGCGCCGGGTTCGATCTCGGCGCCGTTGCCCACGTGGGTGCCGCCGAGCAGGGTGCTGCGGGAGCCGATGCGTGCGTCGGCGCCCACGTGCAGTTGGCCGATGCGCAGCACGTCGCCGTCGATCCAGTGGCCGGCCAGGTCGACCTCCGGTTCGATCGAGGCCTGGGCGCCGATGGTGAGCAGGCCGGTCACCGGCGGCAGGGAGTGCAGGTCAACATCGGGGCCGATCTCTGCGCCGAGAGCCCGGGCGTAATAGCTGATCCAGGGGGCACCGGCAAGGCTTGCCGCGTCGACGAGCAGCGCGATCTGTTCGGCCAGCCACAGCCGCAGGTGCACCGACCCGCCCCGCGGGTAGTTGCCCGGCAAGACGCCCCGCAGCAGCAGGCGGGCGGCGACCGCCGCAATGAGCATCTTGCCGGGCGGGGTCACGAACAGCACAAACCCGAGCGCCACCCACCACCACGACAGGGTCGGCGCGAAGGTCGCGCCGGCCAGGCTCAGCAGGTTGTTCGCGATGGCGAGGTAGACCAGCCAGCGGGCACCGCTCAGCACGTGCAGGGGAATACCGAGCAGCGTCTGCGCGAGCTGGCTGCGGGCCGGTGTCGGCAGTACCTCACGCACGACCGGCGGGGTGACGGGCGTGCGCGCGTCGAGCTCGTCGGCGAGCGACCCGATGCGCGGGTGGTCGTAGAGGTCGGCGACGGTGGTTTCGGGGTGGCGGGCGCGCACGGCCGAGACAAACTGGGCCGCCGAGAGTGACCCGCCGCCCTGGGCGAAGAAATCATCATCGGGCCCCGCGACCGGCACTCCCAAGATGGATGCCCACGCCTCGGCCAACCACGCCGCCGTCGCCGACAGCTCCCCCGCGTCGTCGGCGCCGTCGGCCGACCCGGGCAGCGCATCGGGCAGTGGCCAGGGCAGTGCCGCCCGGTCGACCTTGCCCGAGGTGCGCGTCGGCAGGGAGTCAACGATAGCCAGCAGCGGCACGAGCGCGGCGGGCAGTTCCGCGCGCAGCCGGATGAGGGCGGCCTGCCGGTCGAACGGCGCCGAGCCGTCGGTGAGGGCGATGTACCCGACGAGTACGTGGTTGCCGGCCGGAGTGATCTGCACCACGGCGGCGCCGCCGGCCACTTTGTCGAGAGCGTTGAGGGCGGCATCCACTTCGCCCAGTTCGATGCGTCGGCCGCCGAGTTTCACCTGGTCGTCGGCGCGGCCGGCGAAGACGAGACCGGCCCGGTCGAAACGCACGAGGTCGCCGCTGCGGTAGGCGCGCTGCCAGCCCAGCTGTGGATGCGGCGCATACTTCTCGGCGTCTTTCTCAGCGTCGAGGTAGCGGGCCAGGCCGACGCCGCCAATGATGAGTTCGCCGGTCTCTCCCTCGGCGACCCGCTCACCCTGAGCGTCAACGACGGCGAGGTTGTACCCGTCGAGCGGCAGCCCGATGCGCATCTCGCCCACGCCGTCGACGAGGGCTCCGCAGGCGACAACGGTGGCTTCGGTCGGGCCGTAGGTGTTCCAGATTTCGCGGCCGCGGGTATTGATGCGGGCCACCAGTTCCGGCGGGCAGGCCTCACCGCCAAAAATGAGCAGGCGCACGGCTTCGAGCGATTCCTCTGGCCACAAAGCAGCGAGGGTCGGCACGGTCGACACGACGGTGATGCCGTGCGCGATCAGCCAGGGGCCGAGGTCGGCGCCGCTGCGCACGAGGGAGCGTGGCGCCGGCACCAGGCAGGCACCGTTGCGCCAGGCCAGCCACATCTCTTCACAGCTCGCGTCGAAGGCCACGGAGAGACCGGCCAGCACCCGGTCACCCGGAACAATCGGCTCGGTGCGCAGAAACAGGTTGGCCTCGGCGTCGACGAAGGCGGCCGCGGAGCGGTGGGTAACGGCGACGCCCTTGGGCACCCCGGTCGAGCCCGAGGTGAAAATGACCCAGGCGTCGTCGTCGGGGGTGGGAATGGTGCCGGCGGGATAGACCAGTGCCGGGTCGTCGTGGGCCGGCACCGGTCTGCACTTCAGCGCCTGCAGGTCGAGTGCCGCGCGCGGCGCGAACACGCTGTTCTCGCCGATGATGCCGACCACGTGTGCCTCGGAGAAGACCAGCCGGGCGCGCTCTTCGGGGTCGTCGGCGTCGACGGGAACGTAGGCGGCCCCCACGAACAGCGTGGCCAGCATCGACACGTAGAGGTCGCGGGTACCCGAGGGAATGCGAATGCCCACGGTATCGCCGCGGCGCACCCCGGCCAGGCTCAGCGCGTTGGCCTGGGCCTGCACCCGCCGCAGCAGGCCCCGGTAGCTGATCGTGCCTGATGCGTCTTCGAGGGCGAGGGCATCGGGGTGCCGGGCCGCAGTGTGCGCCAGAATGTCGGCGAGGGTGCGGGCCGGCGTGGCCCGGTGGCCCGCCGACAGCACATGCTGGTCGTGCCCGGTGTCATTCAATTCACTGGTACCCGATGCACGGTCTTTCGATGCACTGTCGCCCGTTGCAGCGCCTGCCGATGCACGGTCTTTCGATGCACTGCCTTGCGGTTCACTGTGCTGCTGCTCGCTCACACGATTCCCCGTTCAGGTCGTGGCAGCCCGGCACGCCGCGAAAATACCAGTCTAGAACTCGCGGGTAAAGCGCGGGTAAACAGCGACGCCCGAGAGGCTCCTCCCCCGTTGGTCGAGCCTGACGAGACCACCCCCAAGGCACCCCCGGCACCCCCAGGCACTCCAGTCACCCCCCATCGACGCCCGAGCCGCCCTTCGGGCACAGCTTTCACAGCCCACTGGGTGTGTTCTCAACGAATTACCCCAGCATCGAGGTCGAGGATACTTCTCAGAGATACCCTCCCCGCGTCTCTGACCGGGACGAATGGAGAGCCAGACCATGAAACACGTATCGAAATCCACCTGGGAGCGTCTGAAAGAAGAATCGGCCGCCGACCTGCACGTTGTACTGCACCACGACGAGCCCAAGGTCAGCACTGCACCCGTCGATACGAAAGCCCCCAGCGGTGAGCAACCGCCCGCCTAACCCGCGCTATGTGCGACGGATGTTGATCCGCAGCAAACGAGGCTAAGCGAGCTTCACCCAGTTCGACTGCGTCGGGTCGCCGCCCACCTTGCAGAACCAGAGACTCACAATTTCTTTATCGCGCTGCTCTTTGTCAGCCCAGACTGTGGTCAGTAGTTCCCCGGCCGTTGACCTTTTGAGGTCCAGCGGGCCTTCGATGCGCAGGGGAACGAGAAGCAGCTGGGCCATGCGTGTGGATTCCAAAACCGCAGCCTGCTCCGACGTCGACGAGACGAGTGCCCCCGGGCCGCCGGTTCCCGTCGCGACCAGGCCCGTCAGCCCGAGCGCCACAACTCCCGGCCCACCCGTCGATTGCCCCTGAACGCCGGGAACGCCGCGACCGAATACGCCGGCACCGTTCGCACCGTCACCGCTGACGCCGGTCTCGCCGCGCCCCAGTACGCCGGCCTTTTGCCCTGCCTCGAAGGCGAGATCGCGACCGGTCGCCTGCTCATAGCCGACGATTCCGTTCTGTCCACTGCCGAAAACGCCCGCGGCATTGGCCCCGCCCACACCGAGCAGCCCCGCGCCGACGGAGCTCTCCAGTGGCTTGTTCCGAGCGACGTCGTGCACGTAGCCGACAACCCCGTTGAGGCCCTGCGCGATGATGCCGTTGCCGGCCGGGATAGTGCCAATGGCACCACCGGTTGCAAAAGACACCGTCCCCTTGGCATGGATCGCATCGACGCCGTGCGGAGTAGAAACGAGCACCTTGTCACCCTGGGTCAAAACATTCAGAACGAAGTCCTCCCCGTAGCCGTCGGGGGCGTTGTCACCGTTGATTGCCAGCAACAGTGTTCGATCCTCGCTGGTGTTGGTTCGACCGACAACCATGTCGTCGCCGGATTCTTCAGCTCCGCTCGCCATGAGAATCACCTCGCCATTTTCTGTTTTCTCGGCGACCGGCCGTCGGCACACGAGCACTACTGCGCCCATTCCCTGGCATTGTGGCCTCGCCCGGCCGCGCACACAAGCGCATCACGCTCATCGAGGGTCGCCTCGACGATCTCCCGGCCTGAGCAAGAAGCCGGCCCCGTCGGTCGAGCCCCTACCGATGTTGGTCGAGCCCGTCGGTGAGAGACCACACCCCCGCGAGACTAGATGGTCTCGACAAGCTCGACCAACGCTTAAAGAGGCTCGACCAACGCGTGAACAAGCTCGTCCGACATTGCTCTGGTGCTACTCTGGCTCCGATATCTGCCCCACGCAGGCGCACAAACCTACAGAGACTGGAACCTCGAGATGCCAGACAAGCGTAACGCCAGCCTAAAAGACCCCGAGCTGTACGAGGAACTGCGCGACGACGGGGCATCCAAAGAGAAAGCCGCCCGCATCTCGAACGCCGCAGCGAAGCGGGGCCGTTCCGCTGTCGGCCGCAAGGGCGGCGAAAGCGGTTCCTACGACGACTACACCGTGCCCGAGCTGAAGAGTCGTGCCAAAGAACTCGGCCTCACCGGATACTCCAAGAAAACCAAGAGTGAGCTGATCGACTCCCTGCGCAACCATTAACCCCGCCGGGGTCAAACTCCCTGAAAACCCCATCTCAGTTCGTCAGTGACGTGAAAGCATTTGCTATCAGCGTTCTCGATCGCCTCCGCGCCGATGCCGTCGCTGCGGACGAGCTGCACCAACGCTCCCGCTCATTTCTCGTACAGGCCGTGCGTTCCGGACGAACCGCTGGCCTAACTCAGCGTGACATCGCAGCTGCAATAGGTCGGCACCAGCCAGAGGTTTCGCGTCTACTGCGCTTTCACGGTTGATGTCGTACCGGCCGTGAACCTTCGCGAAAATCTCACCGAGCGAGCCCTGAGCGAAGCTGTCCCGCTGTGAGCAGGTCAGACGGCCTCGCTCACCCGCGGCTGGTCGAGCTTCCACCGTTGGTCGAGCCCGTCGAGACCACACCCCCGCGAACCTAAATGGTCTCGACAAGCTCGACCAACGCGTAAACAAGCTCGACCAACGTGTCCTACTCCCGCAACTCCCCCGCCTGCGCCCGGTACCACTCCACCGTCGACCGCAACCCATCCTCAAGCCCGATCGACGACCGCCACCCGGCGTCAGCCAGCTTCGACACATCGAGCAGCTTCTGCGGCGTGCCATCGGGCTTCGACGCATCCCACTCGGTCGCCCCTGAATACCCGACCACCCGCGCAATCGTCTCGGCGATTTCCCGAATCGTCACATCCGACCCGGTGCCAACGTTCACCTGCTCCGGCCCGTCATAATGCTCCATCAAATGCAAACAAGCGGATGCCATATCGTCCACGTGCAAAAACTCGCGCCGCGGCGTGCCGGTTCCCCAGTTCGTCACCGACGCAGCCCCCGATACCGCCGCCTCGTCGTAGCGCCGAATCAGCGCGGGCAGCACGTGCGACCCCACCGGCGAGAAGTTGTCGCCCGGGCCATAGAGGTTCGTCGGCATCGCCGAGATCCACGGCAGCCCGTACTGGCGCCGCACCGCCTGCACCTGCAGAATGCCGGCGATCTTCGCGATCGCGTAGGCGTCGTTCGTGGGCTCCAGGTGCCCGGTGAGCAGAGAGTTTTCCCGTATCGGTTGCGCAGCCAGCCGCGGGTAGATGCACGACGACCCCAGAAACAGCAGGCGTTCAACACCGGCCGCCACCGCGGCATCCAGCACGTTCACCTGAATCTGCAGGTTCTCACTCAGAAAGTCGACGGGGTAGGTGTTGTTGGCGAGAATGCCGCCCACCTTGGCCGCGGCCAAGACCACATACCGCGGCTTGGCCTCGGCGAAGAACGCAAAGACCGCCGCGCGATCTTTAAGGTCAAGCTCAGCGGATGTTCGCCCGACCAGGTCGGTGAACCCTTCAGCCTCGAGCAGCCGCCAAATGGCCGACCCGACGAGTCCGCGGTGCCCGGCCACATAGAACGTTGACGCGCGGTCGAGCGCTGCCGGTACGAACGTCACCGGGCAGCGACCAGCGCGGTGCCCCAGCTGGCGAGCTTGGGCTGGTCGATCCAGTCCTCACCGCGGTGCTTCAGCAGCTCCATGTCAGCATCCACCATGATGCGGGCGAGCTCGGCAGTGTCGACCTCGGGAACCCAGCCCAGAACATCCGCTGCCTTGGAGGCGTCGCCGACCAGGGCGTCGACCTCGGTGGGGCGCAGGTAGCGTTCGTCGAAGCGCACGTGCTTCTGCCAGTCGAGGCCAGCGCGGCTGAACGAGGCTTCGACAAAGTCGCGCACGGTGTAGCTTCCTCCGGTGGCGAGCACGAAGTCTTCGGGCTCGTCGGCCTGCAGCATGCGCCACATACCCTCCACGTATTCGGCGGCGTAGCCCCAGTCGCGAATGGAGTCGAGGTTGCCGAGGTAGACGTGGTCTTGCTTGCCGGCGTGAATGGCAGCGACGGCGCGGGTGATCTTGCGCGTCACAAAGGTTTCACCGCGGCGCGGGGATTCGTGATTGAACAGAATGCCGTTCACGGCGAACATGTCGTACGCCTCGCGGTAGTTCTTGGTGATCCAGTAGCTGTAGACCTTGGCGGCTCCATACGGAGAGCGCGGATAAAATGGCGTGTCTTCGTTCTGCGGCGGCGGGGTGGCGCCGAACATCTCTGAGCTCGACGCCTGGTAGAACCGGCAGTGAATGCCCGACATGCGCACGGCTTCAAGCAGGCGAATCGTGCCCATGCCCGTGGTGTCCGCCGTGTGCTCGGGCTCGTCAAACGAAACACGCACGTGCGACTGCGCGGCAAGGTTGTAGACCTCGTCGGGCTGAATCTTGGCGAGCAGGGTCACCAGGCGCGATCCGTCGCTCAGGTCGCCGTAGTGCAGAAACAGCTTCGCGCCCTCGTCGTGCGGGTCCACATATAGGTGATCGATGCGCGACGTATTAAAAGTGGATGCCCGCCGAATCAGCCCGTGCACCTCATAGCCCTTGGCCAGCAGCAGCTCAGCCAAGTAGGAGCCGTCTTGCCCCGTAATACCTGTAATCAACGCGCGTTTTGCCATGACTCCCCCTGTGCCCAAATGCAAACTCCGCCAAGTTTACAGCCGCCTCTGCCCCGGATTCTCGACGGGCCGATGCTGAGCAGGCGCTGCATAAGTCGACGATTCGTCACTATCGCTCGCTTTTGTCACGCTCCTGGGCTACATTCCGATAAACGTGCTTGTGCTTACCCACTCGTTCTACGTTCGACCCGACTTTTTTCGTAGCCCGAAGGATGCCCCTCATGCCCCACACGTCTACCCGTCCGTTCCAGAAATGGCTGGCGAAGCACACCCCATACCCTGCGCTTGGACAAGCGAAACGCGTTCGACTTCGCGACAAAATACCCCGCACGTCGTCTGCCTGCCGGTACTGCGGCGGCGAGGTGACTCCTCTGCGCACGGGTAGCCAAGCACGATGGTGCTCGACTGAACATTGGATCGAGGACGTCAACCTCGTTCTGTAACAACATCCGACGACCCACCAGCCAGGATCCTCAAAGCGAAGCGCGGCGCGCTGTGCCCTAAACTCAAGGAGGGGGGCACCTGCCTTAGAAGATCAACACTGATCTCCCGTTCGAAAAAGAACTAGGTGGGTTAATAGTGTTTCAAGCTGAGGTCAAGGAATTCGACTACTCAACCGTTGGCCACGTTCCCTTCGCAATTACAAATTTAGAGCAGGCCACCAAATGGCTCATCGCCACCTCCAAAGGCAACCCAACGCCGATCGCAGTGCGTCTCGCGAATGCTTATTGTGTCGCGCTCGCCGAGGGTGAAGACAGTTATCGCACACTCTTAAAGGCAAGCGGCATCAATTTCCCCGATGGAACTCCCGTCGTGAAGGTTATGCAGCTCAATTGTCAAGGCAGCCAATCACAGCCTGGCCGAGTGCGCGGCCCCTCGCTTTTCACAAGAGTCTTGGAGGAGGGACAGCATCAGGGGCTTCGGCATTTCTTCCTCGGTGGATCCCCGGAGACGCTGGCAGCACTTGAGACCAACGTAAAGTCACGGTTTCCGGACGCAGAAATTGTTGGAAGTTATTCACCGCCCTTCGCACCCATTTCGGAGAGCTACGTCGACGATTGTGCCCGAGCCGTAAGAGAGACCTCAGCTGAGGTCGTATGGGTTGGCTTGGGTACGCCGAAACAAGACTTCATTGCGTCCGCGCTGGCTCCTCGGCTAGGCCTACCCGTCGTCGGGGTAGGTGCCGCGTTCGATTTTGTCGCTGGCACAAGGCCAGAAGCTCCAGTATGGATGCAGAATTCTGGAACGGAATGGCTCTTCCGATTTGCGTCTGAGCCTCGCCGATTGGGGCATCGCTATCTGGTGGGAAACGCAATTTTCCTGAAGGCGGCATTTCGCTCGATACGCGCCCGTCGCTAGCTCCACTCCGACCAACGCCCAAGTCGCGGAGTCTTGGCTGCAATCTAACTCGATAAATATCGCAGTCTCAGCTCTCTCCACGCTTGTGTAGTCGGAATGATTTTTTTCGAAAAGAGGCGTGCAGTGAAAATTGCCCTTGTACACAGTTACTACTCAAGCCGCCAGCCGAGCGGCGAGAACGTCGTCGTTGACGCCCAAGCAAAAGCTCTCAGGGACTACGGTTTTGATGTGCGCGTTATCGCAACACGCACCGATGAGCTCGAAGGAAAGCGCGGCTACAAGCTCTCTACCGCTGTCAATGTTGCAACGGGTAAGGGAGCGTCACCGCTGCGAGAGCTGAATGATTTCGCCCCCGACATAGTGCATGTGCACAATCTTTTTCCAAATTGGGGAACTTATTGGCTAAATCAATGGCATGGACCGTTGGTGGCGACACTTCACAACTTCCGACCGGTCTGCGCCGCTGGCACACTGTTCCGTGACGGTGCCGAATGCACTTTGTGCCCTGACACGACCACGCTGGCCGCAGTAAAACACGCCTGTTACCGTGGCTCAAAAGTCGCCACTATCCCGCTAGCCGTTCGCAGTCGAAATGGGGTCTCTGGCGACCCGCTACTGAATCGTGCAGATGCTATCGTCGTGCTCACTGAAAGAGCTAGACGAATGTATACAGAATTCGGTCTCCCGCAACACAAAACTTCAGTAATACCCAATTTTGTCCACGATTCCAGTTTCTCTCCGCTTATCGTTCCAGGCAATGACTGGGTCTACATCGGTCGGCTGTCGCAAGAAAAGGGTATTCTCAACCTGATCAAGCACTGGCCGGAATCACAAACGTTACGTATTTACGGAGACGGGCCGCTGCGCAACCCTGTCGAAAACGCTACCGAATCCGTGCCGAATGTGTCCTACCTTGGTCGGCTCGACCATGATGCGGTGCCAACCGTACTTGCAGAGGCTCGTGGGCTGCTACTCCCGAGCGAGTGGGCGGAAGGGCTCCCGCTCTCATATATCGAGGCGCTAGCGGCGGGGAGGATGGTCGTCGCGATGGCAGGGAGCAGCGGCGCAGACGACTTGGCCGAGGCTGGCGCTGGCACTATCTTCGCCGACTGGGCTGGACTTCAAGACGCCCTCAATAAGGCCCGAGCTCAAGCGGAACTCTTCGCTACCCGTGCGCGATGCCATTATGAGCATAACTATCGTCGGGAGGCTTTTCTCGAGCGCACCAACGAACTGTATCAGAACCTCCTCGCCGCGTCCCACCGCGTGACTGGACGGAAGCATGCGTAGGGTCGTTATTCTGCAGGAATACATTCCAACCTACCGTGTTCCCTTTTATCAGGCGCTTCGAACCCGTGCGGCGGAGGAACAGGTTGACCTCGTAGTTGCCTGCGGACGCCCAAGTGAGACGCAGAACTTGCGTGCCGATTCGGGCACAGTTTCATTCGTGCAGTTCTTTCGTCAGCGTGAGGTTTCTCTCTGGGGCCGTCGCGTTGTCTTGAGACGAGTGGCTGAGGCTATTCGCGGCGCCGACTTGGTGGTGCTCGAGCAGGCACGACGGAATTTGGATTCGTATTGGCTGCTAGGGCCGGCACGTCGGCGAAAGCCACTGGTGGCCCTGTGGGGACATGGACGTGACTATACGCGGCCAACGGGAAATTTAGACAGAAGAGTTCGACAATGGTTGACATCACGCTCGGACTGGTTTTTTGCTTACACAGAAGGCGGTGCGCTCGCGATCATCTCAGATGGATACCCCCGTGGTCAAACCACCGTGGTACAGAACTCAATTGACACAACTGCCCTGCGTCTGGGAGTCGCATCAGTTGAGCCCGGTACCGTCACAAACTTTAGCCACGATCATGATCTGCGGGGAAATACTGCAATCTTCTTGGGCGCCCTCGACGAATCTAAGCGGCTGGATTTCTTGTTCGAAGCCGCGAAGATAACGCATACTCTGAACCATGACTTCCGATTGCTGGTGGCTGGAGATGGGGCTCTACGAGACGACGTAGAAGAATGGGCCCGATCAGAAAGCTGGATCACTTATCTCGGCACAGCGCGTGGTCAGGCTAAGTTAGTGGCTTTGGCCTCCGTCCAAGTCATGGCTATGCCTGGACGAGTTGGCCTTGTCGCTGTTGATAGTTTTGCCGCGGGTACACCGATTGTCACGACCGACTGGGCGTGGCATGCCCCCGAGCAGGAGTACCTTGAGTCTGGCGTGAACGCCATCATCACTCCAGACGATGTAAGAGAATTTGGCAGAGAACTCGCTGCAGTGCTTGCCGATCAGAAGCTGCTATTAAGTTTGTCGGCAGCCTGCCTCATCTCTAGCGAGCAATACACGCTTGAGGCAATGGTAGAAAACTATATGGGTGGGATCATGCGAGCGCTGGACACAGAGCGATGAAACAACTGCACGTCATCATGGCCTGCCACAATCGTCGGGACCTCACTGTCGGGTCGATACGTTCAGCCATCGCAGCAGCCGAAACTGCCCATGTTAACGTTGACTTCACGGTTTACGATGACGGTTCAACCGATGGATCGTCGGCAGCACTAAGTGAAATGGGAGCCGATATCACTGTGCTTTCAGGCGATGGATCTGCGTACTGGGCGCGCAGTATGGCCCGCGCCGAATTGGATGTATGGAGCAGGCCTGTTTCCCAGCAGAGTTCAGAAAGTTGGATAGTTTGGCTCAATGACGATGTCATCCTCGACACGACCGCCTTCCACGACTTGGATGCCATGGCGGTCAACACCGTGTACATCGGAGCTATGCGCGACGGTGACACAGGTGATATTACCTATGGCGGGCTTAAAAAAACCGGCTGGCATCCTCTCGGCTTCAGCACAGTAGCGCCTGGCCCCCTGCTGATTCCACTTGACTCCTTTAACGGAAATTTGGTCTTCGTCTCCATGCCGACTGCGATTCAGTTAGGTGGCATCGATGGAGAATACTCACATTCACTGGCCGACATTGACTATGGTCTGCGTTGTGGGCGGCTCAATATTCCAGCACTATTGCTGCCCGTAAGTCGCGGAGTGTGCGCCAGGAATTCGCCCGAGCCGCGTGATGGGGTCCGACGCCAGTGGCGCAGGTTTGTTGGCCTAAAGGGAGGTGGCCACTATGCGTCCCTTACCCGGATAATCAAGAAGGGCGCGCAGAGAAAGTGGCCTCTATATGTATACGCGACGTATATTCTCTGGTGGGCGAGACACTTGATTAGCAGTGTCAAGGCTCGATATCAAAACGGTGAGAGTTAGCGAAGCCAATGTGGTGTCGTATACCGAAAAGCTGAAAGCGAAAATATGGTTTTCGACCTCGCGGTGTTTTCGGGCGGAAACGTCGTAGGTCTGATATGAGCTGCTCTGCGACGAGTAGGTGCACCGTTTCGCTGGACGTGCTAAGACTCCCGCCCAAATAATCCATACTTTTTTGCCAGAATCACGGGAGGCAGGCGGTCACGGAATCGCCACAGAAGTACGGCCGCTCCGAACACGATGAGAGCGATCAGGCCCCACAAAGTCGGCGACGTAAGAGCTAACGGTACGAGAGTGCACACACCCACTCCGATGGCCGCGACCAAGGTGGAGAACACGACGACGACGAGGTAGTTCCGCGCGAGTCTCGTGATATTTAAGTATCCGTTCTTTCCGCACAGTGCAATTTGTACTGAATGTCGAGCGATTTGGGTGACGATGAGAGCAACCATTGCAAAGATGATGTCCTGATACACGAACACGCTCATTGCCCCGGCAACTTGGACGGCAAGGAGAAGCGCAGACGTGATCCACATCCAGCTGAACCTCCCCAACGTCTCCACCGCGCTGGAAAGGACCATCGACATCATTTGAAGCCCCGCGGAGAGCGCGAGAGGCACAACGAGCGCTGACGTGATGGTCCAACCCGGGCCAAAAAAAATCGGAACCAAGGCGGGCATGATCACCGCGGCGAGTGCACTCAGCGGCAAGGCAAACCAGGCAACGAGAATGAGAAGGTCCGTCCAGACGTGACGAGCGCGCTCCGCATTGCCAATGTCATGCCGAAATTCCGGAGATATCGCCTGGATCAGCGCAACCTGTACTTGTTGAAAAGGCACAGAAGTCAGCACATCAGCACGGTTCCAGTAGCCGAAATACGATGACCCGATCGCACGACTCGTGCTGAATTTTGTGATGTTGCCAATGAGGTACTCCACGAACTTGATGGCCGTAAGATGGCCACTGAACCGGACCTCGTTTCGTGCCCGCTTCAGCCGCGCTAGACCCCAAAGATCTCCACCTGTGAGGGAGAGTGCGCCTAGCACAAGCAAGAGCTGGGCGACAATGGAGGACATCACGAGCGCGCTCGCAGATTTAAACTCGATTACAGCGATGGCACCGGCTCCCATACCCACCAGATTGCTCAGAAGGGCAATCAGAGCGAGTGCTCGAAAACTACCTTTCCTGCGCATGAGAGTTGTCGCAATTCCACTGAGCGGAGCGACAAACGAGCTCACCGCTAGCCAGCGAATCACCGGCGTTGCGCTTACGTCCCCCCATGCTGAGGCCCAAAACGGAGAGCTTAGCCACACAAACGCCGCCGCTCCTCCTCCAAGAATCAGTGCGTAACTAACTAGTGCCCTAATGTGCGGACGGTCGAGCTCCGTCATGCGTGCTACGGACTGGGCGATTCCTCCTGAGGACAGGAGGGCGACGAGGCCGGCCACAGAAAGGGCGATGGCATATGCTCCGAACCCAGCTGGCGCGACATACCGCGAAGTTATTGCCGCGTACGCGAACTGCACCAAAACCGAAATAGCTTGCGCTCCATACATCCAAGCGGCGCCGACAAGGAGGTTTCGACCGGTGCCCAAGGCCTAGACTCCCCCGGCAATCGCTGCTGAGAGTTGGGTAGTACTGAAGTTCCCTTTCGCATCAATATTTACCCAGCGCCCGGTATCGGGAACCTTGTGCCACCAAGGAACTCGTCCAAGGATCACGTTGCGGGATGCCAAAGCCGCAGTGAAGCTGAACGAACTCGAAGACAAGACCAAAAGTCTTGCCGAGGCGAACTCGATGAGATCAGTATCTCTGTCTCCATTTAGTTTCACCAGAACTCCAGCTAGGGCCAGTAGCGGGAAATCTTTAGGCTGCTCTAGCGCATAGACCTGTATCTCCATGTCATCAAAGCCATCAGTTGCCCTAAGCGCTTTGACGACCTCTACGTGCCAATCTTCAAGTACCCACCGATTGATGCCCCCCGCGCCGCCCATATGGTTCTCATGAATATCCGCGCCCCGACGCACGTGGCTTGCCACATACTCCGCCTGCGCTTCTTGTCTATCGAATTTTTCACCCGGGCTGCCCGCCTGCAACGCACCCCTGACGGCACCTTCCGTCGGCACCTGACCCCAGAGTCCCGGATCAAGGGAGCTTCGGAACATTAAAACGAGATCAGGGAATTTCGCCTTGACGCTTGCCACTTGTGCGCGCAAAATCCTGGCAACCCGAGGGTCACTCTGGTCGCCGACTGGCGTCAGCCAAACGCGCTTGACACCGGACTCAGGAGGGCGCGACGTGACACGAGAAAAATCAAAGAGCCCTTCAGGGTCTTTTGTTAGGGCGCCGCCAGCACATTCGAAATCAAGATCCTTCGCCCACAAGTACCCCGAAACCCACGAGGAGACTTGACGACCGATCAGAGCATAGGGGTGAACTTCTATTTCCAAATATGCTCCCGCTGATCGTGAAGGATTGGTGTGCGTGGGGGGTTGCGCCCATTTCCTATCCAGCCAAAACGCGGCAGTATGCGCAAATGCGTTGAAACGCCCCTCGAGTCTTAGCCTAAATCTCAGCCCCAGGGTCCCGAACGGTCTTGCTCTCATTTGTTCACTCTCCCTTCAAGACGTTCAAATACCAGCATGCCGCGTCCGTCGAAGATGGCGGCGGGGCCAAGAATCTGAGTTGACGGTAGATTTTGTCTACCCTGCGGGCGTTCCGTTAGCACGATTCGACCACGGGCCGCTCTGGCATACCCACCCGACTTCAGCTTTGGCTGCTTCTGACGGATTCTGGTTGGCTGTTGTTCGACGCGCGACTGCTAGAGCCCGTCTAGCGCCGGCGCATCAATATCCCACGCGTTACGAGCGGCTTGAGGATCCACCCGAACGGCCCTGTAGTTGAGGAAGGAAACCAACTGGTCATCTTGCCGATAGTGCGCGTGAGCAAATGCCTGCGCCTGCTGGCTCAGACAGATGCGTTCCGCGGGTGACGTCTCTGTCAAGACCCGTTCAATTGAATCGGCAAGGCTCTTATAGGTCTTGCCAAGGAGGAGGAATGGCCTGGTGCACTCCGGGAAGACCTCGTCATATTCGGGGTGATGCGTTGTGGCATGAATGGATCCCGATGCAAGCGAGATCGGGAGTCGATTCGAAAAATAGCTCGGCTCGCCAGCGTAATGATCCCAGTTTGCGCTAATCCAAGCCGAACGTATTGCCTCGCTCTGGGCGGGGAAAGCAACCGGTCCCATGGCTCCCACACCCGTCCAACCATTTCCGTAGACGGCGAGCCTGTCACCCAGTCGATCCTGTAGGTACGATACGAATTCAATCCTCTGCCTCCAGTTCGGGTGGCCCTTGAAACGAGGACGATTTCGGTTTGCGACGATCACGACGTCGTGCGTGCGCTGCTGGGCTTGACTGACCGCGGCGTATCTGAAACGCTCTGCATCGAACGCGCTCGCCGCCCAACGCACATCGCTTGATCCAGACCTGCGAAAATTCTCTGCAAATGTTCCGGTGCCAACGGTAAATACGACGTCGGCAGAACGTCCTGCCGCTCTCGCCGCAGATGGAAGGGGATGCAGGAAACGACTATATGGATCGCCCTCGTGATAGATTATCTCGAAATCTGAATTCGTCCGCATCGCTTGGAAATGCTTGTCCTTCAAACCCGTTGAACCAAGGTGTTGCATCAGGATTACGTTGGGTTTGAACGCACGCACATGACGCACCAAGTCCTGTCGATGCCGCTCGGCGTCACCGCCGTTCCGAATGCGCCACTGCAAGCTGAACACACTCACTTGCTCAATTAACTTCTGGTTAACAAGATTCGCGAACGGGCGCCTCAGGCCAACCTGCCTGAACGCACCATCCTCATTCGGAACATAAAGAACGCGGAGTTGTTCCATTATTTTTCTGACCGGGGCTTTCTTCTAAACGCTTGTGGAACTTGGAAGTTGACCCGAGATTAGATTCTCCAGATCCCATGAGCGAACTTACGCTGTCATCCTCACGATGCCAGCCGAATTCAAAGCCTCCCAGTGCTCAACAAAGGCGACTTCGTCAAACCTAGTGCCTACAACTCTTGCGGGATTGCCGACTGCTATCGAGTTGGATGGGATACTCCTCGTGACGACGGCGCCAGCGCCAATAATGCTGCTGTCTCCAATCGTCACTCCCGATAGAACGGTTGCGGCGTACCCGATCCATACGTCTGAACCCACGACGGTGATGTGGCTCATCTCATCCGGGAATCGTCCGACCCATCGCGAATCACGTATCGAAATGCCGACCTGTGCCATGTCGTGATCCTCGCGGCCGACAATACCCACACCATTCGCGATTAGCACATCATCCCCGATTCGGCCGTCCACTTCGATTCGCACATTGGACCCCACACTTACGTTGCTTCCGATTACCAGCCTTCGAGGTGCCCACACGATTGAGTTGGTACCGAAAACAAAACGTTCCCCAACGGAGACATTCTGTCGAATCGTACGTCGTCTCCAATACGCGACCTTCAGCCGCCTAATGAGCACGAGTTATCCCTTCAGCGTTGCTCCCTTGTAATTTAGGGTGTCCAAGGGGGGAGAGGCTTCCAAGGACTCGACTGGGATTGCCAGCGGCAATCACGTCCGCCGGGACGTCGCTTGTCACGACTGATCCAGCTCCAACAACTGACCGGTCACCTATGGAGACGCCCTTGAGAACGATGGCCCGGGCGCCGATAAACACGTCATTCCCGATAATCACACGGTGTTTCTCCAGGGGTTCGGGGAAGCCAAGGTGCCGCCGAGAGGCGCCGGGAGGCGGCTTCACAACATGGTGATCCGAATCAGTTATGAGCACCCCCGCACCAATCAGTACGCGATTGCCAATCGAGACATCCCAGGCAGCACTGATTGTGGCACTCGTGATTCCAGAGTCCTTGCCAACGCTCAGTCGTGCTCCAGGGCGCAGCGTCTTCAGGATAACCGGACCCCGCGCTTCCAGAGTGTTTCGACGAATGTCGGCATTGAGGATGACGTTATCGGCGAGAGAAATTGTGCTCCCGGCCGCTCGGTCCACGCGAACCCGACCATACGAGAGGACGTTTGAACCTAAGCGCACGCCCGCTCTCCGCATGATGAACTGGTTGGGCATCATGCTAATACTTCGCATGAGTTTCTTGATACTTCTCATTCTGGCTCTCATGCTTCGGATGCCGCTTTTCTAGGTCGGCCTGATAAAACTCGGTAGTTCACGCTGGATTTCTCTTCCCTCTATAATCTCGCCTCGCGCTGGGGTGCTATTGAGTGTAGGTGCCATTCGCTGCGGATGCAGAAACAGGAATCGTCCTCCATTTGGCGCGGTCAGATTTCATTGTATTTAATTTTTGCGGTAGGGGCGTAGCGAGCGAAATCCCGACGATTACCGCGAGTGGCGCTACCACGAACGGATACACAAGAGGGTTGTCGGTCAGGCATCCGAAGACGAAAACGACGAGTGCGAGTAAAGCACTTAGATGCGGCGCTGCTTCAATTTGCGTCGGCGCTCTCCGTGCTCTTTTTGCAGTTGCAGTGAAGAGTGCCAATAGCGCCCAAAGGAACAAGGCAAGTCCGATTAGGCCGGCGTCGAAGTAAACACGCAAGAAATCGTTGTGAGGTTCAGCTTGTCCGGGAATGAGAGACGCAACTTGAAGTTTGACTGAACCTGGCCCCTGACCGATAAGCGGAGAACGCAGGGCGCCCTGTAGCACTGCTGCCCAAATCTTGTCTCGGCCTTGACTACTGATAACGATGCCCCCGACTTGAAAGGCTTGGTCGCCACCGGTGAATCGCTCTCTAACAAATGGGATGGTCAGGACGGCACCAATTACGGCCGCCAGCGCAAGAAAACCGAGAGCTAGAAATCTATTTCGTCGAAACCCCTGATGGCTGAGGGATGCTCTTATAGTCAACAATAGGGCGCCCGCAACTATCGCTGTGCGGGAAAGACTTGCTGTCATGAGCGCGGCAAGAAAAATCGGAAGATTGCGAGCCCATTTACTTGAGTTGATGACATATGGAACAGTGGCGGCCATGAGGACGAGTGCCTCAAGAGCAAACGATCTTCGTCCGAAGAATCCGCTCGCGCCCAAACCGCCACTAACGAGAATTAGTGCATAACCAGTGCCAATGATCCAACCGATCATGACAAGCTGTCGCCGCAGTCTTTCTAGCCCAAGACTGCCTGTATACGACGCAGTCAACATGGCGACAGACACGAACAGCCAGAAAATCAGAATTGTTTGAAAACCTCCGACGGAGGTGCCGAGAACGATCGCAAGAAACGTAGACCATATTGCTAATAAAGCAAACGGTAGGAGTGGACGCACTGCACCGCGGGGCGCAGCAATTAGAGATGGCAGGGAGACGATCCCAAAAAGAGCGACGAGTGCAGTTAGAATAGCGGATCCAGATACGCCGCCGAAGCCGACGTAAGCTGGGAAATCGCATAAGGCCGCGATGGCCACAGCCATCGTAGTGACTAGAGGTATTCGTTCCCCGGCTGCATCCGTCCGCTTGCCCAACAATCTCACCATTCCTATTACTAAATAGAACCATCAACACAATAGCTTTCGGACCCTACGAGCGTTCCCCAATATGACACCGATGTCGGCTGGTTTCAGTCTACAGAGTGGGGGGCACGCCCCATTTGGGGATCTTCATCTAGGGAGATGTGGCCAGAGTTCTCTCGACAGACCCGCCCAACGGGCCGGGAGCGGTTCAGAGGGGCTCGGCCATCACGGAATGATGGGCGTCGCCGACAATACGTGTGGCACGGGAGCGGAGCATCCGCTCTGCGCGTCTAAGCCTCAATACCGTTCAGTTAAGCGTTTGGATAGTGATTTCTGGCTCGTGGAGCGGTTGTGGCCAGTCCGCGTGATGGAAACGTTTGGCGGGCCACTTTG
>NZ_JADOUX010000012.1:0-110910 GCF_015751745.1 Cryobacterium sp. CAN_C2
CGGCCCAACGAAGTCCACTATGGTTATCAGCAGCCAGCCCTGGCAGCGTAGACGAATCCACTAATTCCGCTGTCCGAAATCCCCGCAGCAGCCCAGTCTTGGATGCCGGCTTTGAACGTGTAGGGGTTTTGTGCGGAGCCGTTTCCGGTTCCGCCGGCGGTGAGGACTTGCGCGCCGTAGGGGTCGTAGCTGTAGGAGAAGACGTTGCTGGCGAAGTCAACGATTAGTCCGACGGGGTTGCCAAGGCCGTCCCAGACGTAGATGCCACTGATACCTGTTGAGGTGGTCAGCATGAGCGCTTGCCCTGTAATCGGGTCGCTATACACATGAGCGCCGTTGCCGTTGACGGTGTATGTGGTGACCTCGGGGTTACCCTGGGCATCGTTCTTGCCGTAGCCGATCGAGTAGGTGCGGGTGGGAGTGCTTTCGGTCAGGACGGCTTTCTGGTCGGCGCCCGCGTAGATGTAGGTCGAGGTGACACCGTTGGTGGTGGCGCTGGTCATCTGTTGAAACCCGTTATACGTATAGGCAGCTGTCGGGGTAGCGGTGAGGTTCCCCGCGCCGTCGTAGGTGTACCCGGCGGTGGTGATCTGGTTTGCCGCGTTATACGTCAGCGTTTGCGAGGACGTCGCAGCGCCGGTCACGACTTGGCTGAGCCGGTTACCTCGAGCATCGTAGCTGAAAGTAAAGGTGCTATTGCCTCCAGAACTGCCCGATTGGGCGACCTGGCTGACCCGGCCCGCCGTGTCGTAGGCATACGTCGTGGCCTGGCCAGTGAGGGAGTCCAGAGACCACCGCAGTTTGGAGCGGTCGGTGGCCGTGGCGGTGCCACACGTCGGGGCGGCTGAAGCGGAGTTGTAGCAATAGGTGGTGTCGAAAACGACCGCGATGTTCGGCGCGGCAGCCGTACCCGTGTTCGTCGACGAGGTCAGCCGGGCGACGCGGCCGGAGGGATCATAGCTGGTGATCTGGTGGCCCGCCCAGGAGGAGTTGTTTGGGTTCGTGGACTGCAACCACGTATCGGTGCGCCGTCCTTGAGCATCGGTCGCATACCGAGTGAACTGATACGCCCCCGACTTGGGATACTGAGTGCTCGTGAGCACACCGGACGCATCAAACGTGTTCGTGTAGGTCCCGAACGAATCGGCGGACGTGGCCTCGTTGGAGGCCTTGTCGTAGGTGTACGTCTCGGAACCGCCAGCCGTGTTGGCAGTCGTGAGTTGACGATTGAGCTGGTCGAACGTGTTGGTGATCGTCCCGGTCGGGCTGATACTCCGGGTCAGATTCCCGACCGCGTCGAAGGTATTCGTCACCGTTGCCGAGCCATCCGCCAGAGCAACACTGAGCAGGCGATCATCCTGGTCGTAGCTGTACCGGGTCGTGTTTCCCCGCCCATCGGTCTGGGAGGCGACCCGGCCATACGGGTCATAGGTATACGTTTTCACCCCGAGGCTGGACCCGGTCACCGGGGTGACCGTGGCCAGCTGATGGTTTCCGTTATAGGTGTAGACGGTGTTGTTGCTGCCGTTGCCCGGACCGGTCGCCGTCGCCACGGTGCCGTCCATGTTGGGCGTTACCGCGGCCACCGCACCGGTTGCGTCCGCGCTGGTGAGCGGGTTGCCGGCACCGTTGTAGGTCAGGAGGCTCTGATTCCCGTCGGCATCCGTCGCCGTAGCCGGAAGGTAGGCCGTGTTCGCCGCCGTGTTATACGTCGTCGACGATGATGCTCCCCCCGGGGACTGCACCTTCGTCAGGGAGTTCCCGCCGTTGGCACCATACGTGCCGCTCGTCGTGCCGGCGCCGGGGGCGCCGGTGGCCTCGACCGTCGCCGTCAGGGTGTCCGAGTTGCCGGTATACGTCTTGGACCGCACCCGTCCCATCGGATCGGTCGCCTGCAAGACCAAGTCCTGGGCCGGGTTGATCGAATACGTGGTGTGCGCCCCCGCCCCGACGGCGACCGCCGGGTCCGTGTTCGGTCCCTCGACGAGCGTCTGCGACGTCGACGGGTAGCTCAACCGTGTCGTGGACGTCCCGGGCGACCCGGCCGTCGTGTTCTGCTGGTTGATCGTGGAGACCATGTGCGTCGTCCCGCTGTAGCTGATCGTCGTCACCGCCCCCGACGGGCCAGTAATCCGGGTCAGATCGGTGCCAGTGTACCCAAACGTCGTGATATTCCCAGCCGCATCAACGAAAGACGTCAAGTTCGAACTCGAATCCTTGGTGTAGGTCACCGTACGGGTGTTGTACTGGTTCGCGCTCTGCGTCACCGACAACGACAGCGCACCGGCGTCATAGCTGAGAGTAGCCGTCCGGGCAGCTACCGGGCCGGCCGTGGATACAACAGACGTTGGCACCCCCGACGGGCCGTTGATCGTCGTGGTGTTCCCATTCCGGTCGGCCACCGACGTAGCATTCCCGTTCACATCGAACGTGACGACCTGACGAGTCGTCAGATCCGTCAGCGTGTACGTCGTGCTCACCTTCGCCAGGACCTGCTTGAACCCGGCCGGCGACGTGAACGCTGTCGTGGAGCCCGACACCGGGATGAACTTCCACGTCGCCCCGGCAGGGCCCGTATAGATCACACTCGTCCCCACCAGAGACAGGAAGCCGCGTCGCTTCTTTTGGGGCACGCGGAACTTTCGACGACCATCCGCGCGTATGTGCAGCGCGTCACTGAAACCCCCGACGTTCGTGAGGTCGCCGCCAAGTTCGCGTGGGCCGGCCGAGCGCAGGACTTCCCCGACAACTCGTTGCCCCGCTGCAGGGCTGCTGAGTTTCGCAGTTTGAATACTCGTTGATCCCCACCAAAGTCCACGTTTACTGGATGATAATAGGCGGTGAACCGGGAGAATTCAGTGTTATTTCCGGAGACGAGCAGAAGGCCCGTTCTGAGTGTTTACGCTGGTCGGGCTTTATTTTTCTGTTGCATTGGTGCACCCCCCCGGACTTGAACCGGGAACCCACTGATTAAGAGTCAGTTGCTCTGCCAATTGAGCTAGAGGTGCGTTTTCGGCCGCGAACCAACCCGCGGCAACGTGTAACCCTAACACCATGAAAGGGCTCCCCGCCAATCGAACCGACAAACCGCGCGTGGCGCGCGCCGACGCCCAGCATTACTATTCTTGACAGGGTGACTGAGCCTCGAATTCATTCCCTCGCCGACGACCTCAAACTCGCCCTGGAGCTCGCCGATACAGCCGACGCGATCTCCCGAGCGCGGTTCACCGCTCTCGACCTCGTCGTAACCACTAAACCCGACCGCACCCCGGTGACGGATGCCGACCAGGCCGTCGAGCGGGCCGTCCGCGGCGTGCTCGCCGAACAGCGCCCCGACGACGGCATTCTCGGCGAGGAGTTCGGCACGGTTGGTTCGACGACGCGCCAGTGGATCATCGATCCAATCGACGGCACCGCAGGCTTCATGCGCGGCCTCCCGATCTGGGCCACACTCATTGCCCTCGCCGTGGACGGCGTTCCCGTCGTGGGCGTCGTGAGCGCACCGGCCCTCGGCAAGCGCTGGTGGGCATCCGTCGGAGCCGGCGCCTGGTCGAGCGATGAGCGCACCCCGGGCGCCTCCCCCGAGCGCCTCGCCGTCTCCGGCGTCGACACCCTCGCCGAGGCATCCATCAGCTATGGCAGTCTGCAGCAGTGGGACAGTGCCGGGCACCTCAACGAGCTCGTGGATCTCTCCCGTCAGGTCTGGCGCACCCGAGCCTACGGCGACATGTGGTCGTACATGCTGCTCGCCGAGGGCCACCTCGACATTGCCGGCGAATTCGACCTGCAGCCCTACGACATGGCGGCGCTCGCCCCCATCGTGCAGGAGGCCGGCGGCCGGTTCACCTCGGTCGACGGCCAGCCCGGCCCCTGGCATGGCAGCGCCCTCGCCACCAACGGCCTGTTGCACGACGCGACACTGGCCGTGCTGAACCCGGCATAGCCAGGCATCCGCTTGACGGGACGCCGAGCAGACCACGTGCGGGGTAAACCAACGTGCGGGTTGGACCAATGTGCCGGTCAGACCGTGGCACCCGGATCATCGGGATTCACGACGTTGCGGGCATTCCGCGCGTCGAGGCGTCGCTGACGCCAAGCCCGGGGGTTCAGCAGCAGAATCGGCTGGGGAATGCGCAGCGCGTAGCCGGTCGGAAGAATCCATCCGTAGCGTTTGGCCAGCAGCGACAGGCCGGCGCCACTGAGAATGGCAACCCCGGTGCCAATCGCCACGAAACCGAGCTGACTCAGAATGACCATCTCGGTGCTCGCGAGCAGCGCGCTCGTGGCATAGAGCGTATTGCCGCCGAAAATTGTCGGCACCTTGAGCAACATGATGTCGCGCACCATGCCACCACCGACCGCCGTGATAATGCCGAGCAGAATGGCGGGCAGCCAGCCGAGGCCGGCCTCGAGCGCTTTCTGCGCGCCCACCGCCGACCAGCAACCCACGGCGAGCGCATCGAGGAGCAGCAGCACGCGCCGGGTCCAGCGGCCGTTGAAGGTGACGAAGAAGGCGATGACCCCGCCGAGGATGGCGCAGATCAGGTACGCCGGGTCGATCAGCGCTGCCGGGCTGCCCTGCTGCAGCAGGGTGTCGCGAATCACTCCGCCGCCGAGCCCGCTCATGATCGCGAGCACCACGAAACCGACAATGTCGAGGCGTGCGGTGCGTGCTGCGACCCCGCCGAGAATGGCATTGGCGAGTACACCGGCCAGGTCCACAAAGCGGATTACCTCAAACAGCGTCTCCGACTCAGTGTTCACTTGCCCCATTCTCTCTTATATCTGCGCTGAGACTGGCGCATCTACAGTTAAGGCATGAGAATCAACGCTTTTTCCGACGTCTGTCTGCGGGTCGTCATGCTGCTGTGTGCGGCGCCGGAGAGCATGACATTCACATCGAGAGTGGTCGCCGCCGAGGTGGGCACGCCCTACAACCACGTGAGCAAGGCGCTGTTGCGGCTACGGCAGCTCGGCCTGGTTGAGGCCATTCGAGGGCGGAGCGGCGGCGTGCGCATCAGCGCGCTCGGTCGCGAGGCCACTGTCGGGGCGCTCCTGCGCCAACTCGACACGCGCACCGACCTCGCCGCCTGCGACACGCTTAGTGGTCCGTGCCCGTTGCTCAGCGGATGCGGCCTCCGCGGCGCCCTGCGCCGAGCCCGGGAATCCTTCTACCGCGAGCTGGATGACCTGGTCATCTCCACTCTCCCGCACGGAAAACCGGATGGACCGGTGCTCGCCCCGCTGGGTTTGGTGCGGTAGGACTAAAGTCCCTAATTTCTACGACTTGTAGAAATTATCCGCGTAATTGGTATTTCAAATGCTACTTTTGCTGAAGGCCCCCACAACCGGGTGTCGGTTATGCAGAAGGAGTATTCATGCTTTCGCCCCAGTCCCTCCCCCTCATCGAAGCCACCCTGCCGCTGGTCGGCGAGCGGATGCCCGAGATCGCGAAGAACTTCTATCACCGCATGCTCACCGCCCACCCCGAACTGTTTGACGGGTTGTTCAGCCGTTCCAACCAGAAGAACGGCACGCAGCAGCAGGCCCTCGCCGGCAGTATCGCCATGTTCGCCGCGCACCTCGTGCAGAACCCCGACAGCGCCCCCGAAATCATGCTCGGTCGCATCGCGCACAAGCACGTCTCGCTCGGCATCGTTCCTGAGCAGTACGACATCGTCTACAAGTACCTGTTCGAGGCCATCGCCGATGAGCTGAGCGACGTCATCACCGCCGATATCGCCGCCGCCTGGACCGACGTGTACTGGCTCATGGCGCACGCCCTGATCAAGCTCGAAAACCACCTCTACGCCGGTCTCGCGAGCGACAAGCCGCTCGCCCCGTGGACAGTCATCGCCAAGGAGAAGGCCGGTATCGACGCCTTCACCTTCACCCTCGTGCCCGCCGATGACACCCCTGTTTCTGCCTCCCGCGCCGGCCAGTACGTTGGCGTGACCGTCACGATGCCCGACGGTATTCATCAGGTTCGCCAGTATTCGCTGTCGTCCGGCACGGGCACCGACACCCGCGTCTTCACGACGAGGCTCGACGCTGACGGCGAGGTCTCCCCCGCGCTGCACCGCGACGTGCAGGTCGGCGACCAGCTCATTCTGTCGAACCCCTGCGGCGACGTCACCCTCGCCGAGGGCGATGGACCACTCGTGCTCGCCTCGGCCGGCATCGGCTGCACCCCGAGCGCGTCGATTCTGCGCTCCCTCGCCGAGTCGAATTCCACGCGTGAGGTGCTCGTGCTGCACGCTGAGAGCACTCTCGAGCGCTGGGCGTTGCGCGACCAGATGCGCGAGGACGTCGCCGAACTCGAGGCGGCCGAGCTCGAACTGTGGTTGGAAACGCCGTCATCCGGCAAGGGAATCCACGACGGATTCATGTCACTTGACAACGTGACCATTCCTGACGACGCGTCGGTCTATCTCTGCGGCCCGCTGCCGTTCATGCGCTCGATCCGCTCGCAGGCGCTCGCCTCCGGGGTGCCGGCCGACCGCATCCACTACGAGGTATTCGGCCCCGACCTGTGGCTCGCGAACGCCTGACGCGCAACGCGCAACGCGCAACGCGCAACGCGCAACGCGCAACGCGCAACGATTCAGCCTGGCCCGGGTACGCCCGCGCTAGGCTGAATCGTGGACTCTAACGGTGGTGTTGAGATGGAACGCAAGTTTGACGTCGACGAGCTGACACTGTTGCCGCGGTTGAACGACTTACCCGGCGTGCAGGCCGTCGCGGAGCCGGTGACACACGACCTCGAGGCCGTCTATTTCGACACGAGCAACCTCGTTCTTGGCAGCGCAAAGATCACCCTGCGCCGACGCACCGGCGGCGACGATGCCGGGTGGCACCTGAAACTGCCAATCGATGTCGGTCATCGCCGCGAAATTCACGCCCCGCGCGGCGTGCACAAGCAGGGCGAAGCGGATGCCGTACCCGAGTCGCTCGCGCAGCTCGTGCGGGTCTACGTACGCGACGCACCACTCGTTCCCGTCGCACGTCTGCATACCACCCGGGTGGTGCACGCCCTGATCGGTGCGGGAGGCGAAACCCTCGCCGTGCTCTGCGACGACCGAGTGCAGGCCGAACGGCTCATTCACGAACCGGCTTCCGTGGCCTGGCGCGAATGGGAGATCGAGCTCGTCGACGGACCGGAGGACCTGCTCGACGCGGGGCAATCTGTGCTCGCGAGCGCCGGCATCCTCGTGTCACAGCACGCCTCGAAACTGGCGCGCGCCCTCGGCGACCGGTTCCCGGCAGCCCCCACGGCGAACCGGCATCGCCCAACCCCGGGTGGCCCGGCCGGGAACGTGCTGCTGGCCAGCCTGAGCGACCAGATCAACGTCATTCGCCGAGAGGACCTGCAGATTCGCCAGCACACGGCCGGCTCCGTGCACGCCATGCGCGTCGCCACCCGCCGGATGCGCTCGGTGCTGGCCACCTATCGTTCCCTCGTCGACCCGACCGTCGTGCACCACCTCCGCACCGAACTCGGCTGGCTCGCCGCCGTGCTCGGTGGCTCCCGCGACGAGGAGGTACTGCAGCGGCGCCTCGCTGGTCTGCTCGACCGCGAGCCCCCGGCTCTGCTGCTCGGCCCCATTCGCGAACGCCTCGAAACCCGCTCCGAAACGAATGCCGACACCGCCGAGCACACGCTTCTGACAGCCCTCGACAGCTACCGCTACTTTCGACTGCTTGACGCCCTGGATACCCTCGTCGCTTCGCCGTCATTCACTCCCGTAGCAGGTCAGGATGCCCGCGTGCTTGTTCCCGCGCTGGTCATGAAGGAGTGGACGAAGCTGCGCCGGGCGGTTCGCCAGGCCAGAACAACCGTGCCGGGGCCGGAGCGCGACGCGGCCCTTCACACGACCCGCAAGCGCGCAAAGCGGCTGCGGTACGCCGCCGAGACGGCGCATCCGATCAGCCACAAGCGATCTGCCCGAGTGACGCGTTTCGCCCAGAAACTGCAGACCATTCTCGGCGACCAGCACGACAGTGTCATCGCTCGCGAGCGCTTGCGTCGCCGGGGCGCGGTCGACGCCTACCTGCACGGTGAAAACACGTTCAGCTACGGCCGCCTGCACGCCCTGGAGCAGCAGAAAGCCGAACGAGCGGAATCGAAATTCTGGAAGTCTTGGAACCGCCGCCCCTGACCAAGCACCGGGGTGATGTTTGACTCCGGCTGGGTGCGGGGAGCAAGCTGCGGCTCGCCCGCCACGACTGGCTCAGCGTCATCAACGGCCTGTTCGAGCTCGACCATCTACTCGTCGACGGCCGGGTTTTTGCGCATCAGCGCTATGACAAGGCACAGCACTTTGCTCGAATCCGACGACGTCAGACGCCTGTTCCCCATCATCACCGAGGCCGAACGCCTCATTGCCGACCCGATCGTGCGCAACCACGGCACCATCGGCGGCTCGCTCTGCCCGGTCGTTTTCGTCTCCGGGCAGCAACACCTCGTCCGCTTCAACGCGGTGTTACGCGCCGTGTTTGACGGTCGGCTCGACCCGGCGCGACGCCGCGGCGATCCGAACGCTCCCCCGGCCATCGGCTCCGAAACCCGAGCCGAAGCCTTTATGTTCTCCCCGCACCGCACCCGGCTGAACCGCCAACTCGCCCTGCGCGACCCCGACCCGGCGCTCGCGCAGACGGCCGCCATTCGCGGTGACCCGTCGGCATCCGCTCGGCACGGTTTCACCACGCCTCGACCATTTATCGCGACGCCACACACGACCCGCAGACCACCCACCAGAGGACACCCTGATGCAACTCGACAGCACCTTCACCGTTATCGCCCCCGTCGCCACGGTGTGGACATCCCGATGGACGTCGAACGCGTCGCCTTCTACGTGCCGGGCGCACAGATTCTGAACAAGCTCTCCGACGACAACTATCAGGTGGACATGAAGGTCAAGCTCGGCCCGCTGACCATGCAGTACTGTGGCCGGATGACTGTCGACGAGCGCGACACCGAGGTGCACCGCGCCGTGATCTCCGGCAAGGCGCAAGAAACCCCAGGGCAAGGCACCACCCAGGCAATGGTCACACTCGTGCTGGTCGAAACCGACGGCGTGACCCAGGGCACCGCTCCACACCGGCCGCGGCGCCGACCCTCGACGCAATGAGCCTGGTCAAGGGCGTCATCGCCGACCAGCTGAGTGACCCGGTGAACCTTCTGGGCCTGCTGGCCACGGTAGCCTTCATCGCATACCGAATCGGTCGACGCGCGTCTGGCCGCTGACCAAACGCGACGACGACAGAAGGGACACCGACATGCGTGAAATTCTGGATACCCTCTTTACCGGCTGGCAGAACGGCGCCACGGCGGGCCTGGCCACGGTCGTGCGCACCTTCCAGTCCGCGCCAAGCCCGGCCGGCACCTCCATGCTGGTCAGCGCCGACGGCACCGTGGCCGGCTCGGTCTCGGGCGGCTGCGTCGAGGGCGCCGTCTACGAACTGGCTACCCAGGTTGCCGAGGACGGCGTGCCGGTGCTGGTGCGCTACGGCATCAGCGACGACGATGCGTTCGCCGTTGGGCTCACCTGCGGTGGCATTCTTGACGTCTTCATCGAACCCGTCTCCCGCGATACCTTTGCCCTGCTCGAGGGGGTGCACGACGACGTGGCCGCCGGCCGCCCGGTGGGCGTAGCCACGATCATCGAACATGCGGATGCCAGCTGGCTCGGCCGACACCTCGTGGTGCGGCCGCACGGATTCGAGGGTGACCTCGGATCGGACCGCGCCAACAGCGCCATCGGCGACGACACCCAGGGCTTGCTCGCAGCCGGTCGCAACACGACCCTGACCTACGGTCCCGACGGCGAGCGGCGCGGCGAAGGCATGCGGGTGTTCTTCGCGAGCTACGCGCCACGGCCACGCCTGCTCGTCTTCGGTGCGATCGATTTCGCCACCGCCCTGGCCCGGCTCGGCACCTTTCTGGGCTACCGCGTCACGGTCTGCGACGCCCGCGGCGTGTTCGCGACCGCCGCCCGGTTTCCCGGCGTCGACGAGGTCGTCGTGAGCTGGCCCGACCGCTACCTGCGCGAACAGATCGCCGGCGGGCTCATCGGCCCCCGCACGGTCATCTGTGTGCTCACCCATGACCCGAAATTCGACGTTCCCCTGCTCGAAGCCGCCCTGCACGGCCCGCCCGTGGCCTACATCGGCGCAATGGGGTCGCGTCGCACCCACCTCGACCGGCTGGAGCGGCTGCGCGAAGTCGGTGTGACCGACGCGGAGCTGGCCCGGCTGCGCAGCCCGATCGGCCTCGACCTCGGCTCGCGTACGCCCGAAGAGACCGCGGTTTCGATCGCCGCCGAGATCATCTCGCTGCAGTGGGGCGGCAGCGGCGAGCCGCTGCACACCCGCGTCGACGCCATCCACCACGACGACCTCGTCGACCCCGACCCGCCGCCGGCCCCCAACGGCCAGAAGTTGATCGAGGCATGAGCATTCTTGACTCCGTCACGTCTGTTCTGCTCGTGCACGCGCACCCCGACGACGAGACCATCAGCACCGGCGGCCTCATCGCGTATCTCGCGAGCCGCAGCATCCGGGTCAGCCTGGTCACTGCCACCCGAGGTGAGCGTGGAGAAGTCGTCGCCGGGCCACTCTCAGCGCTCGCCGGCAGCCCGGCCCTGGCCGAGGAGCGCGAAGGCGAACTCGAACGCGCCGCCGCGACCCTCGGGGTCAAGGCGGGCTTCTGGCTGGGCGAAACTCCGGCCCGTGCGCCCGGACTCCCCCCGCGCCGCTACCGCGACTCCGGCATGGAGTGGATCCGCCCTGGTCTGGCCGGCCCGGCACCCGATTCTGAAACGGATGCCCTCGCCCGGGCGCCGCTGGCCGAAGTCACCAACGACCTCGTGGCCGTTCTCCAGCACGTGCAACCAAACCTCGTCATCAGCTACGACGCCGCCGGCGGCTACGGGCATCCCGACCATGTTCGTGTGCACGACGCCGCGCTCGCTGCCAGCCGCACGCTCACGATTCCCTACGCAGAGATTCTCGATACCCCCACAGCGGATGCGGAATGGTTCGACCTCAAGGCCCAGCGCGATACCGTCGTGACGGCCCTGCGCTGCCACGCCAGCCAACTCAGTGTCGACGGCGAGTTCATCGTGCACTCCGGCGGCCAGCGCGACCGAATCCGCACTGCGATCGGCATTCGCCTCTGCTGACCCGCCCCTTCCGTTCACATCTATGTGGTCGCAGGCCCTCCGCACGATCAGGCGGTGACGGTGACGGTGACTTCGTGCCGCTGTGCCGGGCTGACCCCGGTCCAGGCACGAGCGGCAATGGCTGTCGCCATCACTCCGATCACGGCCAGCACGAGGGCCGTCGGTGCCAGGCCGAGCAGGGCACCGAGCACACCGGCCAGGGGGTAGGTCAGGGCGAAGCAGGCGTGGGACAGCGAGAACTGCACGGCGAAGACGGCGGGCCGGTTCGTCTCGTCGGAGCAGCGGCGCAACAACCGGGCCGACGGCGTCAGGATCAGCGCTGTAGCAGCGCCGAGCACGAACCAGATCACGAGCAGAGCCGACCAGGTCATGGCCGTCGCCGGCATGACAACAACAAGGGCCAGGGCTCCAAGCCCGACCGGCAGCACAACACAACCGAGCAGCATGACGCGACGGTCGGCACAGCGGTCCAGCAGCCTCGGCAGCGCGAGCGCGACGAGCATCGAACCGAATCCGTAGCAGGCCAGGGCGATCGCGAAGTCGGACTGGGCGCGACCGAAGTGGCTCTGCACCAGCACGACGGTGTTGACGATGACCATGCCGGTCGACGAGGCGACGACCATGTTCATAGCGAGCAGGGCGCGCAGTTCCGGCGTGTGCCAGAAGACGCGGGCGCCGCGGGTGAGGCGTTCCAGAAAGGGCGTCGGACCGGATGCCCGGTGTGCTGGCAGTGTGGCCGAGAGCACGAGCACGGCTGAGCCCACGAACCCGACCACGGTTCCCACGAACAGGGAGTGATAGCTGACCACGGTCAATAGCGCGGCGGCCAGAATCGGGCTCAGCAGCGACTCGAGGTCGTAGGCCAATCGGGACAGCGACAGGGCTCGTGTGTAGTCGCTCTCCTGAGGCAGCACGTCCGGGATGAGGGCCTGGAATGCCGGGGTGAACGTGGCCGAGGCCGCCTGCAGCACGAAGATGAGCAGGTAGATCTGCCACGCCTCGGTAACAAACGGCAGGGAGAGTGCGACGATCGCGCGCAGAACGTCCGCTGAGACCATCAACGTCTTGCGCGGCACGTGCACGGTCAGCGCTGAGACCACCGGAGCTATGCCGACATAGGCGAGCATCTTGATGGTCAGCGCGATGCCGAGCACGATGCCGGCATGGAGGCCGGCGAGGTCGAACGCGAGCAGGCCCAGGGCCACGGTAAGCATTCCGGTGCCGATGAGCGCCACGATCTGGGCGCTGAACAGCCGGCGATAAGTTCTATTGCGCAGTACCTCAAGCACGAGGGTCTTCTTCCGTGGCGGTCCTGACCTGCGCGAGCGGATGCCGGTGATGCGCCGGGATACCCTCAAGAGCATGTTCGGCCTGGAAGATCGCATCAGCGACCAACTGGCGGGCATGCTCATTGGCGAGGCGGTAGAACACGCGCGTGCCCTCGCGGCGGGTTGTCACAATGCGGCCGAGGCGCAGCTTCGCGAGGTGCTGGGAGACGGCCGCCTGAGACTTGTTGGCCGCAGCGGCGAGCTCGTTCACCGACAACTCCGTATCGCGCAGGGCAAGAATGATGCGGATGCGCGTGGCATCGGCGAGCATCGCGAAGACCTCGACGGCCAGCTCGACGTAATCTCCGGCTGGGTCAAGTGTGCCAGAATTCGTATCTGCATTCATACGCATATTATTGCACATGCTGTCAGTCGACCAGACAACTCTGGCCGCCCACTTGGGCGGCCAGAGTTATCTGCGGATGCTCAATAACGTCAAACAAAACAGCGTGTGACAGAACCGATGGTGGAGATGCGGGGAATTGAACCCCGGTCCACTGCTGTGGTCATATGCCTTCTACGGGTGTATCCAGTGAAATCGCTTTCTCGGCCCCGGAATTTGCCACTGGCATCTACTCCGACAGGCCCAGCCTTCGTTAAAGTCCCTCTACACCCCGTGGCTCAATGTAGAAGCAATCTCTCTAAATGGCGTCAGGATCCGGGTAGAGAGCATTCCCGGTCTGGCGGACTTCTTTAGTGCTTTCGCTTAGGCAGCGAGAGCGAAGTCAGTGCGCTTTGAATTGGCACTTATTGTTTTGCAGAGATCGTTTACGAGATAACCCTGCATCCTCGACCCGCTTCTCACAATTGCGCAAACAATGTCGAAACCGATCATCCCCATACACAGTGCAAGCCGCGGGGCCTGCGCTGGGTTCGTGTCACACGCTGTTGAGTTACCAAACTGCACCTTTCGGTGCAGCCCTCAATTCTACTACAGAACTACCGTCAACGGAAAAATAATTACCTAATCGCCGAGGTGTCGCTGTGCCGACATCGCGCGGTCCGATTCGCGCTTGTCGGTGCGTTCCCGCAGCGTCTGGCGCTTGTCGTACTCTTTCTTACCCTTGGCGACGGCGATTTCTACCTTGGCCCGACCGTCGGCGAAGTAGATGCGCAGCGGAATGAGCGTGTAGCCGCCCTCTTTGGTCTTGTGGCTGATCTTCACGATCTCCTTCTTGTGCAGAAGGAGTTTGCGCTTGCGACGTGGGGGGTGGTTGGTCCAGGACCCGCCGGAATACTCCGGAATATGCACCGCGTCGAGCCAGGCCTCGCCACCCTCGATGAAGGCGTAGCCGTCGACCAGGGTGGCACGCCCGGCGCGCAACGACTTGACCTCGGTGCCGCTCAAGACCATCCCGGCCTCGTAGGTGTCACTGATGAGGTAGTCATGTCGGGCCTTGCGATTGGTCGCCACGACCTTTTCGCCACGTTCCCTGGGCATGTACCTCACCTCAATTCGTTTCTTCAAGCGGATGTCGCCCTCGAGCAGGCAGGGTGCCTGCTCAGCAGCCCACCAGTCTAGCGGCACCGGGCAACCTGAGGGCGCGGGCCGCCCCCCGGCATCCGCTTGTATTAGACCTTGAGGTAGCGGGTGATCGCGAAGTTGGCCGAGAATGCGGCCAGCACCGCACCGACCACGAGCAGAATCGGCACCACGACAAGCGCATCGTCCATGCCGACCAGGGCGAAGCCGGTGAGCCTCGCGCCGAGATACCCCTGCACGAAGAAATACACGAGCGCCACGATCGCACCGCCGGCCAGCAAAGAACCGAGCAGAGCCGCGAACACGCCCTCCAGAATGAACGGCGTCTGAATGAACCGGTTACTCGCGCCCACCAAGCGCATAATTCCCAGTTCCCGGCGTCTGGAGAACGCTGACAAGCGAATGGTCGTGGCAATGAGCAGCGCCGCCGCAATCAGCATCAACCCGGCAATACCAATGGCCGTGTAACTGGCGACATTCAGCACGGAGAAGATCTGATCGAGGTATTTTCGCTGGTCAGCGACATTCTCGACACCGGCGATTCCCGACAGACTCTCCACGAGCACCGCGGACTGGGACGGGTCTTTCAGGTTGACCCAGAACGTTTGATTGAGCTGGTCGGCCGTGACATAGTCGGCGACCGGGTTGCCGGCGAACTGCTTCTTGAAGTTATCGAAGGCTTGCTCGTGCGTCTCGAAATAGTAGTTGTCGATGAACGGCGCGAGGGTCGGCGATGTGAGCTGAGCCTCGACCGCGGCGATCTGCTCCGGCGAGGCGTCGCCGCCGGTGCAGGTTTCACCCGGGGAGATATCGGAGCACATGTAGATACCGACCTGCGCTTTGTCGTACCAGAAGTTCTTCATCTGGCCGATCTGCATCTGCATGAGAATGGCCGCACCGACGAAGGTCAGCGAGATGAAGGTCACGAGCACGACGGAGACGACCATCGAGGCGTTGCGCCGCAGACCGTTCGCGGCTTCGGAGAGCACCAGACCGAGCCTCATCGGGTCGGCCCCACGTTTTGCTCGCCCGTCTGGTCGGGTTTCTCCCCCGGCGCCCGCAGGCCGAGTTTCTCGGCGAGCGTGAGCTGCTCCGGGGCATCGTTCGAGGTGACCGGCAGCACGGGGCGTGCCATCGGCGGCACCGGTGTGGCTGGGGCGTCCTCAGCCGCGGCATCCTCGACCAGCGGGACGTCGACCGGGGCTGGCGCAGCGGCATCCGGCGTGGAAACCGGTGCAGCCGCCGCGGCGACCGCAGCGACCGCAGCCTGATGCAACGACACGGAGGTCTCGGGAACCGGGGCCGACGGGTGCGTCAGTGCTGGTTCAGGTGCAGCGGCGAGCCGGGCATACACCGACGCGACGGGCGTTGGGTCGCTGGCGGGGGCATCCGCTGACGCGGCGGGAAGGATGGTCGGGATGGAGGCCGTGGCGTACCCACCCTGGCGCTCGTCACGTACGATCTCGCCGTTGACGAGCTCGATCACGCGACGCTGCATCTGGTCGACGATGCCGGCCTCGTGGGTGGCCATGATCACGGTGGTACCGCCGGCGTTGATGCTCGCAAGCAGCGACATGATCTCGGCGCTCGTGGTGGGGTCGAGGTTTCCGGTGGGCTCGTCGGCCAGCAGAATCTGGGGCTTGTTCACGATGGCGCGGGCGATGGCAACGCGCTGCTGCTCACCACCAGAGAGTTCGTGCGGCAGGCGCTGCGCCTTCTCGTCCAGGCCGACCATCTTCAGGGTGTCGGGCACTGCTTCTTGAATGAAGCCGCGACTCTTGCCGATCACCTGCAGGCTGAACGCGACGTTGTCGAACACGGTCTTGTTCGGCAACAGGCGAAAGTCCTGAAAGACGACGCCCATGTTGCGGCGAAAATAGGGCACCTTGCGGTTGGAGATCGACCGCAGGTCCTGGCCGAGCACGTGAATGCTGCCGCTGGTCGGCTTCTCCTCCTTGAGCACGAGCCGCAAGCAGCTCGATTTTCCCGATCCGGAGGCGCCGACCAGAAAGACGAATTCACCTCGCAAAATCTCGACGTCGATCGAGTTCAGTGCCGGCCGAGTGGTGCCGGGATACTTCTTGGTTATGTGATCAAAACGGATCATAGCTCTTAGAGCCTAGGCATCCGCAGGCGTTTTCCCTACAGCGACATGCCTCGCAGGCGGCAAGCGTCAGCACGGCTCTAGTCTTCGGGTGCCTTCTTGCGCCAGCGGATACCGGCCGAAATGAATCCGTCCAGGTCACCGTCAAAGACGTTGCCGGGGTTGTTCACCTCGTACTCGGTGCGCAGGTCCTTGACCATTTGGTACGGCGCGAGCACGTAGCTGCGCATCTGGTCGCCCCAGCTCGCGGTGATGTTGCCGGCAAGTTCTTTCTTGGTCGCGGCCTCCTTCTCACGTTCGAGCACCAACAGTCGTGACTGCAGCACCCGCATGGCGGCGGCACGGTTCTGGATCTGACTTTTTTCGTTCTGACAGCTCACCACGGTGCCGGTGGGCAGGTGGGTGATGCGCACAGCGGAGTCCGTCGTGTTGACCGACTGGCCACCGGGGCCGCTCGAGCGGAACACGTCGACGCGAATGTCACCGTCGGGCACCTCGATCGATTCGGTCTGCTCGATCAGCGGCACGACCTCAACTGCAGCGAACGAGGTCTGACGTTTTCCGGCCGAGTTGAACGGGCTCATGCGCACCAGGCGGTGGGTACCGGCTTCAACGCTGAGGGTGCCGAAGGCGTAGGCGGCGTCAACCTCGAACGTCGCGCTCTTGATGCCGGCCTCTTCGGCGTAACTGATGTCGAGTACGCTCGTGCGCCAGTTGTGCTGCTCGGCATAGCGCAGATACATGCGCAGGAGCATCTCGGCAAAGTCAGCGGCATCCACTCCCCCGGCGCCGGCGCGAATGGTGATGACTGCGTTACGCTCGTCGAATTCGCCGTTGAGTAGCGTCTGCACCTCGAGTTCACCGAGCAATTTCTGCAGACTCGCCAGTTCGACGCCGGCCTCATCGGCCAGTTCCTGGTCACCCTGGCCGTCGTTGGCCAGATCCACGAGCATCTCCAGGTCATCGAGCCGCGTCGCGATGCTCTCAATGCGCGCCAGTTGCGACTGGCGGTGACTGAGGTCGCTCGTCACCTTCTGCGCGTGCTCGGTGTCGTCCCACAAATTGGGCATGCCAGCCTCGCCGTTGAGGTCGTCGATGTCCGCGCGCAGTCGATCTATGTCGATCACCGAGCGGATGTCGCCAAACGTGGTCCGCAGCGCGGCGATCTGTACTGAGAAATCCAAGTCAATCATGTTCTGTTCAGCCTACCGGGCTGGCGTAGCATCGATTCTGATGAGCAATGCCCCGCGCCCCCTCAATCTGCGATCGATCGCCCTGACGGCGTTTCTGCCCACCCTGCTGTTTTCCGTCGGCGAGGGCGCGATCATTCCACTGATTCCGCTGGTCGCCAATGACCTGGGCGCCACACTGGCCATCGCCGGGGTGATTGCCGCCATGATCATGCTCGGTGAACTCGTCGGCGACATTCCCAGCGGCTGGGTCGTAGCCCGCATCGGTGAACGCAACTCGATGATCTGGGCATCCGTCGTCACCATCGGCGCGGTGGTCATCTGCCTCGTGGCTCCCGATCCGTTCGCTCTTGGTATCGGCATCTTTCTGGTTGGCATCGCCACGGCCGTGTTCGCCCTCGCCCGGCACGCCTTCATGACGAGCTACGTGCCGCTGGTCTACCGGGCACGCGCCCTGTCGACGCTCGGCGGAGTGTTTCGAGCCGGCTGGTTTGTGGGCCCGTTTCTGTCCGCCGCGCTCATACACCTCACCGGCAGCACCCAGGCGGCGTTCTGGGTGTTCATCGCGTGCTGCGTTCTCGCGGTCACGATGCTGCTGATCCTGCCCGATCCCACCCGCGACCTCGCTGCGCCGGGTGCTGGGCCAACGCGCATCGTTCCGGGACGCTCCGTGGCTGAGTCGGCGGCATCCGCTTCACCGACAGTGGCAGCAGGCAACACTGCACTAACGGATGCCGCTGCGCCCGTCACCGCGCAGGGTCTGTTTCCGACCATCCGCACCCACCACGGCGTGCTCGCGCGGCTCGGCACCGGTGCCGCCCTCGTGGGCGCGATGCGGGCCAGCCGTACCGTCATGCTGCCCCTCTGGGCGGTCAGCATCGGGGTCAGCGCGCCCGACACGGCCCTGATCATCGGTATCGCGGGCGGTATCGACTTCGTCTTGTTCTACGTCAGCGGTCAGATCATGGATCGATTCGGTCGCATCTGGAGCGCGGTACCCTCGATGATCGGCCTCGGCCTCGGGCACGTCGCCCTCGCGTTCACCCACGACCTGCCAAGCAACGTGGGCTGGTTCATCGGCGTCGCGATGTTCCTCGCCCTCGCCAACGGCATCGGCAGCGGCCTGCTCATGACGCTCGGTGCCGACCTCGCGCCACAGCGATCTCCGGCACCGTTCCTCGGGGCCTGGCGGTTCACCGCTGACTTCGGCAGCGCCGCAGCACCGCTCGCCGTAGCCGGCATCACCGCGCTCACCTCGCTGTCGATCGCGAGCGGCACCATGGGGGTGTTCGGCTTGTTCGGCGCCGTGCTGTTGCGCCGCTACATACCCCAGTTCGCCCCGCATCGGCCTCGGAATCTGCTCTAGCCGGCAACGGCCATGCGGCCGAAATGGAATGTTCACGGCGGCCACGACGTTGGCTCCAGTGTGCCCCTCATCGGAGAATACGAACCAAGCGGCGCCCAATGGGTGCGCGACCAGGTCGACCTGTACGAGAGGTCCGGCGGTATCGAGGGAACGACGCTGCGTGGCATGCCTGTCATCGTCCTGACGACCGTTGGTGTGAAGTCCGGCAAGCTGCGCAAGGCGCCGCTCATGCGCGTCGAGCACGACGGTCGGTATGCCGCCGTTGCCTCGCTCGGCGGCAGCCCCAAGAACCCGGTCTGGTACGCGAATGTCGTGGCGCACCCCGAGGTCGAGCTGCAGGACGGCACACAGAAGTGGGACATGCGCGCCCGCGAGGTCACCGGCAACGAAAAGGCCGCCTGGTGGGAGCGCGCCGTGAGGGCGTTTCCCGATTACGCCGCGTACCAGGTCAAGACTGACCGTGAGATTCCTGTCTTCGTGCTCGAACCGCTCGCCTGAGGGTGGCGAGGGCAAACACCCGTAAAGCGTTCATCGAACGCCTCACCCTGCGCAACCTCGCCGACAACGATGGGGCACTTCTACGCTCCGGCGACGCTGCGTTCGATGCACATCAACGGCTCGAAGCGCGATTCGTGAACCTGCGCAACGCCACGCTGGCCGGCGTTCTCATCCGCAACTGCATCATCGAAGAGCTCGACCTCGGCAGCGCCACCGTGCCGCGACTCGAACTGCACGACTGCCGCATCGTCACGCTCGATGCCGGCGGGGCCAAGCTCAAAGACGTCACCCTGTGCGGGGGCGAGGTCTCGGCCGTCCATGGGTTCGATGGACTGCGCGGTGCCACGATCGACGACGCCCAGTTGAGTCTGCTGGCGACGCTGCTCGCCGCCCACCTCGGCCTGCGCGTCGAGTGGGCCGAGCACCGTTCGGTGAGCGGATGCCCAGCTCCGGCGGAGCAGATTCGCCCGGCCTACGAAATCGCAGTTGCGGTCAGCTCGAGGTCGGACGTCGGCCGGTCGCGCTGCGTCGCGATCGCCGCCCCGGCCGCGACGCACACGACGACGATGGCACTCTGCTGCAGCAGGGTGAATGTCTCGCCGAGCACGAGGGCGCCGAAACCGGCCGCGATCACGGGGCCGAAGCTCGTGATGATCGCATACAGGCGCGGGCTGATCCGACGCAAAATGTAGGTGTCGAGCGTGTAGGGAAAGGCCGAGGAGACCACGCCGACGAGCAGGAGCAGCCCGACGACGCCCCAAGTGAAGACCGACAGATTGAGGGTGAACAGCGCGATCGGAACGACGATCACGAGACTGACCAGGCTCGCAATCGAAATGCCCTCGAGGCCGGCGAATTCAGTCGCTACTCGGCGGGTCAGCAGAATGTAGCAGAACCACGAGGCGGCCGCGGTGAGCGCGAGCACGATGCCGAGCACGTCGAGCGTGCCGTCCGACCAGGTCAGCAGAAACACTCCCCCGGCGGCGGCAGCGGCACACACGAAGTCCAGGATACGGCGGCTGGTGACCAGGGCGAGGGCGAACGGTCCGAGAAATTCGATGGTCGCCGCGATACCGAGTCCGAGCATGCTGACGGCTTGGTAGAAACTGAGGTTCATGACGGCGAGCACGACGCCGAGGGCCAGTGGCGGCCAGTTTCGGCTCCAGCTCAGGTTTTTCAGCGTGGGCCGGGCCAGCGGCAACACGACAATGACCATGACGATCTGGCGGGCCGCGACGACGGCGGGCGAACCGACGACCGGAATGAGCAGTCCCGCCAGTGACGACCCGAAATTGATGCTGACCTCGGTGGCAAGCTGAGCTCCCGCACCGCTCAGTTGGTCCCGCCTGGTACGCACACTGCTCCTGTCGGCGCCGTCAGGGCACCTACCGACAGTACCGCTCGCGGCATCCGCTCTTGAACTGCGTGCGTGGGTGACCGCCTACAGCTGCAGCGGAACGAACTGGTATTCGCTCGTCAGATGCTCGTGCTGGCAGGCGCCGCAGTACAACACGCCGGACACGCGCATGGCGTCGACGCGTGAGGAACACTGGATCACCTTGGGGCCACAGCACGGTGAGATCACCATGTAGCCTCCCGATTCGGCCGGATCGTGACCGCTCAATCCGCGATCGTGATGCACGCCCTCGCAGGGCAACAGCGAGTCAAAGTCGAGCTGCTCCACAATCTGTTCGTCGAGTAATGCATCCATGATTTCACAGCCGATCTCGGGTGGTTCAGCCGCCATACTGGGCCACGTCACCCGGCGGCGACCAGCCCGGATGAACGACGACCCAAGATCGCCGGCACTACCAACCGGGACCAGGGCTGGCACGGTGTCGACTGCGGTACAAAAAGCGTTTAGCCCCCGAGGAGGTAGGAGGCTTCCCTGTCGACTACGTGTCTGTAAAGCGTACGCTTCTATTCTTCAATTTCCAGTTCGAGTTTGTACGGCTCTTATGGGCGGCAACAAAATTCGAAAATATTTCTGAGGTTCAATTCATACTTAACTGAGATTTTCTCTCTTGTAGGATGGTTTGGGCTATAATTGTGGGTGAAAGAGGCACCGCCGCCATGATCCTCACCGCCCCGCCCGCCGCCGCCAGCTCCACCCCGGATCCTGTGTTCTCCCGGGTCGTGGTGATAACTCAGGCCGGTGCGATTCTGGCCTCCGCGTTGGACGGGGTGCGGTTTGGTCACCTCGACGACACCGAGGCCATCGCGGTGATGACGACCCTCGAAGGGCTGGGGCACACGGTGGACGGGACGCAAGGTGGACGGGACGCAGGGTGGATGGGGCCAGACTCCGAGCCACCACCGACATCGGTGCCCGCGCCGACACCGACCTCGGCGCCCTCACCCCCGAAACCACTGGACTACCCGGAGCGGGCATCCGCTTCGCCCCCGACCTACTGTGCGCCCAAGCCCTGCAAATGGCAGGCCCGACTCGACCCCGACGGCACCGCCCCGAACGAGGAGGTCGTCGAGGCGACAAGCACGTTGACGTTCGGACTGCTGCGGAACGGGCTCTACCCGCTGCGCGCCGACGTCACCCTCGAACTGCGCGGCATCATGGACACCCTCTTCGACACCCACCTCTCCGCCCGCTCCTCTGCGACCCCACCCAAACCTGGCGCCCCACCCACACCTGGCGACCCCACCCACACCTGGCGCCCCACCCACACTTGGCGACCCCACCCACACCTGGCGCCCCACCCACACCTGGCGACCCGCCCACACCCACCGCGCCAACAGCCCCAGCCCAAAACCCCACTGGCGCACCTGGAACGCCTGATCCGCCTGAATTCGTGATTTGCCGTGATTCAGTTGCTGTGTGCGACCAGCGCTAGTGAAACACCGCCCGGGATACCACGGTCACCTCGAGCGGCACACCGTCTGGAACAACGAGGGTCAGCACGGGTGGGCGCCACCACGAGCGCAGCGTCACCGACGCGCTCTGACCGTCAGCGGATGCCACGCTCGTCACAGTGAGCGCCTCGAACGATCCGTGCGGAACGAGGCGCAGGTACTCGTTCACCGCCGCCGTTACATCGTCCGAACGCAATTGCGGCCGCGGCCCCACCACGCCGAGCTGCACGGCACCGAGGGTGAACGCCTCGGACCCGGCGAGCGACGCCCCATCGGCGAGGCTCAGCAGCCGCTTGTGTTCGAGGTAGAGCGACGTCGCCGACAGGGCCACGAGCACCAGACTCAGGGCCAGAAAGCCATAGAAAATAATGAGCAGCAGGGTGGACCCGTCCTCGTTCGACGCGGTTGGCAGGCGTCTGCTCATCCGAGCCCTCCAAACCGGGACACGATCTGCGTCGACGCCGCCGTCATCGGCACACGTACACTCTGGTTCAGTGCGAGCAGGTCGGGAACCAGCGGCAGTGCAATGTCGATGTGCACCGTGACCGTCACGAGCCCCCGGCGGGTCAGACAACGACTCGCACGACCAGCACACTCGATCTGTACCTCGGCATCGCCCGGGTCGAGACCGTAATCCTCAAGCGCGAACGCGACCGCTCGGCGTGCACGCACCGTCGCCGTGACCTCATCCGGGGACTGCGCGTACACCCGGGCCGCCTGCCGCGCGGCACCCTCCACGGCGAGCGCACCACCCTGCAGGGCCGACAGCGCGAGCACCAAATAGACGAGGGGAACCAGCAGAATCATGCCCGCCGTGATGAACTCGAGCGACGCTGAGCCCGCCTCCCGTCCCCGCAGCATGGCGCGAACGATTCCGCTAATCGAGCGATTCGACCGCAGCATGAGCCACCACCTCCAACCCGCGCGGAGCACCGAGCAATCCCATCAGCGGTAGCGGGGCGATCACTCGCACTTCGACGGTGGGAAACCCAGCACTCGCGCCGTACTGCGCCACGACATTCGTTGCATACGTCGCTCCAATGGCCGTCGTGATCAGATCCCGCGTGCGTTGGGCCCCCGCGGGCAGGCTGCTGTCGGCGAGCGTGGCATAGCGAGCGCCCTCGGCAGCGGCGTCGAGCACGGTGTTGCGAATGTGAAGCGCGAGGGCCAATTGCATGACCATGAGCGTCAGAAAAGTCAGCAATGATGCCACCATGACAAATTCGGCCACGGCGGAACCCGCCTCGTCCCTGAGCCGGTCGAGGTGTCGCCTCCGCTTGCCGAGCTCGTTCATGCGACCCGGTCAGAAACTGCTGACGCGGTCCATGGCCTGTTGGAACACCCCGCTGAGGGCGGGGCCGGCGAGTCCCCAAATGATCAGGACCAAACCAGCCGTCATGAGCGTGATCAGCACCCAGCCGGGCACGTCACCCGTTTCGTCTCGAACCAGACTGTGGAGGCGGAGCATGAATCGGTTCATGGCATTCTCTTTTCTCGTGAGCGTGGACGGTGCAGGGGCAGTGCAGAAAAGCAGGTAGAGCGGAACGTCAAAACCCGGCCTGAAGCACAACGAGCCCGGGGAAGACAGCAAACAGTACGGTCATCGGAAGAATCAAAAAGACGAGCGGGAAGGACCACGCAATACGATGTAGTAATGAGAACCGCGATCTACTGCCGAATTTCCCTGGATTCCGCGGGAGAGGGGCTCGGGGTCGAGCGACAGCGCCAGGACTGTATTGTCAAAGCAGCTGAACGTGGCTGGGATGTGGCTGATATCTATGTCGACAACGACGTCAGCGCAACGTCCAAGAAACCGCGACCGCAATTCCAGAGAATGCTAGCGGATGTGCGCGCGGGCGCAGTCGGGGCGATCGTCGCGTACTCGGTGGATCGTTTGACACGTCAGCCTATGGAACTCGAAGGTTTCATCCTCATGGCGGATTCAATCAAGCTCGAGCTCGCGACCGTAACCGGTGAGATTGATCTGTCGACCCCCGTAGGCCGCTTGATGGCTCGGACGCTCGGGACAATGGCTCGGTACGAAGTTGACGCCATGAGCACGAGGCTCAAGCGCAAATTCCTGCAGAAGGCCCAAGCCGGCGAGCCGCACGGATATGCGCCCTACGGATATGCCCGAACCGAAGGTGCGGCGGGCGTAGGCCGTGACGATATTCATCCGGAGCACGGGGCCGTCGTTCGAGAAGCAGCCGAACGGATCCTGGCCCTGGAGTCGTTGCGATCCGTCGTCACGGATTTCAATGCCCGCGGGATCCATGGGCCGAAAGCTCCACTCTGGAACTCAACGATCCTGCGGCAGATCTTGCTCCGCCCAACAAACGCCGGCCTCCGTCAGTATCAAGGCCGCATCATCGGTCCGTCGACCACCGAACCGCTTTACGATCAGGCCACCTACGAACGGCTGGTCGCCCTGTTGAAAGACCCGGCGCGCCGGTCAAACCATGTCGGCCCGGGGTTCAAATACCTATTGTCCGGTCTCGCGCTCTGCGGGTTGTGCGGCGGAGTGATGCGCCGGCAGATCGGCAGGACCGTCGTCAGCAAGAAGACCGGTGCGACCAAACGACAGCCGCCGGCGTACAACTGCTCGATCTGCTACAAGGTGAGGAGGCATCAGATGGCCGTGGATGCCTCCATCGTCAACCTCATCGTTGGGCGACTCGGGATGCCGGATGCTGTCGATCTGTTCGCGACCAGCGACAGCGGCGTGGCCGAAGAGGCCCAGTCAGCAATCGACGCCGTCAACGCCAAGGACCTCGTGGTCAGCCAGATGTTCATGGCCGGAGAGATCACACGGGAGCAGCTACGGAGCATGACGGCAGCCAGCGGCGATGCTAGAACGAAAGCTCAGCGGTCGCTCGATGCGGCGCGGCCGTCAACGCCTCTTGCGTATCTGGCCGGTGGCGACGTTCGACAAAAATGGGATGCGCTGGACATGAGCGCACAGCGCGATGTGGTGGCCCGACTGCTGACTGTCGTGATCCTGTCCGCAGGAAGTGGCACCCGATATAGCGAAGAGGATCTCGTCGTTGTCTGGAACGACTAGACAGTCTCCAGAGCCCGGTAGGCCGTAGAGCGGCCGCACCCCAGCTCGGCAGCGATCGCCGAGACTGCTGCGCCTCGGGCAAACATGATCTTCGCCAGTTCGATCTGTGCAGCGGTCAGCGCCTTCGGCCGGCCACCGATGCGACCACGGGCTCGGGCAGCGGCGAGACCGGCGCGGGTCCGCTCGACGGTGATCTCCCGCTCCATCGATGCCAGACCTGCCAGAAGTGTCAAAAGTAGGCGGCCTGCGGGAGTGGTCGTATCTACGCTCTCCGTCAGGGAACGGAAGCCGACGCCCTTCTCCCCTAAGTCCTGAATCAGGGCGAGCACATGCAGGGTTGACCTACCTAATCTGTCTAGGCGGTGCACCTGCAGGACATCTCCATCACGGAGGTAGGCAAGTGCCGCGTCGAGTCCCGGCCGAGAGGTCTTCGTGCCGGAGACCCCCTGGTCCTGAAAAATCTTCTCCGCCCCGGCGTCGTTCAAAGCCAAAAGCTGCCCGTCGAGGTTCTGGTCCTCGGTGGATACGCGTGCGTAGCCGATTATCGACATGTTGCCTTCCCAAATACGCCAACTCGAGCTTCCGGGAATGGAAAGCTACTGGGACGACTTCTGGGAGGACCATGCGCGGCGCGTCCGATTTTTCGCCTCACATCCCAGTACCGGTCGTTTTTGAGGCACACCGCGCATGTACTCTCCATGACCGCACACCGCGCAAAAGAACTCAGCGTCTTCAAGATCACGACATCCGCCGCCGCCGAGGTGCTGATGTACATCCGGAACAACACCACCGGGGGCAGCGCCGCCAGCGTCGCGGTTGGATGTCCATATGAACCGGTGTCAGGGGTGAGCTTCGAGCTTGGGGAGACCGGAAGGCTCAACTTCCTCGACGGCCGCGGCCACACAACCGCCGGCCTTGTCACCAACGTCGAGCAGGTCTACGACCTAGAATTCGAGCCGCTCCCCTGATGGACGACGTCCTCGGCCCAAGCCAGGTTGACCTCAGCTCCCCGCGCGGCTACCAGTACGTTGGAATCACCGAGCTCGAGATCATGAAGGTGCGTGTCCACCGCGATGGCACGATCACGGGCGGTGTCCAGCGTGCACGCGCCATAGGGCCACAAGCAAAGCATGTCGGCCACATCCTCCCGCTCCTCCTGTTCGAGATAGTGGTCGGCGAGGTCGGCTGGCTGCGGTTCAAACCGCGGCGGCCATGGGTGAGCGAGGAGCTCACCGCGGTGACGCTCGCACCGATCCTCTGGATCGATGCTCAACCGCTCCCCTACTAGCGATCCGCGCATGTGGTACGTATGCAAAAACAACGCATCCTGACGTTCAGCAACCGCCCCGCGTTCAACGGAGTGATGGGCGGCGACTGGCACACGCTCGTATATGAGGTGGAGGATCGCCTGGCGCTGACGGCGGCCGCCGACCCAGGCTTCTACGAGGTGACTGGCGCAGAGCACACGGCAGTTATCGCAATCGGGCCAGGCCGCGCACCGACGGTAACCGTCATCGAGGAACACGGTGACCCAGTCGACGTCTTTTGGTCGCGGCTCCCCGTGTACCACCTCAGGTTGAGGGTTAGTGAGCGCGGTTGGCTGATCTCGCGCATGAGGAACCCAGCCGGCGGTCTAGTCGCTCTCGACCTCGGGGTGGTCGAACGGATTGTCGAGGTCGCGATGTGGGACCCGCTACACCGATGGAGGCGGTGAACTCACTGCCCGCGCATGTAGAAAATATGGATACGACCTCCCTTCTGGACCCAAGCCTCTACTCGGTCGCTCTCGCGCTTGTCGAGATCGTTGCGCGCGGCCTCGGTCAGATCTGGCTCGCACTTGAGAGCATCGCGGCCGACCCAGCCACACAGGTGCTCGGGCGGTTGGGTGCTCTGCTCTGGCGGCTCGGGCTGCGCCTTGGCAAACGGGGCGGCCGCAAACGGAAGGTGTGGGTCGCTGCTGGCTTCGAGTGCACCGGCCCCGGGCTGCCGGTGTAGCCTGCGGGGCATGGATCATGCCGAGGACAGCAAACTGCGTAACCTACCAGTGGCAGATGACGCGTGGGGCGAAGCTGTGGAGCTCGAGGGTACAGAAGACTGGCTGACGACAGAGCCGGAGCTGTACCTGGACGGTGATCCGGGAGCCAAGTCATAACCCCGGTGCTGTGGACTATCTCTTGGGACCGCCGCGGCTGCGCGTGACCACGACGGCCTGAACACGTCGGGCCTGAACCGGCGTCCAGTAGGGGCTGCGCGGTCCTACCGCTCGACGACTGGGCGACGTTACACGATCTGCCTGAGCCCGCAGGGCCTAGACGAGCGTGGTGATCCGGAGGCCGCTGGTATTGACAACGTACTCATGTTCGCTGATCCCGAGGCGCAAGTCCTCGATCCTCGCAAGCACCCGACCGGCTTCGACAGTCGCCGTGTACACGTGAGCCTCACGGCCTTCGTCCTCAGCCCATGACGCGAACCGGAGTGCGACGTCGACGTCGGCCGTCCAGCTCATCCTACGTTTGCGATCCGTGGAAGCGCCGCGGTACAAGGTCCGTGCCCGGTCGCCGCTATCACCCGGCACACCGTCAAGCGTGAACCCGGCCTGGCTGAACATATACTGCCACTCGCCGGCAGGCAGCGCACCTTCCGGCTCGTCCTGGTCGACCCAGGCTCCGACGACGGCAGCCGGAAGTTCAGCACGGTCAAGCGTGCGGCCGAGGTACGCGTCCACCAGGATGCCAGCGCGGGTGTTGCGGTTGGTGTCCCAGATGAGCTCAGCCCAGGTCTGCGTTGTAGTGGTCATTGTCAGTCTCCCCATTGGTCCCGACGCCTACGCTGCGGTCATCGTGTAGTGAACCTGGCCGAGCTCGTCGACGGGCCGCGCTCGTGTGCTACTGGGCGGTGCTTTGCAAATACCATGCGGGATAGCACCGACGGCTCCGACGGGCGACCCGACGAATTTCGTTGTCCGAATCGTCGAGAAGCGCCGTGATCTCGTCTGCGGTGGGCCAGGACTGCAGGACTCGAAGGCGGAGTGCACGCTCGGTCGAGTAGGTCTCGATTCGAACATGCCCGTGGGCCGCCCGTATTTGGGCTGCATCGGCGAGCAGCCGTTGCACGCGGAGTCGCGCTTCCCGCGTTTCGGGGACGGGCGGGTACCCGTGCAGTGGTGTGCCAGGGATAGCCCAGGCGCAGGCTTCTTTCGCGAAAGCGATGGCCAGATCGGGCGCGGCCGCGAAGTGCTGCCCGGGTGACGTCACTGTGTGTCCTCACTGGCCTGACGAGCCCGCAGGGACCCGAGGCCGAAAATTGTAGGTGCCACGACCGTGAAGAGGGCCATGCGGAGTTCGGCGGAGATCTGGGTTGCTTCCTCGTCGTCCCAACCTCGTTTGCGCAGGCTGCGCTCACTCTCGAACGCTAGGTCGACGCAGAGATCTATCAGCGCTGTGGCATCGCCAGCCCACTGCCCGGCCGGCGCGTAGTTCTCATGCACCGGACTATCCTCACGGCCGCAGGAACAATCGCAGCCCGTCACGATAGTAGATACAGGGTTGATATTGACGCTTGTCACCATGATTCCGGCCCTTCTGTGATGTCTCGGGAGACGGCGAGATCGCTCACCAGTTCGCCGTCAATGGTCACGTGACTGAGACCACCCAGTACGGTCGATGTGTAATTCCGGGGTTTGAAGGCCCCAGGGATTTCCTGTGCGCACTCGAACCCATGTTGGAGGATCGTGGCAATGCGCTGCACAATCACGACTCGGTTTTGCACTACCCAGTCCACGATGTTCGGGTGCCGGAAGGCTCGTACGGGTCGTCGCGGCTGCAGCGAAGGGGTGGCGAAGTGGACGACAAGGCTGTGGCGTGCGAGATTAGCCGAAGGCTCACCGCCAACGCTCTCACCGGTCAAGGTGAGGCCGGCGATCGGCACGAGGCCGTCCGATCCGGACACGCGAACAAGACGGTCGCCGTCCTGCGCATCCACGGCGTCCTCCACGACCGGTGAATCGAAGTGGGCCGGAACGTCCTCGCAGTGTACGAAGCGGAGGCCGCGCGTTGAGGCGGCCGCCAGAATGAGGGAATCGGTGCGCTCGTCAGGGCCGCGGCCGCTGATCCGTGCGTATCGGGCGGGGTCGCCTGCGATCGCGCGACCAATCGCCGCCGCGGTTGATTTGCCCGTGCTTCGATCACCGGTGAAGAGGATGAACGGGCTCGAGTCGACAAGCGCCCGAGCCGACGCGGTCACAAAGTAGGTCAGAAGCCGGGCTTCGTCTTCGTCGCTGGCGAGGGGGAAGTCTGCCGTGAGTTCAGTTCGCAGCCAGTCGAGAGCTGCCTGGGCTTGTGTCCTAGAGGTTTCCATGGGCGTGACCCTTTCAGTAGTGTTTCGGAATTTGAGGGAGGCAGTCCTCCTTCTCTTACAGGAGCGGGGTCGAAATCCTCGCGAATCTTGGCTACAGGGTGCCGGGCGGGGCGAGAGGGTCGAGACCCACTGTCATGCCCTGACAAGAACGACGTGCAGTTATCCGGCGACCAACGCCTTGAGGCGGTTGACGGTGTTCACGATGTGCGGCTGCTTCCACGGGTCCATGCCATCAGCGATCAATTGGGGCACACCGCGCAGGACGACCGGTTCCTTCCTCACCGGCACGCCCCCGTTGATTTCGGCTGCCCTCTTCGACGTCAAAGGCCGAGCGGGAGTCTTCGAGCCGAGGAGGAGTCGAACCGTCAAACGCACAACTTCCGGGCTCACGTTCGCCAGACCTGCCAGGGTGTCATGCGGTCCACCCTTCAGCGGTCGGTCTTTCACCAGGGTCTCCGCCGCTGATCCAACGGCCGACCGGCGGACATCATCGACATCCGTTCCCATGTCGACTACGGCCACTGACTTTGCGACGTTGGTGTCCCCGCCGTGCCCGGAAACCGAGACCCGGGTTGCAATCCCATCGAGGAGAATGTCGATGCTTCCGTCGTCGATGATGCCCCTCAGAATCTCCCGGCAGGCGTCGAGGCCCGCAGTGAGGGCGTCCGACCGCCTGTCGTCGAGAGACTCGTCATCAAGGAATTCACCGTCCATGGGAGGCCACTGTGCGTCCAAAAGTTCAGCGTGCCGGTCGTCACCGGGGACCATCATGTCGGTCGACTGCTGGGCAAAGAAATCGTCATGGTCGCTGTAGGCGGTCACGTTCACGGTCGGGCAGGTGGGGTCCCCGCGCCTTTCCGCTCGCCCCCTGGCGGCGGTGGTGAGCTGTTTCTGGAAGTTGAGGAGCTCGTGGTACGGGGAGTCGGCGGAGGACGTCAGTGCGCGGGCGGCTTTCAGCTCGCGTCCGAATTCCGCGGAAACATGAGTGATGGTTCTAGCCGCAAGGTCATCGCTGGTCGTCGTCGTTTTCCGCCAGAGCATCCACGTTTCCGAGAGAGCGTCGGCCGGTTCGATGCCCAGCTTGCGGGCAAGCCCTGTCAGGTCCGTCTCGGCTGTTGCCAGGAAAATCCCGGCGGGGCGAGTCCCCCATAAGCCGGGGTCGCTCCGGACCGCGTCGATGCCTGTCTTGATGAACTGGTGAGTGAGCGTCTTGGCCACGTCAGCCTCCTGGTTAGGGAGCGGAAGTCGTGTGCCTCCGCTGCTGACTGGAAGACATGCGGCGAAATCAGAGGTGGCCGAGAAGGTTGTTCAGGTTTTTTTGAATTCCTGATTGCAGGACGCTCGTGGGCGCCTTGAACCGAGGTCCCTGTGCTTTGCGAAGTGGTCACGTTCTGAGACATGCGGCAACTCTCACGTGACGGCGGAGAGGCCGCCTTCAGGAGGGATCGAAACCCTGCGGTGTTTGTGGGGCAAGTCCGACAATTTCCGACCGGGGACCCGAAGCGGTCGATTGGCGGCAGTGGGGACGATGGTGGTGATGGGGACGTTTTTCGGGTATCGGCTGCGCCAGAATGTGTGTGACACACAACGCAGATTTCGTCAGTGCACTGTTTTCATTTTTCAGTTCATCAGAGTAAGAAATCACCCCCATCACCCCTAGATCACCTGTTCTGCCCCGGAATTACGCGGTAAAACGGGTGGGGACGATTTATGAATCGTCCCCACGGGTGGGGACGATGTCCCCACTTCTCCCCGTTCCGCGAACCAAAAATGAGCCGGCCCAGTTATGTCAACGTTCGGGGCACGCATACCGGCGGTCGAGACCGAGCCCGGCACAGATCGTCCCCATCGCCCCCACTCCGGTGGGCACTTGTCCCCGGTGGAACTTTCCTTTGGAGCCGTGATGCATCCGAGGGTTCCAGGGGCGGGGGCCTATTTGCCCCAACGGCCGCCGAGAACCTTGGCGGTCCCGCCCACGCGGACGCCGTTGATGGTGGTCGTCATGCCGCGCTCGAGGGCTTCGAGGGCGAAGGGGATGTCCCGGTCGGGCACCTCGACCACCAGCTCGTCGTGGATCCCCAGGAACAGGGATGAGGCCCCGAGTTCGGCGGCGACCCGGGCGACGGCGTCGCAGAAAAGATCGCTGGCGGAGCCTTGAAGGACCCAGTTCACGGCCTTAAACTCGTCGCCGCGCTCCGGGATGGGCAGGAACCGACCCGAGATCGTGGTCAGCCGTTCCTGGCGTCGGGCGGCCTTCAGGACACCGTCGATCCACGCGAACAAGGTCGGCCATGCCCGCCGGAGTTCCTGCTGGATGGTCTTCGCCTCCTCAACGGAGATGCTCAGGTCCGCGGCAAGGCTGGAGGGCCCTTGTTGGTAGAAGGCCGCGAGCAGGCATTTTTTGAACCGGTCTCGGAGGTCCCCGTTGCCTCGAGCCGCCTCCCCATAGTGTGCGACAGCCCTTTCTTCGTACGGGTCGCTCACCAGGAGCGCAGCTGCCAGCACCCGGTCGCCTGACAAGGCGGCTGCGACGGAGGGTTCCGCGCGGTCAATGTCCAGCGAGACCAGCGTGTAGCCGGGCCGGGCGATGATCAGGCCACGGAGGGACCGGTTCAAGTTGTGGTAGCCGGGACGCAAGGTCTTCGCCCTGCCCGTCTTCGTTCCTGAACGAGCAACGACGGTCGGGTAGACGCGACCGTCAACCTCGTAACGGGTGAATTCCACCAGCTTGCCGAGAGTGGATTTCAGCGACCGCGCGCCCCGGAAGATCTTCCACGCGTCGAGGGCGTCCTCGGGAATGAGGGCTCGGCCGAAATCATCTCGCGACAATGACGGGGCGCCCTCCTTGTCCAGGATTTGCATGCCGCGACGGGCGAGCCACCCGTAGACAGCATCAGAGTCTTCGGTGAGGTCGATGCCGTAAGCGCTTTTCCGTGCGGCACGCTCGTCGAGGGCGGCGTCGGTCTTCGTGGCCAACATCACCGTGTCCAGGAGCAGCCCGCGCTGCTGGATCGGACGCCAAAGCGCATCCTGCAGAACCGCGGAGAGGGCGACTTTTCGTAGCGGCCGATCGAATTCTGCTGCGATGTGCTGCGCATCACGTACTGTGGATGCGGCCCGCAGAACAAGGGCGGACGGACGCCCTGGTTGTTCGATCCCTGGTTCGAGGATGGCGAGGGCAGTCGTCATGCACGACACCCAGTTCAACGCCTCGATGTCCAGGCCGAGCCGGTCAGCGAGAACGCAGGCGAGGTCCGTCGCCTCGTCACACCACACCCGCTTACTCGTTCCCTCGATAGCGGCCACGACGGCACGGAGCACGTCGAGGTTGTCCAGGTGCAGGGTGTACCCGTCAGCGCTGGTGTCGTCGCCGAACCCGATCACCGTCCCGGCCATGTTCAGGCTGACGCCGAGGCGCCCAGCCGTGCGAAGCCAGTCCCGGAAGCCGCAAACATCGGCCAGTTCCGTCAATTTGAGGGTCGCCATCAGGCGTCGTCGCCGGCGGCCCGTGAACCGGCGTCCGCGGGGGTGGTGCTCCCGGAGGGCTTCGGTAGGCCGCTGAGGTATTCCCAGGCCGGCTTCTGAGCGGCCGGCCGGGTGGCTCCGGTGAGCTGGCCGGCGCGGTCGTAGCGAACCAGCGAGAATGTCATCGTCCGACTTTTCGAGGTCGGCACGTTGACACTGAGCTGATAATCGAAGTCCCCACAGCCGAATCGCTGATTCCCACGAGCTTTGAACGCCCGGGTCCAGGCACTGTTATGGGAGGTCACGTCGCTGCCTTTGATGATTCCGCGCCGGAGGACGAAGGGGACGTCGACGCCCTGGAGCGCAGCCCAGTTGCGCGCGTCACTGCTTTCGAAGCGGGCTCCGGCAGAAAGTTCGAACAGTGTTTCCATGAGCGGTCCCCATTCTTCGGAGGCGCCATCGCCGGCAATCTGGCTCGAGAAGAGATCCACGGCAAGCTTGTTCACCCGGCGCCCGTCCAAAGTCAGGTGCGACATGGCGCCAAGGACCACGGCCGGCCAGTTCCCGGTGAACCCGTACGTCGGGATCTCTTCCGCCGGTTCATGCTGCAATCCGTAAGTGAGGACGGTGTGCAGGTGGGCGAGGAGCTCGGGGCGGTTCTGCAGAATGTAACCGTAGAGGTCCTTGTGGCGAAACCCTGTGCGTTCGGCGGCGCGGATTCCACCGTCGACCTTAATCCGGATGTGCATGGTGCGACGTGGAAGGTCCCCTCCGGGGGCGAGGTTGTTGCCTGTGCCACTGATCACCAGACCCGCGATCGCGGTGGTCTTGTTGCCGCCCAGGACGCGAGGCGAGCTAGACCCATCCAAAGTGGTGACAGCGGCGGTGACGACGCTGGACATGAAGCGCCCGCCAACCGCGTAGGCGCCTGCTTCGTCCGAGTGCACGAAGCGTTTCCCGTCCAGGGCCGCAGACGTGATCGCCTGCTTGTCCTCGATTTCGTTTGATTTGCCCCCCAGCAGGGGAACGAAGTCACCGGTCCCTGTCGAGATGAGTCGGCCGGTCTCCGTGATCACACCTTTCCCGGAGCCTTGCTCGTAGGCCGTCACCAGCCAGAACGGTGACTGGGACAGGTACGGACGGGCCACACACGTCAGGAGGTAGGCGTAGTGGCGTGCCCTGTCGCCAACCGTCTCGTAGGGAAAGTCGTGCATGACTTCGGTATTAATCAGCTCCCAAGAAGCTTGAGCCTGTTCGCGGGTTGGTGTCGCGGGTACCTTAAACCGGGTCTGCCACATTCGGCGCTCCCGCTCGGGCAGGGCGACGAGTGCCTTTTCGCGGGGATGAAATCCGTGAGCACTGATGACTCCAGCATCCGTGAGAACGGGCTCCGTGCCTACGAACTGGACTTCCGGGAGCGCACCGGCTTCGTTGAGGCCGCGCCAGACCTGCTGCTTGATCAATTTCGGGATCTCGTGGCGGACAGCGCGCTTGGGCCCCAACTTCGATTCCGTCATCGCGATGAGCTGGACAGTGGTGGAAATCAGGAGGTCGACGGTCTCCTCGTTCCAGGTCAGGATGCTGCCAGAGGGGCTGACGGAGATGATGCCGAGGACTTTCCCACGAATCACTCGTTGCATGGCCATAGGAATGTTGGGATGGGAAGCGTTCGTCGCATCGGCGATCGCGTGCACGATAGTGCGGGACAGCGCGACCGTGTTTTCGCTGACCAAGAGTTCGGGGATGCTGTTAGCGGCGAAGGTCTCCCTACGCACGCGTGCTTCGCCAGTCGCGATCAACGCCTCAGCTGCTCGCTCCGCGTCTCCCGAATGCTCCAAGGCCGCGATGATGTCAAACGCCCGGTACACCTTGCCCGCGTCGAACCCTGCCGCTACTGCTCCAGGAACAACGCGGAGCATGTCGGCGGGCAGGCACGGGCCTCCGAGGATTGCCGCAGCGTCCCCATCGGAGTTCAGCAGTCGACGCTCGCCGGTCGGAGCAGCTTCAGCGAGCTCGAAGCCAGCCGCCCGGATCGCCTGCACAACCCGTGCACCGCCGATCCGCCGGTTGACGTAATCGCGTGCGGCCGCCGTCGTTGAGTCCTGGTCCTGCAGGTTGAACGCGCTCACGCTGGACGGGTCGCGCCGGACGGACGCTTCGTCGAGAAGGACACCGAGGCCGGCGAGTTCCGAAGCCGTAATCCGGGTTGGCTGCCCAGAACGTCCAGCGATCACGGCCCAGTCCTCCCCCTGGAAGCGGGAGGGCGCGATGTCCACACCCCGGGTGATGATGCTCGCGATCAGAGAATCATCGGCAAGCCACGCGCCACGGGCAGCGAGAGCGCCAACAGCAACCTTCGCGTCCGCCCGATCGTTCACGGTCCCGGCACCCGATTCGCAATCGATAGCCACGAAGTGCTGACGGCGCCCATCCGTGCACACCTCGCTCCAACCGGCACTGATCCGCCCAAGGAGCGCGGTGAGGTGAGATCGCTTCGCCGCAGCGTTGAAGACGCTTCGGGTCTGCTCCCCGGCTTCGACACGCAGGACGAGCACGAAGCAACTCTGCGCGGTGCCCGGATCGATCCACGTGCTGTGATCCCCCAAAGCGAGTCGGAGCACCAACCCGTCATCGGAGACTTTGGTTCTGAAGCCAGCGGATTTCAGCGCCCCCGTCAGAACGGTGACGTCGTCTGCTACCTCTTCGACGGTCGGCGGGGCAGTGATTGTTGCAGCAGCACTGGCTGCGGTCGTGCGCGGCGCGCGGGTCCTCATTTGGTATTCCTTCTCGTTCGAATGGTCCGGGCGCTCACATCTCGCCCCTCACGAACCGAAGAGGACCGTTAATCCTCGCGACCCCCACGAACAGGGGTTGCGAGGATTTCCAGTCCTCCCCCACAGATGAAGAGACCACCGTGGTCATCGGACAGGAACTAGGCATGACCAGCGCCACCACAAACAGTCCCAACGGGCGTCCCCACGTCGCCCCCACCGAACTGGCCGGGCACCGCGCGATCGCGAACGCGATCCGAGCCGACCACCTTGCTGCCGTCGCCGTCGGCGCGCTCGATCTGAACGACGTCCTCGACGCCGCAATGCACGATGAGCCCGCTCTACGCCGGATCCATCTCGCACAGCTCCTAGCCGGCCAACAGAAAGTGGGCCCCACCGCCGCCCAACGAATACTCACCCGGATGCTTGACACGCTCGGCACGCCCCAAGGATCGCGCCAAGACTGGAGGACCCTGACCGTGAGTTGGCTCTGCGACCAACGCGCTGGAGGCCGCCGCTACCTGGCGTTCAAAGACGCCATCTCCCGGGAGAGTTCGCGCACAGCACTCCTCCCCCGCGGATTCCCGTACACATCGCTATTGCCGCGGCCCGGCGCTTCGCCAACGGATGCCACCGTCAACGCCACCCAGGTCAGACCGGCCGACGTTCAGCCCCGCACCACGGTCACCCCTGTCCCCAGTCATCGATGAAGGAATCATCGAGAATAGTTCTCTCAGTCGGCGACGAGCGATTCGGCATCTGGGCCGATGACGTGCCGATCGGCACTGACATAGAGGGTAATGGAGGCCGAACTCGGCGCGAGGACCAAGGGCGTAGGGACACTCTCGGCCTGCGTGTGGCGCCGGTTTTCCCGTCTCCAATTCGAGCCGGAACTTTCCGGCGAGCGGGCGATAGCCCTGCTGGTCGAAGAACTGAACCTGGGTGGGCTCTTTTTGGGAGTTGTCGAACGGATGCTGAACAGGGTCAATATGACTTGGTCGCGAATCAAATCGATGAAGACGGCCATTTGGGATTGGAAACGAGTCGGGAGGGGACTTCCTCTCCGACCCGACATGTAGTTCCAGGCCTCGTCTTGAAACGGCGAGCAAGCCGCCCTAAATCCGGCATCCAGCCGCCAACCGCAAACCGCAAACCGCCCGCCGCCGCGATCCAATCGCCACACGAGGAGCGCGTGGGCTGCCATCGATAAGCCACTGCCGCTCGACGCGCCTGCCCGAGCCAGAATTCGTGGGGCACGAGGTTAACCGCCGGGCGCCGGAAGGGACACCGGCGAACCCCGGACGGATCGAGCTCGGCCTCCCAAACCGCGGAACCCGCAATCGTGACCGAGCCCCCGGCACGTTCTTCGACAACGGAGTGCCGGCCCAATCCTTCGAGGCCGACCAGCGCAAGAGGAGGGAAGGCGTAGGTGACGCCCCACACTGGCCGTGTTGGGTATTCATGGACCGCCAACCCAGCACAGATCCCCCGATGTCCCCCATATTTTTTCCACCGCCGCACACGCAATTCTTCGACGTCTTACCACCGCCCAAACATAAGGAGCAATCATGATGCGGCCCGCCCCGATCCCCATGAAGGACCTCGACTCTGCCTGCCCGGTCCCCGAGCTCCGCGCATCAGAACGACGCGACCCGTATTACTCGGCGCAGTTCTCGACGACCGCGCACGCCATCTGGCTGGAAAGCGAAATCGCGAGGCTCCAGGCGACGGCGGGCGCGACGCCGGTCCCGAGTTGGCTCCGCAGCACCCATCTTCGGGACGACTTCACGTGGACTGGGCAGCGCGAGATGCGCCGCCAGATGCTGCCGCCGCTGGGCGCCATCCACTCGTGGCGAACTCTGTCCTGCGACCAAGTGGCGTCCTTCACCGGACAGGCGAAGCTCCGTAGCGGCCGGTCTCCGCGCATGTCGCAACTCTGGGCCCACGGGCTAATCGATGTGGGAGCCACGCCTACTGGTACCGGTATCGCCCTCGGAGAGCCGCACGGCATGCTCTACCGTCCAGCCGCCCGGCAAGGCCCTGACCGGTTCGCCCGCCTCGACGGATCACTCTCCGTCCCCGAATCGATCGCGATCACCGGCGGTACTGAGTTCAACGGCGCCCACTCCGCCGACCGGCACGCCGTATTGTGCGCAGAAGCCAGCCTGAGAGTCGCCGAATTCCTTCCCGTCCAAGCGATCCTCGGCGACGCGCTGAACTCGATCGACAACCTCACAAACGGCGGGCATGGATCGGCAAGAACCGACTCCCAGCTCTGTCCGGATGCAGTTTGGGTTCTCAACGGCCTACGGATCTGCGTCGAATTCACCGCCACCGCGTCGCAGTCGCTTTCAAAGAAGGCGGACCTCTGGGCGCAGCTTCTCGAAGACCACACCCTCAACGACACTGGCATCGTCGTCCTGTTCCTGGCCGTCGACCGTCAAGACCTCGATGGACGACCAGGCCACTCCAACGTCACGTTGCAGACGAAGAAGGCCGTGGCGAAAGCGATTAGGAAACATCCCGGCGGGCTTCGAAATTGGACGGGTTCTCGGTTCTTGGTCGCCGACTACCGCGATTACTTTCCCGCGGCCAATACGGTCACCTCTGATTTCCTTGACCTCATGGTCGATGCGTTCACGGGAGACCCGGTGTCCCCTTGGCGGTCGGTCAGCCTCCTCGACTCGGACACCGTGCCGTTCACACCAACCCACGGATGGGATCCGATGCCTGTCGTCCGGAACGCTGGCGCCCTGTTCCAGTCACCGTTTTGGCTACGGGATGTTGCAGAGCCACCGGCGCTCTGGCAGCTGGCCGTCGGTGCCAATCCGCCTGTCCGGATCGACGAACTCAGCGGGAAACCCAACGCACGGCCAGTCCCCGCTGCCTCGATTCCGGATCGACTGCGGGTCTTGGGAGGGCTCGGGTAGGCGCGCACTTGCTCGACTGCGCGCAGCGCGTCGGCGAACGGGCCGTGAAGAGGAGGCGCCGCCCAGTCCAGCTTACGAATCTCATGAAAGACCGCATATAGGGACACCCCCGCGTATGCGGGGAACAATGCAGGGCGGCGCCAAATCACAGGATAGCGGCTGCCGAGAACCAGGATGAGCCAGTCCGACGGGCAAGACACAGCCAGCCGCGGCCATTCACCTCGACGCGGGACACACGTCGGACGTCTTCGGCCGGCCTGGCGGGACTGCCCCGGCTCTCCGCGAGCCGGTGCATTCCACGGGGCGACCGGTCAGCTACACGAGCCGGGCGCCCGCGTGCCGGTGCTCGACAGCCGCCACCCAGAAATCGGTCATCGTCGGCTTGAAGACGCCATCACCGTCATATCCCGCGGCCAGCGCAACTGCATGGTCCACGCCGCGGACCAGGAGCACGGCGTTGTTCCTGCCGATTGTCGGGCAGTGCCCGGGACCCGAGGTTGCCCGGAAAACACCTTTGACCAAGGAGACGCCATGGCCGAGGGTCGGCTCGTGACCGCGCCGCAGCTGCTCGATGATGACCCGGTCAGCGATGGTGACGATGCAGGCGTCGGCCCGGTCAGAGACGTCGATGAGGATATCGACAAGCTGGGCGGTTGCATCGGACGTGATGAGGGCCGACGCCGTGGGCTCCGTGGTGGCTTCTGCAATAGCGACAGGCTCAGTGTGAAGGGTGGGATTGAACATTGTGGTTCCTTTGATAGGGGGATGTAGGGCTAGTCGCCTTACTCTCTCTATGCGCGGCACCGAAAATCGGCTGGAACCTGGTCATCGCGACCTGCATGTCGCGTGACAGTCCAGTTTGGACTTTTGCCACCCACCTCGGGGCCTCGGCTGCGGAAGATTTGGTCGGATCTGCATCGTTTCACTACACGAGAAGCGGCAGGAAATCAGAGACGGTTCAATGTGATTTTCTGCGCTATCGGGTGATCAGCCATCCGTCCAGCAACTCCCGCGCCTCGTTCGGCGTGAACCGGTGCCCGTCCCTGAGGTTCGCGAACGGTCGGTCACCCCATCGCTCGATGTATATCGCGAGCAGGGCGTCCTCGACGTCGTGCGCGTCGAGGTTCCCTGTCGCCCTCCACGCCACGGTGAGCTGCTCGCTTTTCGGCAGCTGCCAGACGTAGCGCCCTCCGCGGTGACCCGCCCTGAACCCACGCCCTTGTTGTGAGTAGGCCCATAGCCGGTCATGGAATCCTTTCTCCGAACCCGCCATGCCAATGTAAAGAACTTCAGCGGCGTGCTGCCAATTTGCGGCAACTTTCGCGGGGTCATCGGTGAGCGGTTTGTGCTTGTGAAACCCGCCGACGGATTCACTCAGAACCTCCGGAGCTGCGTTGGTCAGCTCCGTCAATACGACGTACACGCCGCAGGTCTTGGGCAGGTCGTCGCGGGTCAGCTCGCCGAACGTCTTCCAGCCATCGAACCGCTGGCGCTCGAACCATTCGCGTGTCCAGTCCATGGCGCTCAGCGTAGCGGGACGCGTCCCGCTCAAAGGGGAATCAGGGCGCGACTATCCAGCATCGTTCAGGCATTTCGCTGCTGAATGAGGTGGAGGGTAGGCCCGGTAACCACCCTCCGCTGCCGTTGGCGCGGTCAGTTTTCGTGACTATTCGCGGTCAAGCACGTTGCTAACGTAGGTCTCCACGTCGAGGCCCATCGACTGAGCGCGCTCACGGTCGCGCCAGTTCAGTTCACTGTGGTCTCCGTACCACTGGTGCTGACTCCCACGGATGGTCGTCCATTCTTCGCGGTCGCCGGTCAAGGCTTGTCGACCGTGCTCATTCGCCACGGTGAGCGCGTCCGCATCTAGCTTGTCGCGGCGAATCTCTTTCCTGCGATGTTCAGCATTCCCCGGGAACACGAAGAATAGGTTGCCGAAGAGATATGCGAAAAGGATGGCGTTCAGCGCGACCATCCAGGCGGCTGCCTCTGGACCAGTTGCACTTCCTGCGGCGATGAGATTGATGGCAACCGCCAGCGTGACGACGAACGCCATGCCACACACAACAGCCCACCACCTCAGCTTCCGGTTCCGTTTCTTGGTGAACGCGGCGCTGTCCTTCCCGAGGCGGTCGAACTCAGCTACGTAGGCCGGCGGCAGCTTCGCGCGCAATTGTTCGTCCACGTTTCCTCCTGGTGCAGTCCTCTGCCGAGCCTAGTGAACGGCGGACGCGGCGCATCGGGACTTGAACTCTGACTTGATCCCCGATTTCGGTGCAAGCTTTGGCTACATTGGCCCGAATGATTTGGCGAGTTGTGGGCCCCTATGGTGGCGTGGAGCGACGACACCGCGGGCGCGCTCCGTCTACTGGTCGATCATCAAAGGCTATCTGGTCACAAAAGACGTTGCTATTAGGCGAGCGAACTGATGACTACGCGCGACAATACGATCGGCGACTCGGTAGCGATGCAAAGCTGAAAGCCCTCGGCTACCTCCTCGGTCCACCTTCCCGTTAGCGCGTTCACATTTCTCATCCCCGCAATACCGGCTTCGGATGCTTTCGCCGCAGCCTCCTTGCGGCACCAGATTCGGATCGCATCGGCAGGATTGATCCGCAACCAAGCTACTTCCGCCGCCGACAGTACCGGCGAGAGGTCAGCGAGCTGCACCGCACGGATCGGCTCGATATCGACGCCGATCGCGGACAATGACACGGCCGCGATGACCGCGCCACGGGTGTGCGCGATGCTCACGCGAACGTTCGGCGCGGCATGGAACCTCGGCACCCCGTGACCTTGGCCGCACCTCGGGCACAGCTGGATTAGGTCGAGCGCATGGGGGCTCATCCCAATCCGGACTCCGCAGGCACGCGCGAGAAGGTGTGCTGCCCGAAAAGCTTCACGATCTCGAGCGATCGAGAGGTGCTCGGCACGTCGCTCCTCAGCCCGAGTCAATCGATGCACGGACACGTCCGGATCGGCCAGGACTTCGGCCGTTGTTCCCCATATGGCAACGGCGTTTGCGAGATTACTCATGACCACGTTCACGCTCGGCGGCCCGACCCACGAGCTCGATTGCGAGTAGCGCGGCAGTTGGCGCGTCGTAGACCGCGTCCGACTACCTCGAAACCGGGATCCTCGGCGAGCCGCGACGCGAGCACCATCGTTAGCAGCGAATCCCAACCGAGCTCGAAGAAGTCGTCGTCGACGCCGATCCCATCGGTACTCAGCTCCTCCTCGACGAGGGCTATGATCCGTGCCTCGAGCGGATCAGTCGCGGGACGGTACGGCGTCGCCAGCTGGGGGCGCGGGTAGCGGCGAGTCCCGTGTGTGGAGGTCACTGGCGCCTCCGGCTTTGTCGCCACCAAATCGGTTAGTTCGATCGCAGCAGCTGCATCACCCGGCACCACCACCGCCTGCGCCTGCGAGCGACGGAGGTTCGACTTCGCCATCAGACCTGGTCCGAGTTGCACGAACACGGAGGTGCCGGAGTCGAGCGCGCTGCGCACAGCGGGAGCGAACAGCACTGTGCCACGCAACTGCTGGATCCAGTCGTCGATTGACGTCGCCTGCTCGGCCGTCACCCATGTGCCGGTCACACAGGAGATGTACGGACGCGAAGGAGCGTGACGGGTCACGCTAGCGACAATCTCGCCGTACTCGGCGAGCACGGAATCGAGCAGGCGGGAGTGAAACGCGTGCGTGACCTCGACCGGCAGTGTACCCACCCCGTACGCCCGCAACTTCGCCTTGACTGCGGCCAGCGCATCTATCCCGCCGGAGATCGCTCAAGGTCGCAACAAGTACGCGCTGGGGAAAGAGCTTCCAAGCCGGCTCTTCACTCAGATCAGATATTCGCCGCGCGCACATTCATCAGAATCCCCCCGGCCAACGGACACAAAGGGGCACCCCACAGTGAAACCCATGAACCTCGTGAATTGGCTCTGCGGCCTCATCGTGATGCCCGGTGAAACCTACCTGGATGGATTCGCCGGCTCCGGCGCGATCTCCGAAGGGATCATCCGGGCAGGGGGCCGCTTCCTGGCAATCGAACGCGCGCCCGAGTACGCCGAGTTAATCGAGTACCGCTTCGCAGCGTTGGACAGCACGGCAATTTAGTCACCTCCGCCACGCATCGACGCCGCCCACCGCGGCGTCAGAAAGCCGGCGACAGGCCATTCAGTCGTCGAGACCGGGGGCCTCAAGGACCTAGTCGATGGTGAACTGATCGCGCATCTTCTCGGCCGTATTTTGGTTGGCGAACATGCCGAGCTTCCAGAAGGCTTGTTCATAAGTATTTGCGGGTTCGGGTGCCACCTAATATTGCATTCGGGCGGGCCATCGGTATTGCCTTTGGGCGCGACTGCTTAGGCCGTAACCTGGCCGGCGGTGTGTTCTCTCATGTTGTGGCCGCAGTTCTCGACCCAGATGGTGTTGTTGTGCACGATGCGGTCCATGATCGCGTCGGCGTGAACCACGGAGCCGAGGCGCTGGCCCCTATCCCGTTGCGCGTATTGATTGCAAGACACCGTTGATGCCTGTTCGTAACGCCAGTCGAGGAGTTCAAGCAGCATGCTCCTGGTGCTTCCGTCGGGCTCATCTAAGAGCCACTCATCGATCACCAACAGCGAGAACGCCGGTGGCCCCCGAAAGCAATGTGAGTCGCCCCCGAGGAGCGCAATACTCAGCCCACGATTTGCTGCGATCCTCGTTCGTGCCGCCAGAAGGGAGCCGGCAGCTGCGCGATCTGACCCGCGCGCGGGCGAACCTCGTCTACGAACGCATCCCTGAGTGCGCCCGGATGGAGAAGGCGCTAGAGAGCTCCAACATCAAGCTACCCACCGTAGCCAGAACTCTGCACACCCAGTCCGCGCGCCGCATGCCCGTCCCCCTCGTCGCGGGCAAACGCGATCCACGCCTCCTCTTCTATCTGGCGCACCCATCGATGCCGACGAAATCGGCGCCGCTGGTGGGGCGCCGACCGTCCGCTTCACCGACCACCACCGCTTCAGGGTGAAGCTGCATCTGGAGCGCATCGACCGGAGCGAGCAGACGATCGCGGCTTTGGCTGTTGCACAATCTCGGAGGTTTCGAGGGACGTCGCTAATTTCGTAGTCACCCAAGCAGGTGCGGAAATGGGCGTGTTCGCCAGCTCGGGGCATCCCCTCTTCTGCGAGCCGACCCTCACGCCGCTTGAGGCTGCCTGATCCACTACCGCAGTCCGCTCCGCCACTGTTTTCTTAGTAGTGCATCTCCACGTACCGGTGGGCACTGTCGAACGGCTCACCGGTCAAGGGCAGTCGAAACTTCCGGAAAACCTGCAGCAGGTTCTTGCGGACCGTCCGTTTTCCTTCGTCTTTGACGGTCCAGCCTGGGTACGATACTTGCTTCACAATGCGGTCGATCTCCGCGACGATGTCACCGATGACAACCGGCACGTCTGCCGGTTTGTATTCCTCGAAGATCTGGGTGAGCGCGCCGAGGTGCGGGTTGGGCAGCAGGTCCAGACCAGTACCGCCGGCCTGGTCCTCGGCACGTTCTGCTTCCCGAAGATCCTTCGCGACAGTGAAGAGCTCCCGGAGGTACTCGATGGAGTCTTTGGCGCGGGCAAGCTCCGATTGCCGCAGTTTCTCCAACCGGTCGGAGATGCCGCGGAATACGGCATGGCCGCCGTTGGCACCGGCCATTCTCTTCCGGAGGCGAGTCTCGATGGAGTCGATGATGTCTTCGATCGGTTTGACGGTGAGGGGCTCATCATCCTCGTCGAGGATTCCAGCATCGATCAAATCCTGGACTGTCGTCGAGTCGGCTATCTGAACGGTGACCTTCGGATTCCGGACGCTAATGTCGGTGATGTTCGCGTAGACGAGGGCGACAGTTTTCGCGCCGACGCGGTCCCAGAGCAGGTTGGTGTCATCTGTCGGGGTAACCGCGTGGTAGACGCCGGCGAGCCAGCGGTACTCCTCCTGGAATTTGAGGAGGGCAGGATGCGGCGAGATAGTTTCCCACAGCGTCTGCACAAGCATGAATCCGAACGCGAAGTCGTCCCTCTTCTGCCCGATGGGCACGCGCTCAATAGCTGCGTAGAGGCCATCCATTGAACTGTCGGCACGGTTGAGTCCGTCGAACACCGCCAGAAGCTGGTCGATTTCACCAGCGAAAACGTCGAGCATGCTGTCAAGGTCGATTTCGCGTTGCTTGCGGTCCGGGTTGTTCGGTGTCATCGCGCGGGCGAAACCGTTGCCCAAACCGATGTAATCCACAACCAGACCGAACGCCTTCTTCTGCTTCGTCTCCGGATTCGACCACGGACGGTTGGTCCGAGTGATCGTCTGGAACAGGGTATGAAGCTTCATCGGCTTGTCTAGGTACAGGACGCCCTCGATCGGTGCGTTGAATCCGGTACCCAGCTTGCTGGTGACGATGAGGAATTTGAGTGGGTCGCCGAACTTCCGGAAACGACCGAGGAGCGATTCTTCCTGTGCTTCGTTGAGCCGGTACTGGTCCCAGGCTGCCGGGTCGTCTTTGCCGAGTCCACTCATGACCAGGGCGGCTTCGTCAGTGATTCCGCGCTCGGCCATGAGGATGGTGAGCTGTTCGAGGTAGGCGACGCACAGTGCGCGGTTGTAGACGACGACCTGCGCTTTCATCGCCAGCGGATCCACGGTCGAGTAGAAGTGGTCGAGGATATCCGAGCAGACCTCGCGGATACGCTCCGGGTTCGCGAGCAGGGTGGCGACGGTCGACAGGCGAGCAGCGACAGCTTCCATCTCACCGGCGTCGAGCTGTTCTGCCTCAGCCAGCGCCAAGTACTCCTGCTCGAGCTTCTCTTCGTCGATGGCGAATTCCACCATGCGGGATGAGACTCGCATCGGCACGGTGGTGCCGTCGGCGATGGAACGGTCGGAGTCGTAGGTGTTCAGGGCGTATCCGGGGTCGCCTTCGTAGCCGAACAGGGTGAAGGTGTTCCGATCCAGATCGGCAATAGGTGTACCGGTGAAACCGAAGAGGAAGGCGTTCGGCAGCGCTGCTCGCATCTGAGTGCCGAAGGTACCTTCCTGAGTCCGGTGCGCCTCGTCGACGAGGACGATGATGTTGGAGCTTTCAGAGAGCAGGCCGGCGTCTTTGAATTTGTGGATGGTGGTGAAGATGATTCCGCGCTGGTTGGATTTGAGCGCAGCCCTGAGGTCGGCGGAGGAGTCGGCTACGTCCAGTCGCTGCACGCCGGTGTCTCGAAACTGCGCGAAGGTCTGCCGGACCAGCTGAGTGCGGTCGGCGATGGCGACGATGGTCGGGTTCTTCAGTCGCGGATCATTGATGAGCCTGGCGGCCGCCCACGACATCGCCAGCGTCTTACCGGAACCCTGCGTGTGATAGATCAGGCCTTTGCGGGGTGTGCCGGTGACGACGCGATCGAGGATCGCTTCGACGGTCTCAACCTGGAAGTAGCGGGGGACAATTTTGATGACGGGCGCTGCAAGGTCATCGCCGTTACGCTCATAGACGGCGTAGTCGCGCAGCAACGAAAGGACGGTGCTCGGCGCGAGGAGCTGGTCGATCGAGAGCTTGACTCGCTCCCACCCGTTGAGGTTCGCGTCGGTGTCGGTACTCCCCCATTTCGCCCAGAAATCGAGCGGTGTGCGGATCCCTGCGTAGCGGAACTGGTGACCTTCGGAGGCGAAGGAGAACAGGTTCGGGACGAAGAAGTGGGGCCGTTCGATCTCGTAGACGTCGCGGATGTCTTTGGCGGCGTGGATCCAGCTCTTCTTATTGTTGACTGGCGTTTTTGTCTCGCCGACAATGAGCGGGATGCCGTTCACCCAGAGGACGATGTCGAAGCGTGCTTTACTGCCGGGCACGCCGAAGTTGACCTCGTCGGAGACGACGTAGGTGTTGTTGGCGGTGTCGGTGAAGTCGATGAGGTGGACCGGTTCGTCCTGACCGGTTTCCGGGAGCTGGATGCTTTGTCGGCCGCGGAGCCATGCGGTGAGTTGCTCATTCGCTGCCATCAGACCGTTTTCGCCGGCGGCGATGATGATGAGCCGGAGCCGGGTGATGATGTCGTCGACGAGGCTGAGGTTCCCGTTGAGGTATGGGTTCAGTCGCAGGATCGCGGCACTGAGGTCGCTTTCAACGAGGACGCTTTCAAGGGGACGGTCGAGTTCGGCGCCGGCGGTGTGAGTCCAACCTCCGGTGACGAGTTGGTCGACGATCGCCTGTTGAACTGTTGTTGCCTCTGAAAATGCCACTATGCACTGCCCCCCATGGCCACATCATACGATGATGGAATCTCGTGTTCCCGAGAGAGACATGCGGAGAGGAGATTGTTGCGGAGAGTCCGCATGTTCGAGCTCACCGACGCGGACTCAAAGTACGCATTTCGGTGCGCTTGAACGAGTTCTGAAAGTTCTAGTTGCGCTGCGACAGTGTTCGGCCACTGGATTCTCAGGGACTTAATGTCTCCTTGAGAGATATTTTTCATGGACCCGGAGGTACCTGTCCCTGCGCCAGCTAGTTGCCTGCGGACCAGATTCGACTGCATCGTGAAGGCAAGAGCTCGTGGATCGACGCCGGGGGCGGGCTGCAGTCGAAGCGTCTTGTCACAGAGAAACAGGTTTGGATAGTTTTGGTCAACGAAGCACACCATGCCAACGCGCTCTGCGGTGTTAGCCCTAGTGATGAGCACGTCATTAGCTTTGACAGACATTTCATCAGTAAAGATGGCCGCGTCTGAAATTGTCTTGGCCTCTTGGGGCCGGAATCCGGTTGGGCCGATGGCGCTTACCTTGAGTACTCCGAACTGACCTTCCATTGGAGGGTTATTCTCCGCCGTGGGGCTTTTCCCGGCCGTTATCTTTGTCAGCAGATTTGCGACGGTGGTTTCTGGTAATTCTGCGAGGAAGCGTTCCCTAGTCAGGGCCGATAAATTCAGCGCAGAAGTCGACAGGGCATCTGCCGCCTCAATCGCCTCGTCCAGCGCACGGATCAAATCAACGATGCGATTCTGCTCGGCAAGCGACGGAAGTCCAATCTCAATCGCCGAGAACGCCTTCCACGGCAAGCTACGACGCCGATTGATACTCCCCTGTGCATTTGCACGGTAGGTTTCGAGCATTGCCGGCTCGCGCAGCAGCCACTCGAAGAGCTGCGGGTTGTGACTCGTACCTTTCCAGCGGAGTGTCGTATACATGGGGCTGACGACCCCGGCATGGTTGAGCTTGTTCCTAGCGATGGAGCCCTCGTCGATATGGATGGTCGAATATGCCCAGCCGTCGACCGGAAGCACTTTATAGGTGTCCAGCTGAGCAGAGGCAATTCGCTTTCCAAAAAACGAGTCTGCCGGTATTACGCCGTCATACTTCGAGATCGAAAAGATAGTTGGCTCTTCGGTCTGTTCGCCAAGACGGGAGTTGTCAGGCTCGAAAACATCCCCGAGGTGGATTTGCTGCCATCCCTCACGCATCAAAACCCGCTGCTTTCAGCTTCACGTCGAGCGCGGCCTGAGCAGCTGCCAGTCGCTCTTGTGCTTCACGCATTAGGATTATTGCCTCCTCGACGTTCGCCTCGACGACTGTCTCGCTTTTAAGGTACCGGCCGATGTTTAGGTCGAACCTGTTCTGCTCGAGCTCTTCAAGTGCCACGAGCCGGGCGCCGATACGGCTATCAGCGTCGGCGGAAGACGGAGACCGGTAGGCGCGTCCGATGGCGTCGATGTCGTCGTCGTCCATCGTGTTCTGGTTCTTGCCCGGTCGGAACCGTGCCTTGCCATCGATGAAGAGAACGCCGCCCTTCCGTTCGATGGGCTTCGCCTTCCGGAAAATCAGAAGGCAGACAGGGATGCTTGTGGAATAGAAGAGGTTATTGGGGAGGCCGATGACAGCTTCGAGTAGGTCTGCGCGGATCAACTTCTCGCGAATCGCGGCTTCCTTGCCGCCGCGGAAGAGCGCACCGTGCGGCATGACGATGCCGGCGCGGCCGTCGCCGTCTTCCATTGTGGTTACGATGTGCTGGATCCAGGCGTAGTCGCCATTTTTGGCAGGCGGGACTTCGCCGCCGAATGCGCGGCCGAACTTGTCGTCAGCCCAGGCCTCTGCGCCCCAGTTCTGAAGGCTGAACGGTGGATTCGCTGCGACGACGGAGTACTTGCGAAGACCGCCGGTCTCGTTGAGAAGCTTAGGTTCGCTGAACGTATCGCCGCGGACGACCTGGAAGTCGGTAAGCCCGTGAAGGTAAAGGTTCATCTTCGCCATGGCGGCGGTGGTCAAATTGTATTCCTGGCCGTAGAGGCTAAGCGTGCGAGCGTCGCCACCAGATTCGTTGACGGCGTTGACAGTTTCAATGAGGATGCCAGCGGACCCACACGCGGGGTCACAGACGGAGTCGCCAGGCTGCGGGTCGAGGATGCTCACGAGGAGGTGGACGACGTGGCGAGGGGTGAAAAACTCACCCGCCTTCTTACCGCTTGCTTCAGCGAACTCCCGGAGCAGGTATTCGTAGGCGGCGCCGAGGGCATCCCCGGTGACGCTGGATGCGTTCAACGTGAGTTTGTCGAAGGAATCGAGAAGGTCGGTGAGTGCAGATTCAGGTAGACGTTCTTTGTTGCCCCAGTTGACGTCTCCGAATACCCCGTCGAGTTTGCCGAAGTTCGCTTCTTGGATGCGGAGTAGGGTTTTGCCGAGTTTGGAGCCGACGTTCGTGGCGGTGTCGATGACGTCATCCCAGTGGCAGTCGTCAGGGATGATGAACGCTTGGTATGTCGCCTCGATGTCGTCGGTGAGGTCGTCGCCGAAGTCGGCGACGGCTTGCGTGTGATTGTGCTCCCAACTGTCGCTGATCCATTTGAAGAACATGACGGGGAACACGAAGGACTTAAAGTCACCCGGGTCCACCGGCCCGCGGAGGGCGTTCGCGCCTGCCCACAGGGTGGCTTCCAGCTGGCGCTGGGTGATGTGGGTTGTATTGGTGGGGGCGAGCGTCACTTGTAGTTCCTCTTCTGGGGTGTAACGGGGTCGAGAAACCTCTGCGGCGTAGTGCCGAGCCCCACGCGCGGCCTTCGCCCCAAGTTCAGGATAGACGCCACACCGTCGCGAATGGCCAAACCGCCATCTCGGACGCGTCGGTATCGCTATCCGCCACCTCACCCATGACGGCTGGTCGCGCTCCGGTCGGACGTCCGACCGGAGCGCCAACTATGGACCTACCCCCACCCGCTAACCGAGGAGCACGTCTATCGCGGCCAAACGCGCGCGAAGTCGCAGCTGTTCGTCCATCAACGCGGTGGTGTTCGGCACGACCTGTTCCACAAATTCGTCTTGCTCGTGGCCGGCGGCTAGAGCGGCGACGCGCGGGACGCCGCGCACTTCGCGAACAGCTGAGTTCTCGCCGATGGTTGGGTACCCCATCGAGCCGGAAGACCGGCGGAACGAACCGCTGACGAGGATGACTTCTTGCCCCAGCCGGGGCTCTTCATCGCGCATCCTTCTCTCGAGGATGATGCGGCCGGCCAGAGTGACGGAGCGGTGGTTCGCGTACTGCGATGCGTCCACCCGGACTGCTACGAGGTCGGCTGCGGCGGCATCCGTTCCGTCTGTCCCGAACATCTCGCGCGCTAATTCGCGAACCCGCTGTTCATCGAGGGAGGCGAACACCCAGCATTTCGCTTCTGGCTTCCACCGTCCTCCAAGCTCCTTTGCCCTAGACGCCAGGCCCGGGTTGTAGGGGGCCGAGAGAGTGGCTGCGGTCGGGCTCGTCGTGATTATGATGTTCATTTCTTGTCCTTTGGGATTGCGCAGGGAGCTGGGATTGGATACGAGGGACATCTGTTCTCGGGCGTCTAGTACGCGCCGAGGCCAGCTGTGCGCCCGGTGCACCGCGTCCGTCGCTCAGTGGCCTGGTGTCGGTCGCCGGCAGCAGCCACCCATTCGTCGGTCATGACGGGCGCGTAGATACCTCCGCCCGAAAGGCCTTCGGCGATGGCCACTGCTAACGGAACATCGTGGACGGCGGGGGGACGTTGTTCTCGCCGATGGTCGGGCAGTTGCCCGGAGTGGACGGGCCGGTGAACGCACCGCTGCTGATGGTGACGTTGTCGCCGAGCGTTGGCGCACGGTCACGGCCATTTTGTTCGAGAACGACTTTGCCAGCGATAACGATGAGGCAAGAGTCGGCACGGTCACTGACATCGATGACCACGGTGACGGTCTCGGGAACGGACGGGATGGACCTGGACATGATTGGCCTTCATAGAGCATTAGGTTGACCTTGTGGGCGGTCAATTTGAGCGGTTGCCATTTGACTTCCGTGATGTCTCTATGCGTGGCAGTCCAAATCGGCTGGAATCCGCTAGTTCCCCGTCCCTATCGCGTGCCACTACAGACCGGACTCCTGCCAACTAGACCAGACAGGGCACCATGATTGTAGGAATAAGTTCGTCCAGCCCCAGCACTGTAATCAGTCGCGATGAACCCGCTCTTTTGCCGAGTCGGGCGGTTGCGGATCGCGCTTCGGGACGCCTTCCGCCAGAATCTCGGCCTGTAGATTCGGCGCTCCTACCCAGTCTCATAACTGACCTTGGGCACGGAGATCCGAACCGGGGTCCGCGAAAGCATCAGCTTCGTCAAAAACGCGACGCAGGATTGCCTGTCCTTAGAGCTCGCGGTCGGCTGCGGCCATCATTCGACGAATTGGCCCCGAGAGCAGGCTCTCGACGTGGGTCTCGGAGACAAGCGCCGTGAAGTTCTTCCAGATCTGCAGCCGCATGCGCTCTGGGGTCACGTTGTAGACCGCCGCCAGCGCGGTCTCGACGCTTTCGACAGCACCCGGTTGGCGGTGTCCTGCTGCACCCCGATCTCCGGAGGGATGGTCCGTCTCGGTGAGGATTCGATCGAGGGGGATGTCAGCCAGGTCAGCTGAGCGCGCGACGCCCGAAGCGTTCACTGAGAACCAGCACCCCAGATCAACGGCGCGCGCCGTTTGGGCTGGCGTGCCACGCCACCAGTGCAGGACAGCCCCCCGGACGGGTATTTCGGAGAGCGCGTCCAGGACATGGCGCGCAGCACCGCTGCTGTGGATCGAGGCGATTCGAGGTGTGTGGGATAGAGCTCTGAGGACCGCACGGAACGTCTGGTCTTGCAGGGCCATCGGTACTTTCGACCTGCCCTCGATGCCAATCTCGCTGACATAGGCAGTCGCGCCGAGCAGCGCAGAGAACTTCTCAGGATCAAAATCGCGCTGAGCAGCATCGACGCCTGGATGACATCCCACTCCCCACACTGTTACGGCGTCGTTTCGTTGCTGGGTCGAGACGAACTCCTGGAGGGAACGAGTCGCGACGAACACCACCGCGCCCAGTCGTTCGAGATCCCGTGCGGGAATCGTTGGCTTCACGTGCGCATGCATGTCAAGCGGCGGCAACGACGGGGTCATCTGAACAGGCCCCGCAGTTCGTCCACACCACGCAAGCACAGCGACCATGCGTCCTGCGCCCGGTAGCCGACGGGCAGGGACATAGCCATGACGTCTCGCGGACGCACGCCGCGGTACACGAAGTCGCGCACTGGTTCGACGATGCTCTTGCCGCGCACGAACTCATCGAACTGGCCAGTCGTGTCGTCCACCAGGTAGGTGGTCCTGTCGGGGATTGCGGCCGCGATGAATGAGGACCGTCGGACAAGGCAGCCAAAGCAGACCCCGCACGATGATCCTGCTGGCGCTCCGCTGTATCTGCCGTCGGTGTGCGAGCACGAGTTCGTGGCGCGGAGATACGTGGAGGCAGCGTCGACGCCGATCAGCCCCGCGAGACGGGTGAACATCTCCCCCTTGGTGATCTCCTCGAACGGGTTCTCGATAGATCCATGTCCGCCGACGCTCACCACCAGAGTGCTGAGACCGCGAAGGAATCGCGGGTGGGTCGTGTGGGTCGAGAGGCTTCCCCGGCGATCTGGGCCGAGCGGCGGGTTGAGGGACGCGAATCCGTTTTCCGGAATCCAAAGCGTGGAGTTGGCTCGTTCGGCCACCGCGAGTCCCAAGGCCAGAAACAAGAATGACCGCGATCGCGTTGAGGTCTCGCTACGAAACGCGGTGCGGTCAAGTCGCGTCCCGCCGCGACTCAGATGGAACTGGTGGTGAACCTGGTCTGTCCCTGCGGCGAGTGCCTCGATCGCGCCCACGAGGTCACGTTGGACAGGTGAGAGCGCAGTGAAGCTGAAATGCGACACAAGCGCTTGAGAACGCCCCACACCAAGCTCCAACGCCGACACTAGTGCACCCAAGGCAGAGTCGGCGCCGCCACTGAGGAGCACGGTCCTGTCGTGATGCTGTTCCTCGATCGGGAGAGTCTGAGACGAAGTGGCAGGCGCCTGGTCAAAGCTAAATTTCCAGTAATCTCCGGTGAGGAAACCCACCAGGGCGGACAGCTCGTCAGCATGACGATCCCAGACATCGGGTGCCCCGACCTCGACGGTGAGGTCGAGGTCTCTCGCGTTCCAGCTCGACCCCTTACCCTCACGGAGCACCGATCGATCGGCGGCCAGGACGGCCAACGCGATGCGAACGAGGTCGATGTTGGCGGGATTGACTGCCCCGAGCTCGGATAGGTACGGGTCGGTGGAGCCGGTGAAGGTCGTTCGGCCGCTCGCGGTCCAGAGGAAAACCTCGTCGTAAGTGCCCGCTGCGAGGGCGGCATCCGCAGTGACCTCGGAGAGCGTCAGAAGGTGCCGGGTCATGGCGTGACTCCAAAGATGATGCCGATATCTCGAATCCCTGTCTCGATCGCCGTTGCCATCTCGTGTTCGGTGGCCCCGGTCGAACTCAGATCGGCCTGCGCTGCGTACTCGGCGGCCACATCTAAAATCTGCCGCTCCAGGTTTCGACGATCCTCATGTGTGAGACCGTCATTTTCATACATTGTGGAGGCGGCCTCGGTGAGCGCGACCTCCGCGATCGTTGTTTCGATTGTCTTGCGGACGACGTCCTCAGGGCTGGGCGGACGATCCGCGGGGTGCTCCAGAATCCAGGACACGACTTCCGCAACGATGTCGCGCTCCTCAGCATCTGCGAGGGTACTGTCGGACTGTGCTTCAAACGCGGCCTCGACTATTCTGATGCCAATAGCGACCGGGTCGCCGAGCGCCTGGAGTTCGTCATAATTCAGACCGGCACGTTGCAGCGTCGCACGGTCACCAGAGGAATAGGCGAGCGCAAGATGTCCGGCACGGCTTGCAGCGCGAGATATTCGACCGACCGAGCGCGTCACTCCCCCGGACGATCGACCGCCGCCTCCGCCGCCAGCTGAACCGCTGGCCCCACCGCCGGGTCCGTCACCGCCGCCACCTCGAGATCGGAATAGGAGGCGCACCGCGGGGCCGAGATCGACCGGCGGGCGAACCCCGTCGGTCGGTGAGCCCTGTGGGTCAGACGCCGAACCGTCAGCATTCCCATCTGTCGCTGCGTCGTCGGAACCGTCGCCGTCCAACCATCCGGCAATGTTGTCGCGAAGATCCTTCGCGTCTTTGCCTCCGCTTCCCCCGAATGAACCGCTAGTGCCCATTGCCAGCCCATTCCTTCTCCACGACGCCAATTGCACCCAGGACTACCTTGTCCTCGACCGAAGGCCTCCATGATTCGATGACCGGTCGATACAGCGCGGGGTCGAGCGGCCGAAGCTTCACGACAGTGGCTGTCTCAATGTCGACACCGCGCACCGACCTCAGTGCCGCAACCACGTCCGTCTGGATGGCAGGCTGACAGGCCGCGATACGAATGAGACTCTCGACTGAGAACTTCTGGATTGACGGCTGGTCTCGAGTGCGCCGACCGAGGTAAGTGACGAGCATCTGTGCATCCGTCTCGGGAAGGGCCTTAAGTGCGTCGTCCGTGATTCCGGAACGATCGAGCTTCAGTGATGAGGTCAGGCCGGATGCGAGGTCACGCAGATGTTCTGGCAGCCCAGTGTCGATAACCTCGATCTTCGCGAATGAGGCAGCGAGATAGAGATACCCGGAGATGGCCGTGGCATCGAGCGCCGGCGGTAGTTTGGCCCAGCGTCGGAGGGTGTCTGTGAATGCGTCTTCCGTATGAGCGACTGCTGCGGGGCTCTCCTTCAAGACGACCGCGCTCTTCTTGCCTGCCGGCGCTGGCTTCTCCCTGGCGGCTTCCTCCTCTTTCTGCGCACCGGGGCCGTTGGCGGCCAGCTCAAGTGCCTCCAACTTGTCGCGAAGCTGGTTCGACGCGAGCCAGTCGAGCACCCGGCGGAAGTCTTCGGTCAGGATGCGCTCAAGCACCATGAGCTTGGCGACCTCATCAGGTTTCAGCTCGAACCCGCGGCGCCTTGCGATACTCTGCCGCACGTTCAGGTCGTTGAGGAATCGCTTGATCCGTCGAGGATTGCCATGGAACTTCTCGTAGAGAATAGGGGTGAGCCGGGCCGCCGTGAGGACGTGGTCCCCGAAGGCGTTTCCGTCAGGAAGGACGAGATCGTCGAGGCTGCCGCTCGTGAGCCGGAGCTCATCGCACTGGGTCACAAGCGTCGCGTGCTGTTGCTCGTCGACGGCGGACCTCGTGAGCAGAAGAAAGAGGTAGGCCTCAGTATCGAATCGACTCAACGCCGGCACAGGAATGGTTGTCTGCACGATCTTGTGCAGGTAAAGCTTGGCCGGGTTCTCATCGTCGGGGCCGCCAGCCGCAGTTTTGAATTTCTGTTGTATGGCTTCGGACACGCGGTCCTCGTCCGCAGCGATGACGAACGACATGCCCTTCGCTGACAGGAACAAGCGGATCGCCTCAAGGGTTTCGATGACGGTGTCCGGGAGACAGCGATCGAGGTCGTCGACAAGCACCACGATCCGGGTGATGTGCTCAAGCGCCGGATCGGCGAGCAGGGCCTGGAACTCCTCCCGAAAGCCGGCCATGCCCTTGTCTCCCTCAAGGCTCTCCGGGTCATCGCTGACAAGGTTGAGCACGTCGTCGAAGTTGGGGAGCTGCATCGTGATCGCAGTACGCGCTGCCATCTTCACGGCCTTGGACCAGTTGACCTTCTTGACGAGCTTCTTGAATGCGTCGAGCCCGAGCTTCCCGACGGGGTCTGACTCCGCAAACTCGCCACCCAGCGCACCGAGGACCTCTGCGATCAGGCTTTCTTTGGGCCCGACCGCGGGGTCGTAGCGCCACGGTTGTGTGCTGACGACGAGGACCTTGCCCGGAAATCCCTCGGAGCGGACCTTGATCTCGTCTACGAGGAGCTCAAGCACGCTGGTCTTCCCACTCCCCCAAGCGCCAGACAGCCCGATCGCTATTGGGTCAAGGTCATCCTCGAAGATGGCATCCGCGACTGTCTCGGCCACCGCGCGAAACGCAAGCAGATCCTTCGTGGCCGGCTCATCGGACCAAAGAGGGAACGTGCTCGCTTCTGCTGATCCGAATGTTGTCTTCATATACCCCTGATTATGACAGCGAGTGCCAATACGTCGGGCCCCACGATGTCGAAACAGGCAAGGCGTTATCAGAATGGTTCTGAACGAACTACTTGCGCAGTCCTGCTCCCGCGGCGATCCCCGCCAACGACGGGGAAGGACGCTCTGAACGAGCAGTAGTCGCTCGGCGAAAGTATGCACTGTGTGGTCGTCCCCTTGGAGTGACTGTCACCTGGTGGGTGCACGCGCCACGGATTGCTCACTGCCAGACGGTGTAGCCGGCACCTCAAAGCAGGAGCCGATCAAGGGGGTGCTCAACCACGCCGTCCGTGGTGATGAGCAGTGCGAATCGCGGATTCGAATAGTGTTGCTCGCCCGCTCCACAGGTGGTGCTAAGGGAAGCAAATATTCATTGCTTCGCCCATTTGTCCGGGATGCTCACGGTGCGCGATCGCGCACTAGTGAGATGACTATGCCTGGCGCTCGTTCCCGCGGCGTCCCACCGCTTTTCGCAGTCGTCTAGAGCCCGGCTGAACGCGATGTGCGTCATCAACTCCTCGCGGACGGTCACCGGTGCGCAGATGACGGCGATCTCCAGCGCTGCCGTCATCCCTCCCGCGGCGGAGCCCCGGGGTCCTTCCGAGCCGAGCAGCTCAGGACGGGTTGAATCCCTTACCGAACACGGGTAGCTTAGGCCCCCTATGCGGTTGGCAGCCACGCGACCACGTTCTCAATTTCGGTATGACGATCGACCAGTTCCGCGCCGACATGCTGACAAGTGCCCAGGAAGACAAGGTTCTCGCCTACCTAGGCGATACACTCGACCGCGGAATCGATCTGAGCCAGGTCACTTTGCCGGTCCACCGGCGCCGCAAAGAACGTGGCCGCTAACCGTTCAGGGGTGTCTAAAGCCGCCATGGCTCGACACCGCGCACCGCGGCGACAAACCGCACCCACCGGATCCTGCGTCGCAACCGGTCCCGGTCCGGGTATCGCGTTTTGAGCTCGCCCTCATAGTGTGATCTGCGCGAGTACCAAGGGGCGATCGAGCAGGCCCAGCAATTCTGCCAGGCAGCGGTCGACCCGCGGAGCATGAACAGCCCGCAGCGCTCACAGTAGAGAGGTTGTTCCATATCTTCTACATGCGCGGGCCACCGTCAGTTCTGGCCGCGGCGCACCCGTGCCCAGACCCGGCGCAACCGCCGCGCCGCACTCATCCACCGACCGCGCAGCCAGCCAAGCCTGCGCTCGATCTCAAGGCGGACTGCATGCCGCCGGCCCGGTTCGCGGTCGCGGTCGTACCAACCGGGTTCAACGATTTCACGCCAGCAAATGCCGAGGAGCATGGGGTAGCCGCAGCGGCGGCAGTGACCGCCGAGACGCTCGATCCGGGTGACCGTGGAGGATCGGTGAGTTGTTGCACCGTAAAGATATGAGCCGTCGGAGACGACGAGCTCGAAAGTTGCGCCAAGCTTCACCAGGCCAAGCTGGCGGAGGCGTACGAATCTGCCGTCATAGGCGGCGTCCACGGAGCCTGGAGCCGGGGTACGCCGCCAGTACATCGACTCGTATGTCTGGAACTCGTGCTGGGTCTTGTTCTCGGTCATGATCAGCCATCGGCCCGGCCGGTCCATCGTCTCGTGTAACTCAGGTTTGCTCATGGTTGCTACATGCGCGGTTCGACTCGGTGGACGGTCCGTGGGCCGTCCCGCGCATGTACTGGGCATGAGCCAACAAGCCCCCAAGTTCTGGATGACCGGCGATCTGACCAATGACGAGCTGCGCCTCGCTGATTCGCCTGGCGGACTGCTCGCTTCACTGATCGATGGTTACGGGCTACTGCCACTGATCCCGGAGACGGAAGCCGAGCAGACCTCTCTGTACAAGGAGTGGCTCGAGATACGGCTGCACGATCGCTACGCCTACGCCTGTGAGATTGCCGAGACCCTGCAAGCCCGAGAGCTTGCGGCCGCCACGCGAGAAGGCACCTGGAGTCTGGAGGCGGAGACTGACGAAAACATTGACAGGCTGTATTGCCGGCGGTTCTACGTTCCGGATAGCACCCCGTGGCCGGCGGGGTCAGTGCGCCTGTTCCTAGTCCACCCCGTACTGGAGGGTCTGGAGTGGGAGCCGCCGGCGCCGAGCCGGAGCCTCGTGATCATCGACCCTCGGACGGAAGTGGATCTGTTGCGTGGGCTCGAGGCGTGCGGTGGGCTCACCTCAGCTGGACGGCTCGACCTTCGCAGTCGATATAAGCACCCGATGGGGCTGTGAACGCCAGTCCTCGACGGCGTTTGGGGGTACGCCGCGCATGTACTGTGTATGAAATCCGCTAGCACCACCTCAGCCCACATGCCCATCACCCTCTCCGCGTGGGCTCTGCGCCAGCTCTCCGTGGCACCGCCTCTCTCGGAGGGCCAGCGCTCACTGTTGAGTGCAGCCTTCAAGAGCACGCCGGCCATCGTCTCCGCCGGACGCGAAGCCGCCTAGTCTCTCTATCCAACGCCCCCGGCCACCACAGCTGGGGGCGTTTCTGTGTCAACGGCCCTGCCGATCAAAAATTGCATCACAATTTGGTGTTGGTTGGCACGAGCATCGCGACTTCTTTCTTGCCGGCCATCTCAAGCAGCGTGCGCTTGGTCTGATCCCGGGAATCCTGCGCTTGCGCCCGCAACACCTCGGCCAGTGGTGACCCCCGATCCAGGGCCCCGGTGACCTGGTCGACGAACCGGGTCACTTCCGGCAACTGGATGCTCCGCGCCAGTGACTGCAACGCCGTCCCGATCGGAACCCCGGTATGCACGTCGGCGATCACACCGGCGAATTCTCTCGACAGCTCCCCCGAACTCGTGTGCGAGACCCGTCGGATCGAATCGAGGATGCCTTCCCCGGCCGACAGCGACAGGGTGAGGAATTCAAGAATGGTCGGCAGCTCGCTGCGCATGCGGGCCAATCGTGCGCTGGCTGCCCGCTGAAGCAGCCAGTCCCGCAGCATAGCGCCGCCGACCGCGGCCACGAACGGCACCACCAGGCGGGCGGGCAGGAGAAGCTCGGGCAGGGCAACGATGGTGATAACCGTTCCGGCAGCAAAGGCCAACAACGCCCAGACGAGTTGCAGCGAGCGAAACTCCTCGACGGTCTTCACCGACCCCGCCTGATTCAGACGCCGCGTAATGGTGTCGCTGCCGCCGAGAAGACTCGACAACCCACGGGTGAGCGCGCCGAACAGCGGCGAGAACAGGCTGCCCAGCACGGGAATCGGGTGCACCGTTCGCCGGGCGACGATGCGGCGTGCTTCCGGGGAAATATCGAGGATGTATGGCACCACCCGATCAATCAGGCGGGGCCGGGTCAGCCGCGGCGTCAGGCTCACGAGCGACCACAACCCCAGGCCGAGGCCGGTTCCGCACAGCACGGCCCAGCCCAGTGCCGCGCTCATTGGCGGCACCACTGCCGTTGAGACTGTTGCGGGGTACCAGTTGGGGTCATGCCTGAATGATGATGCATCCTCGCCGAGCGCGTCAGAGTTATCCACAGGCCGAAATTCACGAGAACCATCGGCGTTCCTCCGGCAGTCGACCGAGGGCGATCATGACGCGGTAGGCGATGACCGACAGGGCGAGGCCGCTCGCGATCACGACGACACCGGCCGGCGAGTTGTAGGCGATGGCCGCTTCGGGGCGCGAGGCGAGCAGAATCAGAATGATCCACGGCGCCGCGACGCCCAGACGGGCCGCGTTCACCACCCACGACTGGCGGGCTTCCACTTCGAGCCGCACCGCGGAATCCTGTCGCAGCCAGGCTGCGAGGCTGCGCAGCACGACCGTGAGGTCGCTGCCGCCGACCTCCCGCGCCATGCGCAGGGTCTCCAGAATGCGATCGGCGACCGGGTCGGCGAGGGAACGTTTGAGCTCATCAACGCAATAGCTGAAATTGCCGGTGGCTCGGTATTCACGCTCGAACTGGGCGAACGCGATGCGCGTTGCGACCGGCCCGGTCTGGGCGAGACTGCTCACGCTATCGGGCAAGGCCAGCCCGGAGCGAAGCGCCGACACCAGATGGTCGACGACGTCGGGCCAGACCGTGCGATTGGCCCTGCGCCGCGCCGCCGCGCGCCACGACACGATCAGCCATGGCACTAGTAGCCCGGCCAGACCAGCGACCGCGCTGAGCGCGAGAACCGCGAAGACTCCGTGTACCAGGGCAGCGGATGCCACACCCACGATCACCGACAGCGCCAGGAACGCCGGCACCGGTACCGACCGCAGCCCGCCCTGAACCAGGCGCACCCGCATCCGCTCGCCGACCCCGGCCCGCTTGGGCGAACCGGCCGGCCACAGGAACGGCGCGAGCACCAGCACAAGCCCGCTCCCGAGCACGCACCCCAACGCGAGAATCATGCGGCCCCCTGCCGCAACACCTGCGCGGGGTCTACGCCGGCAGCACGAAACTTAGCGAGCTTGGTGGGATGCGAACCGGTCGGTTCAAGGTGTCCGTGCGGGGAGAGAAACAGGGGGCTCGCCTCGATGGTCGAGCCCGCCAACTGGCCGCTCGGCGCGATGATCTCGGTGACCCGGCGGCGGCCGTGCCGATCAATCTCGCAGTGCACGACGATATCGATGCAACCGGCCACGGTCGGCAGCACGAACGACGAGTCGATATTACGGCCGGCCAGCAACGGCAGTGTCGAGAGTTTCGCGAGCGCGTCCCGGGCGCTGTTGGCGTGAATTGAGCACATGCCGGGTAAACCACTATTCAGGGCGATCAGCAGGTCCAGGCTTTCCGCCTCGCGCACCTCGCCGACGACCAGCCGGTCGGGCCGCATCCGCAGCGATTCCTTGATCAGTCGGCGCAGGGTGATCTCCCCGGTTCCCTCCAGGCTCGGCTGCCGGCACTGCATGGCGACGACGTCGCGGGCCGACAGATCGAGTTCGAAGGTTTCCTCCACCGTCACGATGCGTTCGCCCGGCCGCGTCGACGAGAGTAGGGCGTTCAGCATCGTCGTTTTGCCGGTCTGGGTGGCGCCGGACACCAAAATGTTCTGGCCTCCCAGCACGCAGATCCGCAGAAAATCGGCCGCCTGCTGGGTGAGCGCGCCGAGCCCGACGAGCTGGTTCAGATCGCGGATGCGCCGCGTGAACTTGCGAATATTCACCGCCCAGTGCTTACGCGTGATGTCGGGAATCACCACGTGCAGCCGGGAACCGTCGGGCAAGGAGGCATCGACGAACGGCGACGAGAGGTCGACCCGGCGACCGGAAGCTTGCAGCATCCGCTCGACCAGGTCGCGCACATCCTGCTCGCCCAGCAGGAGCGTGGTCAGCTCGGGTACCCCGTCGCGTGCCACGAACACCCGGGCCGGGCCGTTGATCCAAATTTCTTCGATCTCGGGATCGTCGAGAAACGGCTGCAGCACGCCGAAACCGGTGAGCGCCGCCACGACCTCACGGGTGGCCTGATGCTCGTCGGCGATCATCGGGGCGAGCCCGCCGAGCGCCCGCTCGCTGTAGCGGCGCAGTTCGTCGCGCACGTACTGCTCCACCAACGTGTTGTTGGCTGCAAGGTCCACGCCCTCGCGGCGCACCCGCAGTCGCACTTGCTCTGTAATGATACGAACGGCTTCGGTCATCCCCGAATGATGGCCTCATTTACGATTCTTCGTGCAAGTTCTCCACAGGGCTTGATTCTCGGTGCTCTGAACAGCAAAAATAATCGCAACGGATGCCGCGGCATCCGTTGCGACCACCGGTGGCCGCACCCGCGTTGCCGACTCAGGGTCAGCGGGCCGACCAGCCACCGTCCATCGTGTAGCTCGAACCGTTGACCATGGCGGCGTCGTCGGAGGCAAGCCACGCCACGAGCGAGCCGACCTCGACCGGTTTCACCAGACGCTTGATCGCGCTCTCGGTGAGCATGATCTGGCTGAGCACCTCCGACTCCGGGATGCCGTGCACGAGTGCCTGGTCGGTGATCTGCTTCTCGACCAGCGGCGTGCGCACATAGCCGGGAGCCACACAATTGCTCGTCACCCCGTGCGCGCCACCCTCGAGGGCGGTCACCTTGGACAGGCCCTCAAGCCCGTGCTTGGCCGACACGTAGGCGCTCTTGAACGGCGAGGCGCGAATACCGTGCACCGACGACACATTGATGATGCGCCCGAAATTCGCCGCGTACATCTGCGGCAGCACGGCCCGAATCAGCAGAAAGGGTGCCTCCAGCATGAGCGTGAGAATGTTGCGAAAATCGGCTGGCTGGAAATCCTGAATCGGGTTGATCCGCTGAATTCCGGCGTTGTTGACCAGAATATCAACGCCGTTCAGAGCGGCGGCTAAAGCGTTGTCGGTGAGGCCGTCGGTATCCATGAGGTTGACGGTCCAGATTGACCCACCGACCTCCTCGGCCAGGGCGGTCGCGCCGACCGTGTCAATGTCGGCAACCACGACGTGCGCGCCGCGGGCGGAGAGGGCCCGAACGACGGCGGCGCCGATTCCGCTCGCACCGCCAGTGACGAGGGCTCGGCGCCCGGCGAGGGGCTGTTCGGCGGTTCGAACGGGCGAAGCGCTGACGCTGACAGCGTCGGTGAGATCAGTCATGATGTTCCTTTGGTTGGCGATCGCTGCACGGGCAGGTCGGCCAGACGCGAGGCACCAACGGTGCCCCGCGTCTTGGACCACGGGCTACTCCGTCGGGCTAGTTCGCTTGGCTGACGGGCTCGAGCCCGTGCTTGCGAGCATCCACGGCATCGACCTCACGCAGCGACACTCCCTTGGTCTCCTTGAGGGTCACCACGGCGACCACCGTGATCGCGCAGGCGATCATGATGTAGATCGCGACGGGGACCCAGGTATTGTATTGCTGCAACAGCGCGGCGGCGATGATCGGCGCCATCGAGCCAGCCAGAATCGAGGTGACCTGGTAGCCGAGCGATACACCCGAGTACCGCATGCGAGTCGGGAACATTTCGCTCATGATGGCGGGCTGGCCCGCGTACATCAGGGCATGGAAGCACAGCCCGACCGTGACGGCGAGAATGATGAGCACCGGGTTCAGGGTGTCGAACATCGGGAACGCAAAGAACGCCCAGGACGCACCGAGTACGGCGCCGGCGAGGTACACGGGCTTGCGGCCCACGCGGTCTGAGAGCCGACCGACCTGCGGAATCACGATGAAGTGCACGACGTGGGCGATCAGCAGAGCGATCAGCAGCTGGCCAGTGTCGTATTCGTGCACTGTTTTCAGGTACACGATCGAGAAGCTCACGATGATGTAGTACAGAATGTTTTCGGCGAAACGCAGGCCCATGGCACCGAGGATGCCCTTGGGGTACTTGCGCACAACCTCGAGCACGCCGTAGTTGACGGCCTTCTCGGCCTCAACCTGGGCGCGCGCCTCGAGAAAGATCGGGGCTTCACTGACGTGGGTGCGAATGTAATACCCGATCACGACGATGATCGCGGAGAGCCAGAACGCCACACGCCAGCCCCAGCTGAGGAACTGCTCGGGCGGAAGAATCCAGGTCATGGTGAGCAGCACGATCGTGGCGAGCAGGTTACCCACCGGAACGGCGGCTTGAGGCCAGCTCGACCAGAATCCTCGGGACTGGTTCGGGCTGTGCTCGGCGACGAGGAGAACCGCGCCACCCCACTCGCCACCGACGGCGAAGCCCTGAATGAAGCGCAGGGCCACGAGCAGCGCGGGAGCCCAGTAGCCGATGGTGTCGAAGCCGGGCAGGCATCCCATCAGGAAGGTGGCGGCACCGACCATGATGATCGTCACCTGCAGGGTGTGCTTGCGGCCGAGTTTGTCACCGATCTGACCGAACACGATGCCACCGAGCGGCCGGGCGATGAACCCCACCGCGTAGGTGAGGAAGGCGGCAATGATGCCGTCGAGTTCACTGCCGGCGTTCGGGAAGAAGACCGTGCCGAAGACCAGGCTTGCGGCGGTGGCGTACAAAAAAAACTCGTACCATTCCACGACCGTTCCCACCATGGAGGCGGCGACGATCTTCTTCAAGCCGGATTTTTCGGTTTCGCTTTCGGCGTTTCGCGTGGCCGTGACGGAACCGGCAGCCCCAACGCGTTGGTTGACACTCATTGTCTGTCTCCTTTGTGTCGTCGATGACACGTCGTTGGCCTGAGGATTGCGGAAGAGTTCGGTCGCAGCAACGAAAGCACGACTTGACTGAGTATTCACGCACGACGAGCGGGCAACAAGAACCAAAACGACAGAGCGCGTGTGCATAATTGCAGATATGACCTTTCCGCTGGCTGGCACCGCCCCCCATCCCGATGATCTGCTCATCTTTCTGGCCGTCGCCCGCACCGGCCGGTTCACGACCGCGGCGGAGAGCCTCGGACTCAACCACACCACCGTGTCGCGGCGTATTACCGCGCTCGAAAAAGCCCTCGACGGTCGCCTGCTGGCCCGCGCCGTAGGTGGGTGGGAGCTGACCGAACTCGGGGAACGTGCCCGAACCGCCGCGGAGGGCGTGGAATCCGCCGTCACTCTGCTGCGCAGTTCCGACGCTGAGGCCCTGCAGCTCTCCGGCGTGGTGCGCATGTCGGCGACGGACGGTTTCAGCGCCTACATCGCCGCCCCCGCTATCGCCGCCCTTCAGCGACAGCATCCGCTGTTGCGGGTTGAAATCGTCACCGTCACCCGACGCGCCCTTCAGCACCGTTCGGGGCTGGACATCGAAGTCGTCGTGGGTGAGCCGCAGGTGCACCGGGCGGAGTCGATTCTGCTCGGCTATTACAACCTGGGAATGTACGCCTCCCGTCACTATCTACAGACGAACGGAACGCCGAAAACCATTGCCGAGCTGACCGAGCATCCGCTCGTCTATTTTGTGGATTCCATGCTTCAGGTCGACGACCTCGATGCACCCCGACGACTGGTGCCGCAGATGCGGGAGTCGCTGAGTTCCACCAACGTATTCGTGCACGTAGAAGGCACCCGGGCCGGCGCCGGAATCGGTTTTCTACCCTGTTTCATGGCAGATCAACACGCCGACCTGGTGCGCCTGCTGCCGCAGGATTTTCAGGAGCGCCTGCCGTACTGGATGGTCCTGCGTACCGATTCGTTGCGGCTGCCGGCCGTGGCGGCGCTCGTGGCTGCGCTCCGTGCCCAAATGAAGTCCTACGCGACCGCGCTGCTCGGTCACGACACCCTCGGAGTCACTGCCAGTACAGAGCCAGCCAACTAGACTAAGACCACACCCGCGGGAGTGGTGGAATTGGCAGACACGCAGGATTTAGGTTCCTGTGCTTTCGAGCGTGGGGGTTCAAGTCCCCTCTCCCGCACATGGTCCAGATTTCAGCACTCGACGGTCAGTTGAACGACGTTCTCTCACACACGGGCGCCGTGCTGTTCTACCTGCTTGTTTGGGGCCTGGTCTTCGCCGGTACGGCACTTTTTCTGGGTATGTTCATTCCGTTCATCACCGGTGACTCGCTGCTGTTCGGCTCCGGACTGGTGGCCGCCTCCACGGGCAATATCAACGTTGTGATTCTGGTCATCGGCACCGGAATCGCGGCATTCCTCGGCGACCAGGTTGGTTTTCTACTCGGGCGTCACTACGGGCGCGGATATTTGGAACGGCACGGCGGCGGGCGCACCCGGGCCGCGATCATCAAGACCGAATCGTTCTACCGAAAATTCGGCTGGTGGTCGGTGGTCATCGCCCGGTTCATGCCGTGGGCTCGGGTGTTCGTTCCGGTCGTCGCCGGTGTTGGTCGCATGAATTACTATAAGTTTCTTTCGAGCAACCTGCTGGGTGCGTTGTCCTGGGGCGTGGGGCTCACGCTCATCGGCTACTACGCTGCGACAATCCCCGGCATCAAGAGTGCGGCCTACATTATCGCGGGCGTACTCATCACGGCCTCGATTGTGGTGGGGTATCGAACCTGGCGCATCGACCGGACACAGCGGCGAACGGATGCCGCCGCTCAGGATCGCGAAATCAGCACCACAATCGGCTGACCCCGCCCCGTTTCAGGGGGTCGTAGCCGGGTAATTTCTCACCATTAGGCGATACCCTGTGTCTCGGCATCCGCCGTCGTTACCCGAACGTCTGCCCACCGCCGACTGGAGTTCACCCGCGTGATTCACACCGCTCTGATTCCCTGGCTCGATCCGACACACATCATTGAGTCGGCTGGTCCGTGGGCGCTGCTCGTCGTCTGCGCGATCGTCTTCGCCGAGACCGGCCTGTTGGTCGGGTTTTTGCTGCCGGGCGATACCCTGCTGATCATCACGGGACTGCTCGCGTTTCCGGCGGCCGGCGTCATCCGGATCGATATCTGGTGGGTCGCCCTCGCCATCGGGTTCGCCGCCTTCCTCGGCGGTGAGGTCGGCTATCTGATCGGCCACAAGTTCGGTCCCCGCGTCTTTGAGCAAAAGGAATCCGGTCTGTTCAGCATCAAGAATGTGGATCGCACCAATGCGTTTTTTGTACGGTTCGGCGGGGTTGCCGTCATCGTCGCCCGGTTCGTGCCGATCGTTCGTACCTTTGCACCCGTCGCCGCCGGTGTCGGCCACATGGACTACCGCAAATACACCCTGTACAACCTGATCGGTGCCTTGCTCTGGGGCACCGGCCTGACCTTCGGCGGGTACTTCCTTGGTTACATTCCGCCGGTGGCCGATTTCGTCACGAAGTACATCGACATGATTCTGCTCGGCGCGGTCGTCGTCACCCTTATTCCCACGGTGTATCACTACGTGCAGTCGGTCGTGAAGGCCCGTCGGCTGCGCGGCCAGCCCACCACCGCGATGGGCAGCCACCTGCTCGACCCCGAAACGTTCAAGACCAACCACACCGGTCGCCACGAGGTCTGATCACTTCAGCGGTGCTGATGGTCTTCGTGTTCGGCGTGTTCGGCCGGTTCCAGCTGGAAGGTCGAATGGGCGACGTCGAAGTGCACGGAGAGACATCCCGACAGCTCGTCGAGAAGGGCGTCGGTTCCGGAAGCGAGCACTGTCGGCTCGACGACGATGTGGGCGGTGAACACGTGGGCGCCGCTCGTGATTGCCCAGACGTGCACGTCGTGCACGTCGACGACGCCAGACGTTCCGAGCAGGTGGCGGCGAATCTCGCTCACGTCGGTGTCGGCCGGCGTTGACTGGCTGAACACCCGCACAACGTCGCGCAGCAAGAAGTAGGCACGCGGCACGATCATTCCGGCGATGCCGAGCGAGGCGATGGCATCCGCTTGGGCAAAGCCGGTGGTCAGAATAATCATGGCGGCAACGATGACGGCGACCGATCCCAGAGCATCGCCGAGCACCTCCAGGTAGGCGCCGCGCATGTTGATGGACCCAGCAGCGGCGGGGCGCAGCAACACCAGTGCGGCCACGTTGGCAGCAAGTCCGATGATGGCGACGAGGAGCATCGGGGTGCCTAGGACCGCTGTGTCGCTCGGGCTGATGAGCCGGGTGATGGCCAGGATGGCGACTACACCGGCCACGCCGATCAGGATCAGCCCATTGATGAGCGCGCCGAACACTTCGGCGCGCGCAAAGCCAAAAGTGGCGCGGTCGGTGGCCGGCCGTGCCGCGACCACGGTCGCGGTCAGTGCGACGATGAGACCGACCAGATCGGACAGCATATGTCCGGCATCGGCCAGCAGGGCGAGCGAGCCGGTGAGCCAGGCGCCGAGCACTTCGAGCAGCAGCACCGATGCCACGATGCCAATGGCGATCGACAATCGCCTCCGGTTCGATCCGGTGGCGTGCGCGTGATCGTGGCCCATAGCTCAACGTTAGGGCTGTCTCGGGCCGCTCGCCAGCCGGTCAGCTAGTTGGGAATGAATGCCGTTCTCAGGTGCCCAGCACCTCGCGCAGCACCGGCACGAGACCCTCAAAGGCAATTGCCCGATGGCTGACCTGGTTCTTGACGTGAGCCGAGAGCTCGGCGGCCGAGATGGCGTAGCCCTCGGGCAGAAAGATCGGGTCGTAGCCGAAACCGTTGGCGCCGGCGGGTTCGAACAGCAGCTGTCCCGGCCATTCGCCGGTCACGGCCCGCTCGGTGCCGTCGGGCAGGGCGAGAGCGGCGACACAGGTGAAGTGGGCGTCGCGGTGCTGCTCAGGAACATCACTGAGCTGCCAGAGCAGCAGGCGCAGGTTCTCGCCGGCATCCTTGGCCGGGCCCGACCAGCGTGCCGAAAAGATGCCAGGGGCGCCGCCAAGAATGTCGACACAGATGCCCGAGTCGTCGGCGATCGCCGGCAGTCCGGTGTGGGTCGCCGCCGCACGGGCTTTGATCAGCGCGTTCTCGGTGAAGCTGATGCCGTCCTCGACCGGTTCGGGGCCGTCGTAGGCGAGCACCTCGACGCCGGGCAGCTGGGGGGCCAGGATGCGCCGCAACTCCTCGACCTTGTGGGCGTTGTGCGTGGCGAGAACGATCTGCACCGCTCAGCGCTCCAACGCGCTGGTCTGAAATTCGGTCAGGGTGACGGCGCCCTTCAGGGCGAGGTCGAGCAGCGTGTCAAGCTCACTGCGGTCGAACGGCGCCGCTTCGGCGGTGCCCTGCACCTCGACGAACTTACCTCGCCCGGTGACCACAACGTTCATGTCGGTGTCGGCGCGCACGTCTTCGGTGTAGGCGAGGTCGAGCATGGGGACCCCGCCGATGATGCCGACGGACACGGCCGAGACGCTGTCCATGAGTGGCTGTGCCTTCTGTGAGATGAACTTCTTTGTACGTCCCCACTCGAGGGCGTCGGCGAGGGCCACGTAGGCGCCAGTGATGGCCGCCGTGCGGGTTCCGCCGTCGGCCTGCAACACGTCGCAGTCGAGCACGAGGGTGTTCTCGCCGAGTGCTTTCATGTCCACAACCGCGCGCAGACTGCGGCCGATCAGGCGGCTGATCTCGTGGGTGCGGCCACCGATCTTGCCCTTGACCGATTCGCGATCCATGCGGCTGTTGGTCGAGCGCGGGAGCATTGAATATTCGGCCGTTACCCAGCCCTTGCCTTTACCGCTCATCCAGCGCGGAACGCCGTTGGTGAACGACGCCGTGCAGAGCACCTTGGTGCGGCCGTAGGAGATCAGTGCCGAGCCTTCGGCCTGGTCGCTCCAGCCGCGTTCGATCGTGATCGGGCGCAGTTCGTCGTTGGTGCGCCCGTCGGCGCGCGGGGTCTCGGTCACGGTGTACTCCTAATGGTTCGGGTGCAGCTGGGAAAAGGGGGGCGTCGCCAGCTCGCTCAGGTTGAGCGTGCCGGTCTCGATCAGGTCGACGCGGCTGACCTCGGGTCCGATCAGACGGTGGGCGAGGGCCAGAAAGTCCTCGGCGCTGTCACCGGTGGCCTCGTACCGGTAACTGGGTGGGCTCGTGCGTGAGCGTTCCAGGCCCTGGCTTACCAGCACCCGGTACACGTCATTGGCAGTTTCGGTATCGCTCGAGACCAGGGTGACGCCGTCGCCCATCACGTAGGAGATCGCGCCGCGCAGAAAGGGATAGTGAGTACAGCCGAGCACGAGCGTGTCCACCTGGGCGGTACGCAGCGGTGCGAGGTATTCCTCGGCGACGGCGAGCACCTCGGCGCCGGTCGTGACGCCGGCCTCGACGAACTCGACGAAACGTGGGCAGGCCTTGCTGAACAGTGTGATCTGCGGGGCCGCAGCGAAGGCATCGTTGTAGGCGCGCGAGTTGACGGTGCCGAGGGTGCCGATGACCCCCACCCGCCGGTTGCGGGTGGTCGCGACCGCACGGCGAACGGCCGGCTGGATCACCTCGATCACGGGCACGCTGTAGCGTTCGCGGGCATCCCTCAACATCGCCGCCGACGCCGTGTTACACGCGATCACCAGCAGTTTCACGTCTTGCGCGACGAGATCATCGAGCACGTCGAGGGCGAAACCACGCACGTCGGCGATCTTCTTAGGCCCGTACGGCGAGTGGGCCGTATCGCCGATGTAGAGAATGGATTCGTTGGGCAACTGGTCCTTGATCGCCCGGGCGACGGTCAAGCCGCCCACTCCGGAATCGAAAATACCAATCGGTGCATCCGTCACGGAGATCAAGCCTAGCCCGAGGGAGCGGATAAGCTGTGCCGGGTGACCCAGTCCCCCGCTTTCCCCGTGCTAGCAGACCGCGGCCAGGCCGCCATAACCCCCGCTTTTCGCACCGACCGGTATGAGCTCACGATGGTGGACGCCGCCATCCAAAGCGGGACCGCCGATCGGGAGTGCATGTTCGAGGCTTTCGCCCGACGCCTGCCCACCGGCCGCCGCTACGGCATCGTCGCCGGTACCGGTCGCCTGCTCGAGCTGATTGCCCAGTTTCGCTTCACCACCGAGGAACTGACCTGGCTCGCCGAGAACGCCGTCGTGCGCACGCCGACCCTCGATTATCTGGCCGACTACGCCTTCAGCGGCAACGTCTGGGGCTACCAAGAGGGCGAAGCCTACTTTCCCGGGTCGCCCCTGCTGCTGGTGGAGAGCACCTTCGCCGAGGGCGTCATTCTGGAGACCCTCATTCTCAGCGTGCTCAACTACGACATCTCGGTCGCCAGCGCGGCCGCCCGCATGGTCTCGGTCAGCCTCGGTCGGCCGATCGCCGAGATGGGATCACGCCGCACCAACGAGCACTCAGCGGTCGCGGCGGCCCGTGCCGCGTTCATCGCCGGTTTTGCGTCGACGAGCAACCTCGAAGCCGGACGCCAGTGGGGCCTGCCGACCATGGGAACCGCCGCCCACTCGTTCATTCTGCTGCACGACAGCGAGGAGGAAGCTTTCCAAGCGCAAGTGGATGCCTTCGGTGCTGCCACAACGCTGCTCGTGGACACCTACGATGTGCCGGCCGGCATCGCCCTGGCGGTCAAGGTCGCCGGACCGGAGCTCGGCTCGATCCGCATCGATTCGGGCGATCTGCCCACCGTTGTGGCGGCGGCACGGGCCCAACTCGACGCCCTCGGCGCCGTCAACACGAAGATCACCGTTACGAGTGACCTCGACGAGTTCGCCATTGCGGCTTTGTCGGCGAGCCCGGTGGATGCCTTCGGCGTCGGCACCTCGGTCGTCACCGGGTCGGGCGAACCGGCCGCCGGTTTGGTCTACAAACTCGTCGCGCACAAGGGTCACGGCGACGACTGGATCTCCGTTGCAAAAACGTCGACCGCGAAACTTTCCATCGGTGGCCGCAAGAGCGCCCTGCGCCGAGTGGATGCCGTCGGTACCGCCCAGGAAGAGATCGTTCTGTTGGGAGAGGGCCCCGGCACCGAAGGACAGTTCGATTCTCGCAGCGGACTGGAACGTGCGCTTCTGGTCCCTCTCATCATCGACGGCACCATCGACAAACGCTATCTGGGAACGGCCGGAACGCTGCGCGCACGTGCGCACAACGCATCCGTTATGCAGGAACTACCGATCGAGGCGTTCCGGCTGGGGCGCGGAGAGGCCGTTATTCCGACCTCGTATCGCTAGACCAGCTACTTGGCCTTCATCTTCTCATAGATGGCTTTGCAGGTCGGGCACACCGGAAACTTCTCCGGATCGCGGCCCGGCAGCCACTTCTTGCCGCACAGGGCCTTGACCGGCTTACCCGAAATGGCCGACTCGAGAATCTTGTCTTTGGGTACGTAGTGCGAAAACCGTTCGTGGTCGCCGGGTTCGATCTGCTCCTGGTCCAGGAGTTCTTCGAGCTCACGGTCGAGCGTGGACGTTCCGCTGCCGGGCTGGCCGGGCTCTGCAATGCTCGCACGGATGATTTCAGTCATGGAACCAGTCTAAGCACTGTGACGCCTGCGGGTCAGGCGCGCTGGGCTGAAGCGAGCATCTCCGGTCCGCGACGGTCGAAGGCACGCGAGCCGACCCAGATTCCGACGACCACTGCAACCACACCGAGGCCCAGGCCCGCGCCGAGGGCGCGCAGGTGCCAGGCCGGGTCTTCGAAGATTCCGAGGTAGGCGAAGATAAGCGCCGGCGACGCCACGATGATCGATCCCGTGAAGGTGAGCGACTGCACGAGTGCCGACGCGGTGCCGGAGGCCTGCGGCTGAGCGAACGGACTGTCACCGGGTTTGGTCACGGGGTAGGGAAACCGGGTGGAGGTGTAACTCGAGAAGCCCAAACCCGCCAAAAGGATACACGTGCTCACACCCAGCATCGACGGCAGCACGGACCAGTCTCTATAGAAGGAAATGCTGATGGCCGAGCCAATCCCAATGAGTGGTATGCCCATGAAGAGCGCGGGAATGAGCCGGCCGATACGGTCGGCAACACCGCGCGTTCCCGACGCCACGTGCAGCCAGATCGCGGTGCTGTCATAGGCGACGTCATTGTGCATTGTCCAACCAAGAAAAACGCACATCAGTGGAACCGGCACGAGTGCCAGGTAGTGCAGCGGCACGCCGGCGATACTCAGCGGCAGAATGGCGATGATCGGCACGATCGGAATCATGATCAACGACACCCAGTAGCGCGAGTCGCGCGCCCAGTAGGTGAAGGTGCGTGCGGCGATCGCACCGACGGAGCTGTGCGGCAGCCGGTCAAACCAGCCCAACCCGGAATACTGCTTCGCTGCGGCCTCGCGGCCCGGCGACACCAGCATGCGGGCCACGACGAGCTGCCAGATCAGCCAGAGGGCATAGACCGATGCCGCGGCGATGAGCAACTTGAGAATGGCCGCGCCCCAGGCTCCGGTGGAGGCGTCCCCGGGAACAGCCCACGCTGCACCGAGCGGCGTCCAGCCCAGAATTGCAGCCAGGGCGCCCAGCAGGGTGCGTCCGTGACGGCTCCAGTCCGTGCTGAGGAGCACCACAACCAGCGGAGAGATCAACACCAGCAAAACGACACCGATCATTCCTGTGAACTCGCGCGACCGTCGGGTGGACAGGAGCAACGCCGCGAGAGATGAGCTCACTCGCGAGAGCAGAATGCAGGTCGCGAGGATGAGCACGGCCGACACCAGGGCGAGCAGGGTTTCACCCACGCCGCGCGACCAGGTGAATACCGTACCGAGCAGAACGATTATCAGGGTAAGCGCCGGAACGCCGATCAGTGCCGAACCGGCCAGGCCAAGCGACAAGGATCGGTTGGGGATACCGAGGAACGCAAATTTGCGGGGATCCATGCTGTCGTCGATGCCGACGACGATCGGGATGACCAGAAAGCCAAGCGTCACGGCCGATCCGGCCACCGTGAGTGAATTACGAATGAGAACCGGGTCACCGACGAATCGAAGGGTGATCAGTGCAACGAGAAGGGTGATGGCGACGCCGAGGCCATAGAGCAGTCCGACGACGAGGCCGACGACCTGCCAAGGACTGCGACGAAACAGATTGGCGAGCAGCCGGAGTTTCAGTCCGAAAAATTGTGCAACCATTCCATGCCCTCCGCGACCTTGCGTCCACCGGCGAGCTCGACGAAACGATTCTCCAAAGTCTTCTGGCCCCGGACCTCGTCAATGGTGCCCGCTGCCAGAACACGGCCCTGCACGATAATGGCGACGTGGTCGCAGACCCGCTGGATCAAGTCCATGCCGTGGCTGGACAGTACGACGGTTCCCCCGGCGGCCACGTATTTCTGCAGAATCTCGGTGACGTTGACCGCGGAAACCGGGTCAACGGATTCGAACGGCTCGTCGAGCACGAGTACGCGCGGGGAATGAATCATCGCGCAGGCCAGGGCGATCTTCTTGGTCATGCCAGCGGAGTAATCCGCGACAAGACGATTCAGGGCGTCCTCGAGGCCGAACGCCGCGACGAGGTCAGCCGACCGGCTGCGCACGGTGTCGTTGTCGAGGCCGCGCAGCGTACCCGCGTAATAGAGTAGCTGCGCGCCGGTCAGGCGGTCGAAGAGTCGAAGCCGGTCGGGCAGAATGCCGATCATGCGCTTAGCCTCGTTCGGTCGGGCCCAGACGTCGATACCGTGAACCGTGACGGTTCCGGCGGCCGGGCGCAGCAGCCCGGTGATCATCGAGAGGGTCGTGGTCTTACCGGCCCCGTTCGGTCCGACGATGCCGTAGAACGACCCGGCTCGTACCGAGAGGTCGAGATTGGAGACCGCGACATTGTGGCCGAACCGTTTGACCAGTCCGCGGGCTTCAATGACGATCGGCGCGCGAACCAGCGGCGCGCGAACGATAGGGGCTGACTCGGGTGTCGGCTGCGTCACGGGCTTGGCCGGTGGCGCGGGGATGGTCTTCGCAGCTGGCTTGGGTGTGGTCTTCGGCGTCGTTGTGAGTGCTGGCTTGTCTATCAGTTCACGCGGCGGTGCAATCGGCGGTATAAGCGGCTTTGCCGTTGTGGTCGTGACCAGCGCATCACGGGTCGCGTACGGTCGCATGGTTTCGTCGGTTGCGTTCTCGGCGAGTGCCGTTACCTCGGTCGGCTTCGTGTTGAGGGGCTCTGCAGCAGCAGGTGATTTCGCTGTCGTTGGCTTGCGCACGGCCGGCTTACGCACCGCTGGCTTACGCACTGCCGGCTTACGCGCTGCTGGCTTACGCGCTGCTGGCTTACTCACGAGAGGCTTGGTCACGCCAGCTTCAGTGATTGGCTGCGTGTCGGCCGGCTTGGAAACAGACGGGCGAGAAACGCTCGGCTTGGCCGCTGCCGGCTTGGAAACGGTCCGCTTGGCGGCTACCGGCTTGGAAGCGGCCGGTTTCGAAGCGGCCGGTTTGCCCGCCGTCTTAGCGCGAACGGCCGGTTTACGCACCGCTGGCTGGCGAACGGCCGGCTCACTGGCCGTTCGCGTGGCGGCGAGCGGCGCTTCCGATTCGGCGGCACGATCCGCGAGAGACTCATCGTCGGGTTCGGGGTGGGCCGGCACAAAAGTCACTCCGCTAACCTACCAAGGACCGCTGGCCGGGGGGCGCAAACGGGTGTAGAGCGGCCGTCCCGACCTGTGAGTAGGCTCCATGCCGGGTCACGAAATGGACACGTGCTGAGCCGTTTCTTCCCTCAGAACCGCCTGACAGGTTATGGTGAGATTGACATAACGGTGTGTCTTTACGTGAACATGTGGGTGAATCCTAAGCAAACTCTCTAGAACAGTCTCTAGAACTAGGTGGGTTTTCAGGCGTTGCCCCAACCATTCTTGAGGAGATAATCGTGACGACGCAAGTAGTCATTCTGGCGGCCGGTATGGGCAGCCGTCTCGGGCGCTCGCTGCCGAAGCCGCTCACCGAACTGAACGACGGCCGCACCATCATGCAGCAGCAGTTCGACAACATCGCACACGCCTTCGGCAAAGCTGCCAAGGTGACAATCGTCGTCGGGTACAAGCTCGAGCACATCATCGAAGCCTTCCCGCAGGCATCCTTTGTTTACAACGAGGAGTACGACCAGACCAACACCTCGAAGAGCCTGCTGCGCGCCCTGCAGGCCTCAAAGTCCGGCGGTGTGCTCTGGATGAACGGCGACGTGGTCTTCGACCCGGCCATTCTCGACCGCGCTGCTGCCCTGATGGCCCGCGACCAGTCGTTCGTCACCGTGAACACCGACAAGGTGTCCGATGAAGAGGTCAAGTACACGATGAGCACCGAAGGTTACATCAAGGAGCTGTCCAAGACCGTCAAGGGCGGCCTCGGCGAAGCTGTCGGAATCAACTACGTGTCGGGCGCCGACAAGGCAATCCTGATCCGCCAGCTGAGCAAGGTGGCGGACCAGGACTACTTCGAACGCGGCATTGAACTCGCCATCGAACAGAATCGAATGCTCGTCGAGCCGGTGAACATCTCCGACTTCTACGCCGTCGAGGTGGACTTCGCTGAAGACCTCGAACGCGCCAACCTGTTCGTCTAGGCAACAAGGAACCGCACCACCCGAAACCCCGCGCCACGGCGTGGGGTTTCGTCTGCCCAACTGGCACGGAACGCTCCTCGCGCTCCCATACGATAGACCGCGTGAGTAGTTACGCCCAGGTGCGCCCCGAACAGCGCACGCCGATCGCCCGATATCGGCATTCCCTCTGGCTGCTGACGCAGCGCGACCTGCGGGTGCGCTACTCCACCTCGGTGCTCGGCTACTTCTGGTCCATTCTCGATCCGCTCGTCATGGCAGGCATCTACTGGTTCGTCTTCACCCAGGTGTTCGACCGCAGCGTCGGCAACGTGCCATATATCGTGTTCCTCCTGACCGCCCTGTTGCCCTGGATGTGGTTCAACGGTGCCGTCTCCGATTGCACCCGGGCTTTTCTGCGCGAGGCGAAGCTCATCCGCTCCACCCGCATCCCGCGCACCATTTGGGTGAACCGCCTGGTGCTGTCCAAGGGCATCGAGTTTCTCGCATCCATTCCGGTGGTCATCTTGTTCGCGATCCTGTACGGCGCCGAACTCAACACCGACGCATTGTTCTTTCCGCTCGCCGTCGTGATTCAGGCGATCCTGACCACTGGCGTCGGGCTGCTCGTCGCCCCGCTCGTGGTGTTCTTTCGCGATTTAGAACGGGCCGTCAAACTCATTCTGCGTTTTCTGTTCTACGCCTCACCCATCATTTACGGCACCACCGACCTGCCGCCCGAACTGCATTTCTGGGCCGCTTTCAACCCGTTGAACGGCATTTTCAGTCTCTACCGGGCGGCATTCTTTCCCGAGCAATTGGACTGGTTCGCGGTCACCATCAGCGCGGTCATGTCCCTCGCCTTTCTCGGGCTCGGGCTGTTGGTCTTTCGCCGCACCGAACGTGCCGTTCTGAAGGAGATCTAGTGGCCCAGCTGAAAGCGTCGTCCACGATTGCGCCGGTGATTTCGCTGCAGGATGTCGGCATCCACTTTCGCAGGAATCGGCGTGGGCGTCGTAATTTCAAGGACCTGTTTGGCGCGAGCACGCGGCGCAGCCGGCCGGGCGAGTTCTGGGCCCTGCAGCACGTGACCTTCACCGTACAACCGGGCGAAGCCATCGGTGTCGTTGGCCGCAACGGACAGGGCAAGTCCACCCTGCTGAAGTTGGTCACCGGCGTTGTACTGCCCGACAAGGGATCGGTGCACGTGACCGAGGGTGTAGCGCCGCTGATCGAGATCACGGGCGGGTTCGTCGACGACCTCAGCGTGCGCGACAACGTCTACCTGACGGCGGGACTGCACGGCATGACACGCAAGCAGATCACCGAACGCTTTGACGAGATCATCGAATTCGCCGAAATCGCCGACTTCATCGACACGCCGTACAAGCATTTGTCCAGCGGGATGAAGGTGCGCATCGCTTTCGCCGTGATCTCCCGACTCGAGGAACCGATTCTGCTGGTCGATGAGGTTCTGGCCGTCGGCGATAAGGCGTTTCGGGAGAAGTGCTATCGCCGCATCGAAGAACTTCTGGCGGGCGGGCGCACCCTGTTCATCGTCTCGCACAATGAGCGCGACCTGCGGCGCTTCTGCACCCGCGGTCTCTACCTCGACAAGGGCGACCTAGTGCTCGACGGGCCGATCACCGACGTGCTCGCCCGATACAACACCGACTACGGCAAGAAACCGGCAGCCTGACCTAGCCGAGCCGTCGGTTCGCGATCGATTCCTGGGATCGACGAAAATCTATCGCGATGTAGGCGTCGCGGGAGGGCGGCAGCTGCTCGACGGCGAGACCGATCATCAGATCGCTCAGTTCGATCTGGAGCACCGCCGCCAGTCGGATGAGCGTGTACATCGTCGGGTTGCCGTGACCGCGGTCAATGCGGGCATAGTTCGACACGTTGAGCCCGGCGCGGAGCGCGACGGACTGCTGATTGAAACCGAGCGCCAAGCGGCGCTCGCGCAAGCGGAGGCCGAGCAGTCGGGACGCTTCTGATTTAGGCTCAAGCATTCCTCAGTTGTAGCGGCACAGGCGAGTCTTGACTAGCGGGTGGACATTTGCCAAAAGGTAGTATTCGTACCCGCCCGGCGCCGCGCGCGTCCCAGCGCGCGCCCCGGTGCACCCCGTACACTCAACCAGACGGGCGCGAGGAAGGCGAGATATGGCAAGGAAGAGCACACCGATGCTGTCATCGACCGGCGGTACCCCGCAGGGCGGCGCGCTGCCGACCGGCTTCGTCAAGGGCTTCGATCGGGTTCTGGCCATCCACCGCCCCGTCGTGCTCGCGCATATCCGCAGCATCCGACGTCGCAATCCCTACGCCTCCCCCGAACAAATCGTGCGCATCCTGGAAAAACGCTACCTCGCAGCGGTCACGACCGGGGGCGCCGCTGTCGGGGCCACCGCGGTCATTCCCGGCGTCGGCACCGGAATCACCCTCGCGCTGTCGGGCGTGGAGACCGCCGGTTTTCTGGAGGCCACAGCGCTGTTCACGCAGTCGGTGAGCGAGGTGCACGGGATCGCCGTGGAAGACCCTGACCGGGCCCGCGCACTCGTCATGACGATGATGCTCGGCCGCGAGGGCAGTGACCTGGTGCGACAGCTCGCCGGTCAGGTGACCGGCTCGGGAACAGCGCGCAACGCCTATTGGGGTGAGGTCATCACCAACAGCCTCCCCCGGGCGATTCTCGGCCCGCTCACCGACCGACTCAAAAGCGCATTTCTGCGACAGTTCGCCACCCGCGGCAGTGCCAGCCTGCTCGGCAAGGCCCTGCCGTTCGGCATCGGAGCGGTCATCGGCGGGGCGGGAAACCACATTCTGGGCAACAAGGTCATACACTCCTCACGTCTCGCGTTCGGTTCGGCGCCAACCGGTTTTCAACCGGACCTCGAACCACGGGTTCGAGAGATCACCGTGCGAGAAAAGCGGCGACGCACATCCCTTCCGGCTGCGCCCCTGCCGGCGCCCGTGCAGGACCAGACGCTATAGCTCGCCCGGCGGGATCGTTGCCGGATCGGGCACAATCGCGATGTCCGCGTCGTGCACGGCCGCGAACCGATCCCACTCGTCCATCAGGTGCTGCACGGCGGTGTGCAGGCGTGCCGTCGCGACGCCGGGGGTCGTGTCGCCGAAGTAGCGCTCTACCCAGCCCTGCAGGCGTTGCATCGCGCCATCATCGTGGGTGAGCCGTTCGACGGCAGCCACAATGTCGGCGGACTGCTCGACGGGCAGCCACTCGCAGTCGGAGAGGTAGCCGCTCGTGTCGATCACGGCCGTCGGGTTGGCCGGCCGGGTGATGATGAGCGGCTTGCCGGTGGCGAGCCGGTCGTAGACCATGGCGGAGATGTCAACGATGGCAACATCCGCTGCTGCCAGTTGCCAGCCGAGGTCTGGACCGAAGTCGTACACGTGCTGCGCACGCGGATCGCGGGCGTTCGCCGCGGAGATAGCCGCGATAATGGTCTTGTTGGCGGCCCCGTAAAGATGGTCGGCCACTCCGCTGCGCGGATGCGGTCGGTAGACGACCCGGTGCGTGCCGGTGGCCAGCAGGGCGGTGACGAGCGCAACTCCGTGGGTCGCGACCGAGCCGTAGGCGGCGCCGGCCCGGTCGCCCTCCCAGGTGGGGGCGTAGAGCACGACCTGGCGTTCGTCGGGCGTGTACGGCAACTCACCGCTGAAGTAGTCGGCCTGCGGGCGTCCGATCTTGATGGCGCGCTTGTCGAAATCGTAGTCCCAGAGCACCCGGTCGAGTCGCGAGAGGGCGGCATCACCGGCCACAAAAGAATAGTCGTAGGCCTTGAACTGGTTGGTGATCATGTACATTTTGTCGCTCTCACCGTGATTGATGAAAACGTGCCAGCAGCGTCCGTAGCGCATCATCTGAAAGTTTCGCGGGTTCTGGTTGACGTAGAACACGATGCGGATATCCTGCTCGGCGACAATCCGCTCGAGTTCCGGCACCGAGCGTGCGTAGGCCACGGGAATCGGCGCCTCGTCCATGAGTTTGAGGGTGCCGCCGCCGGTGCGGCTGAGCACGAGAACCGGCCAGGTCTGGGCAAGTGTGGCGAGGGGCTGGTACCACTGCCGCATCTGGTACATGTTGACCGGCCCATCGGCGAAGTAAATGGCGATCTTGAAGTGATTGTCTTCGCGCAGCTCACGCGATTCCAGCGGGCCGCGCAGCTTGTGTTGGACTTTGCGAGAAGCCACAACATTTCTGACCAGTTTGATTGCACGCTTGAAGTCTTTCCGAATTACCACCGATCAAGACTACCCGCCATCAGATGATCGGCGGGCGTCCAGCCACGGTCATCCGCCAGATCGTGCGCGCTCGAAGCGGATGCCGCGGTCCCGGATCGCTGCGCCACCCTTCGCGCCAGCCACCGAACCATGCGTGCAGGGCCGGTCGATTGTTCAACGCCCAGCGCAGCACCTGGATAGCCGTCCAGGAGCCCACGTAGAGCGGCACAAACAGGGCTGGCAGGTTGCGACGGGCCAGCCAGACTCGGTTGCGGGCGTTCAATCGGTAGTAGTCGGCGTGCCGGGTCGGCAGGATCACCGGATGGTTGGCCACGAGGTCTCCTGCATACCAGGCGACGCGGCCTTGGTCCCAGACCCGCCAGGCCAGTTCGATGCCCTCGTGGGCGTAGAAGAACGGTTCCGCCCAGCCGCCGGTCGCGTCGAAAACGGCGCGCGGCAGCAGCACGGCGCCCTCCCAGACCGAGAACACCGGTCCGGGCGTGGTGGCCTCACCCTTGCGGATGCGGGGAATCCACCGCCGGGGCGATTCCAAACCGGTCGGGTCCTCGACCCGCGGCTGGAGCAGTCCGATGGTCGGGTTGGCACGCAGTTGGACGATAGCTTCACTGAGAAAGAGCGGGTCGGGGATGCTCGCATCATCGTCGAGAAAGAAGACGTACTCGCCGGTAACGAGCGACACCCCGCGATTACGGCCGGCCGGAATGCCCAGGTTGGTCGGCAGCCCGAGCGACTGCACGCCGAACGGCAGTCCGGTCGGCTGCCAGCCGTTGCCGACACAGACCACGTCAAGCGTCACGCCCTGCTGCGCCAGCACCGAGCGGATGCCCCGGTCGAGATCCTGGGGCCGGGTGCCCTGGGTGAGCACCACGACACCGACCGTCGGAATGCCGGCGGATGCCCTAGGAACGGACACGCTTGGACGCCATGATAGCCACGAAATGGCCGATGAGCGAAAGGAACGCGAGGGGTACGAGAATAACGAGCACGGCGCGGTCTAGTAGCGGCTGCCCGAGAAACAGCCCAAGGACGGCCGCGGCGAAGATCACCATGGTCAGCTCTACCGAGTGGTAGATCCGGTGGAACGGCACGAAGTGGGCGAGGCGACGCACCCGCGCGATCGTGCTCGAGGTCGGTGTCTTTTCACCGTGCGTGTCGGCGAGGCGGGTGAGGCCGGCGTTGGCCCTCGCCACGTGCACCATGTCGTTGAGCGCCTTGTTCAGCACGATGATCAGGGCGAGCAGCAGTGCCAGGCTGGTCCAGAGAAAGTCTGCGGGCGACTCGAACGGGTACGCGGCTGCCCGAAGCCCTAGGGCGATGGGAATGAGCGACTCGGTGGAATAGTGCCCGACCTTGTCGAGGAACACGCCAGCCGGCGAGGACGTACCACGCCACCGCGCCACTTCTCCGTCGCAGCAGTCGATGAGCATCTGCACCTGGCTGAGCGCAAGAGCGAGTAGGGCGCCCCAGATTCCGGGGATCAGCAGGGCTGCGGCGGTCGACCAGCCGGCCAGGATCATGAGCGCGGTCACGCCGTTGGCGGAGATGCGGGTCTTCAGCAGCATCCAGGTGAGGTACGGTGACAGGTGGCGCAGGTAGAGGCTCGCAGTCCAGTGTTCGGCGTTGGCGCGCAGGCGCACTTCGGGCGGCTGGGCCACCGCGCGCAGCTGGGCGATCGACTCCGGCCGGGCCGGGCGCCGATGTGAGGTATTCGGCGAACTGGTCATCTGCTCACCTTCCCGTGTGTGCCGTGATGTTGCTGGTGAGTTTCAGGTAGCCGAGCACAAACCCGACCCCCCAGCAGAAGTGAATGCAGGGCAAGACTACGAGAAAATGCAGGGACGAACGAAATCCGCCTGGTCGAGCCACCGCGATGGTCGCGGCAACGACGATGAGCAGATATCCGGCGGGAACGATCAGGCCCAGCAGCAGCCACGGCGGGGCGCCCAGCACCAGCTGCACGAGGCCGCCGAGGCCGAAAATCAGTCCGAGAGCCACACCGAGCACCATGACCGGAGGCGCAAAATAGCGGATGCCGTTGGCCGACGGATAACGCCGGGCCAGCTCACCGCGCCAGAGCCCGGTCGACAGCATCTGCCGAGCCAATTGGGCCAGGGTCGGCCGCGGCCGATAGAGCACGCGAAGTTGCGGCGTGAACCAGACCAGACCGCCGGCTTCCCGGAGGCGCCGGTTGAGGTCCCAGTCCTGGCCGCGTTTCACACCCTCGTCGAACAGTCCGACCTTGAGGATGCTCTCGGTACGAAAACATCCGAGATACACGGTTTCAGCGGCGCCTTCCGCCCCACCAACGTGGTGCGGCGTACCGCCGAGGCCGATGCGCGTGCCATAGGCGCGGGCTACGGCCCGTTCGAAAGAACTGATGCCGCGGGCGTCCATGATGCCGCCGACGTTATCGGCGCCGGTGCGGTCGAGTGTCTCGACGGCAATGCGGGCATACTCGGGCGGCAGCACCGAGTGTGCGTCCACGCGAATGACAACGGCATACTGGGACGCACGAATGGCAATGTTCAAGCCGGCCGGAGTCGACCCGACATCATTGGGCACGACGCGGATGCGGGCGTCAACGGCGGCCATTTCTTCGACCAATTCGGTCGTGCCGTCAATGCTCGGTCCGAGGGCCAGGGTGACCTCGAACGGTCCCTGATAATCCTGAGCCAGCAGGCTCTCGACGGCGGCTCGTACGTGCGTCGCCTCGTTGAGCACGGGCATCACATACGACACCCCGGGAAGAAATCCGTCACCACGTTGGTGCACCTGGCTGGCCAGCTTTCCGGTTATTGGGTAGGACGATCGAGCCTACCAGCCCGCGAAATGACCGAGCGCCCGGTGCCACACGCACGATCGCGCCGCCGGAGAGCCGGCGACGCGATTGTCGGGAAGGAGCGAGCGGTTAGCGCGAGAGCTCGCCGACCGTGACCGAGACGGTGACCGACTTGCCGTCCCGCACGTAGGTGAGGTCGGCGGTTCCACCGGCCGAGAGCACGCGCACCTGGGCGGTGAGGTCGATCGAATCCGTGATCGGCACACCGTTGAATTTGGTGATGACATCGTCGGCGGCCAGACCGGCCTTTTCGGCGGCGCCACCGGAGGTGACCTCGCTGATGAGGGCTCCAACGGTACTGCTGGTCGAACTTGACGCGTCCTTGACGCTCGCACCGAGCAGACCGTGCGTGGCCGTTCCGTTGGCGATGATCTCGTCGGAGATGCGCTTGGCGAAGTTCGACGGGATGGAGAATCCAACTCCGATGCTGCCGGCGGCCGACGATGAGGAACTGCTGCCGGCACTGGCGATGGCCACATTGATGCCGATCAGTTCACCGCTGCCGTTGAGCAGGGCGCCACCTGAGTTGCCCGGGTTGATGGCGGCATCCGTTTGAATCACCGGGAGGGCGATGCTAGCTGTGGCGTTCTGGGTTCCCTTTGACTGCTTGCCGTCCTGGTTGGGAAAGTCGAAGAAGAACGGGTTCTGGCTCTGTCCCTCGTCGGGCGTGGTGGCGTCGGGCGAGGTCGGGGCGGCCGAACTCGCGACGGTGATGCTGCGGTTGAGAGCGCTGACGATTCCGTCGGTGACCGTGCCGGAGAGGCCGAGCGGAGCGCCGATGGCGATGGCGTTGTCACCGACATTGAGCTTAGACGAATCTCCCCAGGTGATCGGGGTGAGCCCGCTCGCGTCGGTCAGTTTAATCACGGCGAGGTCAGAAATGGGGTCCGTGCCAACGAGGGTGGCGGTGTACAGCTTGCCATCGTTGCTCTTGACCTCGATTTTCACATCGGAGGCCGCACCGTCGAGGGTGACCACGTGGGTGTTGGTGAGCACGTAGCCGTCGTCGGTGAGGATAACGCCGGAACCGGTACCGCCGGAGGAACTGCTCGACACGTCGATGGTCACGACGCTCGGCGAGGCCTTGGCGGCAACGGCGGTGATCTGGTTGACGCTCTTCGTGTTATTGACCACGACGTTGCTGGGGCCCGATGTCTGGCTGACCGGAACGCCGTTGTTTTGGCCGCCCATCATGAGGGCGGTGATGCCGGCACCGGACGATCCGCCAACCAGGGCGCCAATGGCGAGCGCCGCGATCAGCGCGACACTGCCCTTACGGCGTCCTTGTTCTTTCGTCTTGCTGGAGGCGAAGGGCTGCCCGGGGTAGGCATCCGCGGGATAGGAATTCGCGGGGTAGGAATTCACGGGGTTCGTATTCGCGGTCGCGTAGGCCTGCGGCGCGACGTTCGGAGCGTAGGCCGAGGTCGACTCGGTGGCGGTCTCGATCGGGCGACCGAAGGCGTCAGTCGGATAGGCGACGGTCTGGGCCTGGTCCGGCTGGCCCTCTCCAGCGGATGCCGCCGGCATGATCGGTGCGTTCACGACCGGCACGGCGGGTTCAGCGTCCACCGGCTGAGCGTCCACCGGCTGAGCGTCCACCGGCTGCGCGTCCACCGGCTGCGCGTCCACCGGCTGAGCGTCCACCGGCTGAGCGTCCACCGGCTGAGCGTCCACCGGCTGCGCATCGAACGGCTGCGCGGGCGGTGCAGTTGGTGTCGCCGGCGGGGTGGCCTGGGAAGTGGGTGGAGTTGTCTCGCCGGACTCATTCACGGCAAAAGCGGCGGCATCATCGGCTGGATCGGGGGTAGTGCCGGAATCTTTGGTGTTGTCGGTCATCGGGTGCTCCTTCCAAGCTTTGCCAGCTTTGCCCCCGAACCTGAACATTCGATATGTACGCTCTGAGAGCATTCAATGATCATGCCGAGACCTTTCCGATGTCGTAGTTTTGTTGCATGCAGGAATCTACACGTGCAGATCAGACGATGACCATTTCCGGCGCCTGGCGACGCACGGCCCGAGGGGCCGGGCTTCTCGCCGCCGATGGCAGCGTTGCGGCGAGTATCTTCGCCGAGATGAGCGCCCTCGCGGTGCGCACCGGTGCCGTCAACCTGGGCCAGGGTTTTCCCGATGAAGACGGGCCGGCCGTCGTGCTCGAGGCGGCGCGCCAAGCCATCACGGACGGGGTGAACCAGTACCCGCCGGGTCGCGGCCAGGCGGTCCTGCTGGAAGCGATCGCCCGGCACCAGCAGCGCTTCTACAACCTGACCGTTGACCCGGGCAGTGAAATTCTGGTCACGGCCGGAGCGACCGAGGCACTCGCGGCGACCATTCTGGCGCTGATCGAGCCGGGTGACGAGGTCGTCACCTTCGAGCCGTTTTACGACGCCTACGGCGGTCTGATCGGCTTGGGTGGAGGCATCCATCGCACCGTTCCGCTGCGTGCCCCAGACTTTCAGCCCGACCTGGACGCTCTTCGCGCTGCCGTCACCGACCGTACCCGCTTGATCATCGTGAACGATCCACACAACCCCACCGGCTCGGTCTTGCCCCGCCAGACCCTCGAGTTGATCGTGGAGCTCGCGCACCAGCACGACGCGATCATCGTCACCGATGAGGTGTACGAGCACCTTACCTTTGGGGCGCCGCACATTCCGATCGCGACGCTGCCCGGAGCGCGGGAGCGCACGGTCACCATTTCCTCGGGCGGTAAGACGTTCAGCCTCACCGGGTGGAAAGTTGGCTGGCTGAGCGCGCCCGCCCCGATCGTCACAGCAATTCTCGCGGTCAAACAGTTCCTCACCTACGTGAATGCGGCTCCGTTTCAGCCGGCCATCGCCGTCGGGCTCGACCTTCCCGATTCGTACTTTGCGACAATCGCCGCCGACATGAAGCACAAACGCGATGTGCTTGTCACGGGGCTGCGCGCGGCCGGCTTCGCGATCAGTGTTCCGCAGGGTTCGTATTTCATCGTGGCGGATGCGACGTCGCTCGGCTTTTCGGATGGCGCCGAACTATGCCGGCGGCTGCCGGAGCTGGCCGGCGTGGTCGCGGTGCCGATCGCAGCATTCTGCTCCCCCGCCCACCGAGCCGAGTATGCGCCGCTCGTGCGGTTCGCCTACTGCAAGAAGGTCGAACTGCTCGAGCAGGCGTCGGTGCAACTGGCCGCGTTGTCGCGCCGGTAGCTGCGCGATCCCCGGCAAATACTCCAGGCTCCTGCGGACGCGTTGCGGTTTCGACGAGCTCAACCAGCGGATGCGAGCGAAGGCGGGAGCCATCACGGTCGAGACACTGCACGGTCGGGCCGGGCCGGGCCTGATCAGGTCGGCTCGGATCAGGCCCGGACGCGTTGCCCGGGTCCTGACCCGATCAATTCAGGAGGCCAGCGCGGGGTAGTCGGTGTAGCCCTCGGCGCCGTCGGTGTAATAGGTGAGCGGGTTGGGCTCGTTCACCGGCAGATCGTCGCGCCAGCGGCGCACCAGGTCTGGATTGGCGATGGCCGCACGACCGACGACAACGGCGTCGGCAACGTCGTCACGCACGAGGGCGAGGGCCTCGTCGCGCGCGGTGATGGCGCCGAATCCACTGTTGACGAGAAAGACGCCACCGAAACGGGCGCGCAGGTGCTGCACGAAATCGCCTCTCGGATCGGCGTGGAGCACGCTGAGGTAGGCCAGGCCGAGCGGGGCTAGCCCGTCGATGAGGGCACCATAGGTGGCCGTGAGGTCGTCGACATCCGTTTCGAGCGCATCCTGAATGTTGTGTTCGGGTGAGATGCGCAGGCCCACTCGGTCGGCGCCGATCGCCAGGGCGACCGCGGTCACGACGTCGATGACGAACCGGGCGCGCTTCTCGGGGGAGCCGCCGAAGGCGTCGTCGCGCACGTTGGAGGCCGGTGACAGAAATTCGTGCAGCAAGTAGCCGTTGGCGCCGTGCAGCTCGACGCCGTCGAAACCGGCCTCGATGGCATTCCTGGCTCCAAGCACGAACTCGGCAATGATGCCGGGCAGTTCGTCGGCGGTCAGCGCGTGGGGCACGGGATAGTCCTGCTTGCCGTCGTAGGTGCGCGTCGTGCCGTTGATGGCGATCGCGCTCGGGCCGACGACCGGGAACCCGCCGTTCGTTGCTTCGTGGGTGACGCGGCCGGCGTGCATGACCTGGGCGACGATGCGACCGCCGGCGACGTGTACCGAATCGGTGACAGCCGTCCACCCGGCCAGCTGCTCAGGCTCGACGAGCCCGGGCTGGCCGGGAAAGCCCTGGCCGGCGTGGCTCGGGTAAGTGCCTTCACTCACGATCAGGCCGAGCGAGGCACGCTGCGTGTAGTGCAGGGCAACGAGTTCGCCGGGAACACCAAACTGGCCGGAGCGGATGCGGGTCAAAGGCGCCATGACGAGACGGTTGGGGAGGTCGAGGTCGCCCAGGTTCAGCGGGGAAAAGAGTTTCACGGGCACTTCTTTCTCAAAAGACAGCCGGTCAGTCGGACCGGACACGTTCGTGGGGGCGGCACCAGGGAGTTCCTGGTCACTGTAGGCGGCAACGGACACGAGACGAGCGATATTCCTGCCTGTTAATCTGCTGCACACGCCGTGCCGCTTCGCGTTCGATGCCACCTCGAGCAATCCGGTCAGGCAATCCGGTCAGGCAATCCGGTCAGGCAATCCGGCCAGGCAATCCGGCCAGGCAATCCGGTTAGGCCGCGGCACCGAACTACTGCCATGCGCACCTTGATCTCCCGACCAGCGACGCGAACCCACTCCGTGGCACCCCTCGGCGGCCTGGACTCACCGGAGCCCGGCCCGCCACCCGCCCCGCCGAAGCCGGCACCACCGGCCACCGTGCTCGGCTACAGCCCGTTTCCCCTTGACGCCGACGCTCGCCACTTCAGCCTCACCACGAGCACCATGCGCCTCAGGGGCGGAACGGTTGTCGTGCGGCACGGTCGCCGCAGCACGAGCGATACAGCGACCATTCTGTTGCATGGTGCCGCCGGGTCGTGGACGACTTGGACACCCCTGTTGCAGGCCGCCGAGGCGACCGCGCGAGACCTGACCGACCTCATCATCCCCGACCTTCCGGGGTGGGGCGACTCCCCCCTTCCCTCCGACGAGACTGCGCCCAGTGTTGAGTCGATGGCCGAGCTCGTCGCCGACGTGGCCCGCTCCCTCGGCTACGAGCGCTGGAACGTTGTGGGCCATTCCATGGGAGGGTTCGTCGCGCTGCAGCTGGCGGCGAGCGAGACGCGCGCCACGACATCCGTCGGTCTGGTCTCGGCCACGTCGTTTTCGATCCAAGACAGCGTTCGTCACCCGATTCGCCACTTTTCGGTGCTGCCCGCATTCACGGCGCTACTCCTGACCATGCGGATGCTGCGGGTCGCCGGCCCACTCGGCCGCGGCCTGGTGCGGACTGTGGCGGGACTCGGTCTGCTGCGAGCCCTCGTCGCTTCACTGTTCAGCCGCCCGATGGCGGTCGACGCGACCGTGATCGCAGCCCTCGGCACCGAGGTGCGCCCGGCCGCCTTCGTTCTGGCTGCCACCCGTGCCGGTGCCTACGACGCAGCCACGCGCTGGGCGCAGATCAGCTGCCCCGTGCGCTCGGTACACGGTGACCGCGACGTATTCGTCACGGTCAATGACGATGCACGGCTGCGCGCGGTCGTGTCGCACTGTGTGGTCAGCACGATCGCGGGAGCCGGGCACTTCGGTCAGATCGAACGACCCCTCGAGGTGCTCCTCCGGCTCGAATTCGCCGTTCCCCTGCCGACCAAATCGACCACGCCTCTGCTGGATACTTTCTGAAATCCTTGTGTTTGTCCCCCAAACGGAGGACAGTGAATAGCAGTACCCGGTTCCGCGTAAAAGTGCGAACTTCGCATTCGTTCCGGCCTCAGTGGTCTCACTCAGCGCACGATCATAACTAAATGGAAGTGGCAATCATGGGTTCTCTCACCTACGACCGTGTCGTCGTGGAATTCGAAGACCGAATGCTGGCACACCTGCAGCTCGTGATCATTCAGAAGCTGCGCCGCGGTGAGAGCTTTCTCCTGTCTTGGCGCGATGCAGCCGTCGTTGGTGACGGACGCAGCTCGGCGTGGCTGCACCCGGCAATTCCGTTGTATTTCAAGTTCGCCGGCGGCCACACGCCGACCCTTAACCCCAACTGGGTTGCCCAGCTGACCCGCTCGGCCAACAGCTCCCAAGGCCTCGTCGTCACCGCTGAAGAAAGCGCTACCGTTGACGCCAATGTGCCGCCCAAGGTGGAACCGGCCATCGGCATTCGGGCGGCCGCCCAGACTCGCGCGACCAAGGCCAGCGTCACCGAACGCTGACCAGCTCAGCGAGGTATGACCGTGAAGCGGCGCAGCGCGAGGGCCGGATTGACGGCGCGCACCGCGGTGACGCGGGTGGGCGTCAGGAACGCGACCGCGACATCCGCGTTCTCACCGAGGCTGGCCAGCGCAACCCCCATCGGGTCGATGATCAGGCTGGTTCCGACGCCGATCGGTGGTGTGTGATCGGCGGCGGCCACAAAAACAGTGTTCTCCAGTGCCCGGGCGGTGAGCAGGGTCTGCCAATGCTGCTCTTTGAGCGGGCCGCGAACCCATTCGGCCGGAACGAGCACGAGGGTTGCGCCGGCATCGACGAGCCGACGGGTGACCTCGGGAAAGCGGATGTCGTAGCAGGTCTGCAGCCCGACCCGCAGGCCGCCGACGTCAAAGATTTCGGGATCGCTCACGGTGCCGGGTAATACCCACTCTGATTCGTGGTCGCCGAACGCGTCGTAGAGGTGCAGCTTGCGATACGTCGCCACGAGCTGCCCGGTCGGATCGACGGCGACGAGGGTGTTCGAGAACCGGGCCGGGTTTGCGGTCGTTTCGAGCATGCCGGCCACAATGTGAATGCCAAGTTCGGCGGCGAGCGCGGCGAGCGCGGTCACGAACACGCCGTCGAGCGGTTCGGCTGCGGCCACAAACGACGGCCCGAGCTTCGGTTCGAAAAACGCCGAGTACTCCGGAAAGACGACGAGGTGGGCGCCACGCGCCGCCGCAGTTGCGGCGAGTTGACGCATAAAACCGCGATTGCGCGCCCGATCGGGTCCCGGGGCGAACTGGGCGACGGCCACGCCGACCGCGCTGGCTTCATCGCGGGTGAATTCGTCTGGTTCAAGGCCGGGAGTCATGGCAAAAGCCTAGCTGGCCGCTCGCTGCCGGCGCCGATACGGGCGCCGATACCGGTGCCGACCAGCGTAAGGCGTGGTCTTCGCAGGCAACTCGGGGGGGTTTCGAAGGCTCCCGTTAACAATTGCTGGGTAGGTTGACTTAGGTGACCTCCGTTATCGCTCCGCACCTCGTGGCACCTCCGGTGCTCCGCGGACGCCGTTTTCGGAATCTGTTGACCGGGCGTTCGGCGTGGCTTGTGGCACTCGTGGCGTTTCTGGTGTCGTTCGCGTGGTCCTGGCAGCCGTCGTATTGGGGCGATGAAGCGGCGAGCATCATGTCGGCCGAACGATCGCTCCCGTCGCTGTTTGGCATGCTCGACGACGTCGATGCTGTGCACGGCCTGTACTACCTGTTCTTGCACGGCTGGATCGACCTGTTCGGCGCTTCCGAGCTCTCCACCCGACTGCCGAGCGCGATCGCGATCGGTGTCGCCGCTGCCGGTACGGTCGTCCTGGCACGGTTCTTCATGGGGGCACGGGTGGCCATCGGTGGCGGATTGGTCTTTGCCATTCTGCCCCGGGTCACCTACATGGGCGCCGAGGCTCGATCGACCGCCATCGCGACGGCCATCGGTGTCTGGCTCACGATCCTGCTCGTGCACGCGGTGCGCAGCAGTAGCTCGCGTCGGCGCCGGCAAGTCCTGCTCTGGGGGGGATACTCGATTCTCCTCGCCTTGGGAATCTACGTCTTTCTCTTCCTTGCTCTGCTGCTTCCAGTGCACGCGGTGGTGGTGCTTGCGGCTGGCCGTCGGCATCCGATCTGGCGCATCTGGGCGATCTGGCTCGCCGCGAGCGTGCTCGGGCTACTGCTTGCTGCCCCTATCTTTCTGGCGGGCTCGGCGCAACGGGAACAAATCGCGTTCATCGGCCGTCGGCCAACGGTCACGGTGAATGAGGCGGCGGTGATGCAGTGGTTTGACACGATTCCGGTGGCGATCACGGCCTGGTCGCTCATCACTGTGGCGGTGATCGCAGTATTTCTGCGGCGCCCCGGCGCGCGCAGGTCCGCCGGGCTGCCTGGTCCCGCCGGACTGACAATTTTTCTGGCCTGGCTGGTGCTGCCCAGCTCAATTTTGCTCGTGGGCACCCAGCTGGTCACCCCGATGTATTCGCTACGTTACCTCTCACTGTGCGCACCGGCGGTGGGCATCGTGATCGCCGTGGGCGTGGCGGCGCTCGCCAACCATTGGTTGCGTGCCGCGACCGTGGTGGCGCTCGTGGCGGTAATCGTGCCCGCCTACGCCGTGCAACGGGGTGACTACGGCAAGAACGAGGGCAGCGACTGGCGTCAGGTCGCCGACATCATCGCCGCCCGGGCAGCGCCCGGCGACGGCGTCGTGTTCGATAAGAGCGTGCGACCCTCGCGCCTGCCACGGCTGGCCATGCACGTGTACCCCGACGCGTTCCTCGGCCTGCAGGACGTGACGTTGACCCGGTCCTATGCCGACACGGGCTGGCTCTGGGACGAAGTCGCACCGCTGACCGCGGTATTGCCGACTCTTACCGGCCTCGACCGGATCTGGCTGCTGCAATACTCGGGAAGCGGAGATTCGCGCAGAGAAACGGACGTCCACACGCTCGCGCGCCAGGGATTCCACGTCGACCAGACGACACTGGTGAATCGCACCCGCATCATTGAAATGACGAGGTAACTCCGTGCCCATCAACCCCGTGCCCACCGACCCCGTGCCGACCACCCTGGTGCTCGTACCGACCTACAACGAGGCCGAGAACATCGCCTCGATTGTGGATCGGCTGCGCACCAGTGTGCCCTTCGTGCACATCCTGATCGTCGATGACGCCTCCCCCGACGGCACCGGCCCTCTCGCCGACGCCATTGCGGCCCGGGATTCGAGCGTTCACGTGCTGCACCGCACCGCGAAGACCGGTCTCGGTGCGGCCTACCTCGACGGCTTCGGCTGGGGCCTCGGTCGCGGGTACACCCAACTGGTGCAACTCGACGCCGACGGCTCCCACCTGCCCGAGCAGCTCGCGAGCCTGTTGGCGGCAGCGAACACGGCCGACGTGGTCATGGGGTCACGGTGGGTGCCCGGCGGGGCCATCGAGAATTGGCCCTGGCATAGGCGTGCACTCTCCCGCGGCGGATCCCTCTACTCCCGGCTATTGCTGCGCCTTCCGCAACGGGACGCCACCGGCGGCTACCGGGTCTACTCGGCCCGCGCCCTGGAGCGCATGGACCTCTCGAGCGTGGACAGCCTCGGTTACTGCTTTCAGATTGAGATGCTGCTGCACGCCGTGCGCGCCAACCTCCGCGTCGTCGAGGTGCCGATCACCTTTGTCGAGCGGGTACGCGGGTCGTCCAAGATGAGTCCGCGCATCGCTGTGGAAGCGATGGCCCGGGTCACACTGTGGGGCGTGACCGGGATGGGTATCAGCCGGGCCGGCGCCCGTGCGGCCGCCGCGGCCGCACGGGGAGCCTGAATTTCGTCCCATCCGGGTGTTTGAGTCAATTTGACTATATGATTGCTCCAGCAGTTAGAGTCACTCCGACCTTTACGACTGGATCCCCGTGCTGGAACATTACCTGACCGAGCAGAGCCCGCTCGAACACGGCAGCGCCCGAGCGACCCTGGCTGTCTCGACCGTGATCTTCACCCTGCGCCCCGACGACGAGTCGGGCCTGAAGACGCTGTGGCTGCCGCTCGTGCGCCGCACCCGCGACCCGCACCTCGGCCTCTGGGCGCTACCCGGCGGTTGGCTACCGGCCGACGAAGAACTCGCTGCAGCCGCCGCCCGCACCCTGCGCGAGACGACCGAACTGTCCCCGCGCTATCTGGAGCAGTTGTACACCTTCGGCGATATCGACCGCTCCCCCGACCTGCGTGTGGTTTCCGTCGTGTACTGGGCGCTCGTGCGATCCGAGGTCGCGGAGCGAGCATCCGTTGGAGAAAACGTGCGCTGGTTCGCCGCCGACCAGCTGCCGCCGCTGGCCTTCGACCACAACCGCATTGTCGAATACGCCCTCTGGCGGCTGCGCACCAAGGTGGAATATGCGCGCATCGCACACGCTTTTCTCGGTGATACGTTCACCCTCGCTCAGCTGCGGGAGGTGCACGAGGCCGTGCTGCAGAAGGCCCTCGACCCGGCCAATTTTCGCCGGTCGATCGAGTCGTCGGGCAGCCTGATCAGCACCGACCAACACGTGGCCGGGGCGCGGCATCGCCCCGCCCGGCTCTTCCGCTATGACGATCGGGCCGCCGAGCACGAACCACCTGGGCCGACGCTCTGACTCACTGTTTCGCACCATTTCACCCTCTTCATTTCTCACCTCTCTGCACTTTTCAAGGAGCACGGCCATGACGATTCCCTCGGTCCAGACGACCATCCGTCTCATCGGCACCGGCAGAGCTGCCGGCAGCACCTGCAGCCCGGCCCTGGCGACACCGCCGTGGGAGTTTGATGCCGGTACGCCCGGTTATGGGCCAGGTTCGTCGATGGGCGATGTGCTTCCGGCCGGCTCCCCACGTCAGGGCGCGCTGCCGGAGCGCTACCGCGCCGCCTCACCGGAGGAACTGAGTGCCCGCATCGTCGAGGCGAAACAGGTTCTCGGTGACTCGGTGGTCATTCTCGGCCACTTTTACCAGCGCGACGAGGTGCTGCGCCACGCCGATTTCGTCGGCGACTCCTTTCAACTCGCGCAGGCCACGCAGAGCCGCCCCGACGCCGTCGCGATCGTGTTCTGCGGCGTGCATTTCATGGCCGAAACCGCCGATCTGCTCTCCGGCGCCGACCAGGCCGTGATTCTGCCGAACCTCGCCGCCGGCTGTTCCATGGCCGACATGGCCGACATCGACTCGGTCACCGAGTGTTGGGAGCAGCTCGAAGAGCTCTACGGCACGGCATCGGATGCCTCCGGCCGGGTTCCGGTGATTCCGGTCACGTACATGAATTCCTCCGCCGCGCTCAAGGGTTTCTGCGGCGCGAACGGCGGCATCGTCTGCACCTCGTCGAATGCCCAGATCGTGCTGGAGTGGGCGTTCGAACGTGGCCAGCGGGTGCTGTTCTTTCCCGACCAGCACCTCGGCCGCAACACCGCCAGGGCCATGGGCGTTCCTCTTGACCAGATGCCGATGTGGAACCCGACCAAGCCTCTCGGTGGCAACACGGTCGACGCACTCGATGCCGCCCGGGTTGTGCTCTGGCACGGCTTCTGCAGTGTGCACCGCCGCTTCACCGTGCCGCAGATCGAAGCCGCCCGCACCGACCACCCGGGCGTGCGGGTTTTGGTGCACCCGGAATGCCCGATGGCGGTCGTCGACGCCGCCGACTCGTCCGGGTCCACCGATTTCATCGCGAAGGCCATCGCCGCCGCACCGGCCGGCACGACCTTTGCGATCGGCACCGAGATCAACCTCGTGAATCGACTCGCCGCCCAGCACCCCGAGCACGAGATCTTCTGCCTCGACCCGGTGATCTGCCCCTGCTCCACCATGTACCGCATCCACGCCGGCTACCTGGCCTGGGTACTCGAAGCACTCGTCGGCGGCGGCGAACAGCCGACCGAGGTACTCAATCAAATCACGGTGTCGGCCGATGTTGCCGGGCACGCCCGGGTGGCCCTCGAGCGGATGCTGGCGGCCCGGCCGCCGCTCCTGGTCGGCGCCTGACATGGCTTCGATCCTCGTCATCGGCAGCGGCCTCGGCGGTTTGCTGGCCGCAGTGCGGGCAGCGGATGCCGGCCACCGCGTCGTGCTCGTCACCAAGTCGGTGCTGCCGGAGAGCAATACCCGCTACGCGCAGGGCGGCATCGCCGCAGCCCTGTTTCGTGACGACTCAGTCGACGCGCACGTGTTCGACACGCTGCGTGCCGGTGCCGGATTGTGCGATCCGGCGGCCGTGCGGGTGCTGTGTGAAGAAGGTCCGGCGCGGGTGCGCGACCTCATTCGCTTCGGGGTGGACTTCGACCGGGACGAGTCGGGCGTGGCCCGTGGGCTCGAAGCGGCGCACTCCCGCTCACGGGTCGTGCATGCCGGCGGCGACGCGACCGGGGCTGCGGTCGAAGCGGCGCTCGTTGCGACCGTGCGACGCCGCACCGCGATCGAGGTACGGGAGCACACCATGCTCGTCGACCTGCTGGTCGACTCAGACAACGACGATGACATTATCATCCGTGGTGCCCGGGTGCTCGGCCCGAACGGTGCGCAGGAGAGCCTCGACGCCGATGCTGTGATCCTCGCCACCGGCGGCGCCGGCGCGCTCTACGCGCACACCACCAATCCTTTGGTCGCGACCGGCGACGGAGTGGCGGCGGCATGGCGGGCCGGGGCATCCGTTACTGATCTGGAGTTTTACCAGTTTCACCCAACCGCCCTCGCTGTGCCGAGCACGCCGCTCGTGTCAGAGGCGGTGCGGGGCGAAGGTGCCGTGCTGCGCAGCCCGAGCGGCGAACGCTTCATGCTCGCCGAGCACCCCGACGCCGAACTCGCTCCGCGCGACGTCGTGGCCCGCGCCATCGCCGGCCAGATGGAACGGCAGAACGGCGCCCCGGTGCTGCTCGACGCGACCGCGCTCGGGCGTGAGTTGCTGGAAACCCGGTTTCCCACCATCACCGCCGCCTGCCGGGCGGCGGGCCTCGACTGGGCCGTCGACCCGATTCCGGTGGCCCCCGCCGCGCACTACTGGATGGGCGGCGTCGAAACAGATACCTGGGGCCGCACCAGCCTGACCGGGCTCTTCGCCGTCGGCGAAGTCGCCCGCACCGGAGCGCACGGCGCCAACCGGCTCGCCTCCAACTCACTGCTCGAGGCGGCCGTGTTCGCCGACCGCGCGGTGCGCGCACTCGCGCTTTTCCCGTCGGACGAGCCAGCAACGCACCCGTTGGTCGAGTTGGTCGGTACCACCCAACCGCTGGTTGAAGTTGTCGAGACCACAATCGATGGTCTCGACAAGCTCGACCAACGACACGACCTACCCCTCGTCGACCGCACTGTGCTTCAGAACCTCATGTGGGAATTCGCCGGAGTACACCGCTCCGGCGTCGGCCTGACCCAGGCCACCCGCACGCTCGCCGAGTGGGCCGCGCCGCCAGCCACCTGTACTTCGGTCGCGGCCCTCGAAGACCGCAACCTGCTCGATCTCGCCCGCCTGCTCGTGGCCGCCGCGCTGGCCCGCGAAGAATCTCGCGGCGCGCACTATCGATCGGACTTCGCCGAGACCCGTCCCGAGCTGGCCTGTTCCCGCTCGCAAACTCGTCACCTCGAACTCGCACCGGCCAAGGAGGCCATCGCATGCTGACCGACCACTCCGTCAACGTTGTTGTGCAGGCGGCCCTCGATGAGGACGCTCCCTGGGGCGACCTCACCTCGGCCGTGCTCATTCCCCAAGACGCCGTCGCAACGGCCCGGCTCCAGGCTCGCGAACCCGGCGTGTTCAGCGGCGGCGCCGTGTTCGCTGCCGCCTTCGCCCTGACCGACACCCGCATTGAGGTGCGCCAGTTCGTGGCGGACGGCGACCACTTCGACATCGGCGCCACGCTCGCCGAGGTGACCGGCCCGGCCCGCGGAATTCTGCAGGCGGAGCGTATCGGCCTCAACTTCGTGCAGCGAATGAGCGGAATCGCCACACTCACCAAGCGGTACGTCGCCGAGACGGTCGGTACCGAGGCCCGCATCGTCGACACCCGCAAGACCACCCCGGGGCTGCGCGCCCTCGAACGGCAGGCCGTGCGCGATGGTGGAGGGCACAACCACCGGTTCAGCCTCTCCGACACCGTCATGGCCAAGGACAACCACCTCGCCGTGCTCGCGGCCGGACCGCTCGGCCTCACCGAGGCACTGCGCGCGGTGCGAGCCCAACTCTCCCACACCACCCACTTCGAGGTGGAGGTCGACCGCCTCGACCAGATCGAAGATGTGCTCGCGGCCGGCATCGACACGATTATGCTCGATAATTTCAGCCCGGACGACCTGCGGGCCGGCGTGACGCAGGTCGCCGGTCGCGCGATCGTCGAGGCGAGCGGCGGCGTGTCGCTCGCGACGGTTCGTGACATTGCGCTATCTGGTGTCGACGTGATCTCGGTCGGTGCGCTCACCCACAGCGTGCGCGCACTCGACCTGGGGCTCGACATTGCCATCCGCGTCAACGCGTCGACCGGTTTCGCGCCTGCCCTCCGAGCCCCCTGAACACATGATCTCTCTGGACACATGATTTATCTGGACAATGCCGCGACGACCCCGGTACGCCGCGAAGCGCTCGAGGCCATGTGGCCGCACCTCACCGGCGGCTTCGGCAACCCGTCGAGCCACCACCAGGTCGGCGAGGCGGCGGCCGCCGCGCTGTTGGAGGCTCGGCGCAGTGTCTCCCGGTCGCTCGGTTGCCGCCTGGGTGAGGTCACGTTCACCAGCGGCGGCACCGAAAGCGACAACCTCGCGATCAAGGGCATCGCCCTCGGCACCCCGCGCGGCCGCCACATCGTGACCACACCGATCGAACACGAGGCCGTGCTCGAATCGTGCGACTACCTGCGCCGGCTGCACGGTTTCGAGGTCACCCTGTTGCCAGTGGATGCCTTCGGCCACGTCGATCCCACCGAGCTGGCCCACGCGCTGCGCACCGACAGCACGCTCGTCTCGGTGCACTACGCCAACAACGAGGTGGGCACCGTACAGCGCGTCGCCGAACTGTCCACGATCGCCCACGCTGCGGGCGTGTCGTTCCACACCGATGCGGTGCAGGCCGGCGGCTGGCTCGACCTCAACGTCAGCACACTCGGAGTGGACGCGCTGAGCCTGTCCGGCCACAAGCTGGGGGCTCCCCCTGGAATCGGAGCGGTCTTTGTGCGCGGGCGACTCCCAATCGAGCCCCTGCTGCACGGCGGCGGCCAGGAGCGCGGCAAACGCAGCGGCACCGAAAACGTTGCCGGCGCTGTCGCCCTGGCCGTGGCCCTGCGCCTGGCCGGCGAGGAACGAGCCGAAGCAGCCCGGCGCACGGGTGCGCTCCGCGACGCGTTCATCAGCACGGTGCTGCGCGAAACCAGTTCCGCCCGCCTCACCGGCCATCCGACCGAACGGTTGCCGGGCACCGCGTCGTTTGTCTTTCCGGGCACCAGCGGCGAGGCGGTGCTGCTCGAGCTCGAAGCGCGCGGCATTGTCTGTTCGAGCGGGTCCGCCTGCGCGGCCGGAAGCAGCGAACCGTCGCACGTACTGACGGCGATGGGGGTGTCGGCCGACGTGGCCCAGACAGCCGTCCGGTTCACGCTGGGTAATGGCACGACGGCGGAGGAGGTGGCCCAAGCAGCGGCATCCGTTCGCGCCGCTGTCGCCTCGGTAGCCCGCCTCGGCGTCTGAATTACTGACAGCTCAGGGTATGACCTGATATTGTCTTGACAATTGGCCAAAGCTATTGGCTTGTCAGTGGAGGGTCGCATGAGCGTGCAGGAAGAAAAAACCCTACCCATGGGTCTGTTCATGGATCTGGAACGATCCGGGCCGATTCCGCTCTACTTTCAAGTCTCCCAACGCATCGAGACGGCAATTCTCAGCGGTGAACTACCCGCCGGGTCACGGCTGGAAAATGAGGTTGCCCTCGGCCAACGGCTGGGCCTCAGCCGCCCGACCGTGCGCCGCGCCATCCAGGAAATCGTCGACAAGGGTCTACTCGTGCGCCGACGCGGCATCGGCACCCAGGTCGTGCACGGCCAAGTGACCCGCAAGGTCGAATTGACGAGTCTCTACGACGACCTCACCAACACGCACAAGGTTCCCTCAACCCACCTTCTAGCTCTGGAAAACCGGGTAGCGGATGCGAAAACAGCCGAACGTCTCGGAGTGGTCGAGGGCAGCCCCACGCTCTACATTCGGCGCGTGCGCCTGGCCGACGACGTTCCCGTTGCCGTCATGGAGAATTGGCTTCCCGAGGACTTCATCGGTATCGCACCGAATGATCTCGTCATTCACGGCCTCTACCAAGTGCTGCGTTCGCGCGGTGTGACGATGCGGGTGGCCCGCCAGCACATCGGTGCCCGCAAATCCACGAACGAAGAGGCCGTTCTGCTGGAGGTCGAGAAGAACTCCGCCCTGCTCACGATGGACCGCACCGCCTATGACAACTCGGGCCGCGCGGTCGAATTCGGCCAACACTGCTACCGCCCCGACCTCTACTCTTTCGAAGTGACCCTGGTTGAAAAGTAGACCCCTTCGGCAGCGCAACGACGTCTGGCCGCCTCAACCCCGCAGGGTCAGACGGCCAGATTTTCGTGCCATGAGCGATGTTCAGGGGCGGGCCAACTCGTGCGCAAGAGCGTCGAGTTCTGCTCCGCCGGCCATGAGCTTGGTCATCTCCTCGATGGTGATCTCACTCTTCTTGAAACCGCCCAGGCTCGTGCCGCGCTTGAGCAATAGAAAACGGTCACCGACGGGATAAGCGTGGTGCGGGTTGTGAGTGATGAACACCACGCCCAAACCGCGATCACGGGCCTGCGCGATGTATTTCAACACCACGCCGGCCTGCTTGACGCCAAGAGCAGAGGTCGGCTCGTCAAGAATGACGACCTTTGCTCCGAAGTAAACGGCTCGGGCAATGGCGACCGACTGTCGTTCACCACCCGACAGGGTACCGATCGGCTGGTCCACATCACGCAGGTCGATGCCCATCTTGGCGAGCTCTTCCTTGGTGATCCGGCGCATTCCCTTCACGTCCAACTGGGTGAACGGACCGAAACCGCGGGTCAGTTCCGAGCCCAGGAAGAAGTTTCGCCAAACCGGCATCAGTGGAACAACGGCAAGGTCCTGGTAAACCGTCGCGATGCCAAGATCCAGGGCCTCGCGGGGGCTGGCAAAGGTGCGTTCGACACCGTAGGCGAGAAGCTTGCCGTGGGTGTGCACGTGAGCCCCGGAAAGAATCTTGATGAAGGTCGATTTGCCGGCACCGTTGTCCCCCAGAACGCAGAGCACCTCACCGACACCGACCGAGGCCGACACGCCCTGCAGCGCCAGAATGGAACCGTAGGTCTTGCCGATATCTCGAACTTCAAGAATGGGCGGGGCAGAGGATGCTTCCGCGTGCGTCATGAGCGAACTCCTGCTTGGCGGCGCACATAGAGGTTGACGAGCACGGCCAGCAGCAGCATCCCGCCGAGAAAAGCCTTGAGCCAGTTATTATCCCACTGCGCGAACACAATTCCCTGCAGGGTCATTCCGTAAATGAGGGCTCCCAGCGCCGCACCAATGGCCGACCCATAACCGCCGGTCAGCAGGCATCCGCCGACCACGGCGCATATGATGTAGATGAATTCCTGGCCGATTCCGGTCGTGGCCTGCACCGTGGACACATCGAACAACTGCAACATGCCCACGAGCCAACCAGCACCGGCCGTGGTCATGAACAGTCCCATTTTGACCTTCATCACCGGTACGCCCACCTGGCGCGAGCTCGTGATCTGTCCCCCGACCGCGAAGATCCAGTTGCCCGAGCGGGTACGTAACAGAATCCAGGTTGCGAGAACCGTTGAGGCTACCCACCAGACGATGGAGATCTTCACGTCCATGCCGAACAGGTTGAACGAGGAACCAAAGAATACCTTGACGGTATCGAAGCCGGGCACGGCGCTCATGCCCTGAATCGAGACCGTACCGGTAATGATCTTCGTGACGGCCAGGTTCACTCCCTGCAGGATGAAGAACGTGGCGAGCGTCACGATAAAGCTCGGCAGTCCCGTCTTCATGACAACGAAAGCGTTCGCCGCACCGATGGCCAGGGCAATCGCCAGGGCCAGGACGAGGGCAAGCCAGATGTTGATGCCCCACTCGGTCGTGACGATCCCGACAACGAGTCCCGTTGTGCCGACCATCGCACCGGCGGACAGGTCGAATTCGCCGCCAATCATGAGCAGTGCAACCGCGACGGCCATGATGCCGAATAGCGAAGCTGAATAGAGCCAGGTGGCCACACCGGCAGGCGTCAGAAACGCCTGCGTCGAGACCGAGAAGAAGATGAAAATGGCGAGGGCTGCGACCGCTGCGCCGACCTCGGGTCGGCGCAGCAGCGTGATAATCAGACCGGTCTGCTTGATCCGTTCATCGGTTACCGCGGGTGCGGTGAGGGTCATCGCGTTCCATTCTTCGCGAACTTCGCGACCTGCGCCGCGTTGTCCTTGGTGACAAAGCCGGGCCCGGAGTAGACCGGCATGCCGCCGCCAACGACGTCGCCGTTGCGCGCCTGCAGGGTGAGGAAGGTCACCGGCAGGTAGCCCTGGGAGTAGGGCTGCTGGTCAACGGCGAACAGGATTTTACCGTCAAGGATGAGCTGGGTGACGTCGGCGGACACATCAAAGGTAGCCAGTTTCGCGGAGCTCGCTGCCTCATCGATGGCCTGGCTGGCTGCCACGGCGATGCCCGGGTTAAGGGTGAGGACTCCGTCGATCGACGGGTCGGCCAGCAACTTGCTCTTGATGGTGTTCTGGGCGTCCGCAACGTTCGCGACGTCGACCTGAACGTTGCTCACCGCGCCACCCAGAGTATCGGCGGCGCCCTTGCACCGTTCCTCCAGCCCGGTGTTACCGGCCTCGTGGATGACACAGATGACGTTGCTGACACCGGCATTGGCGAGTTGATCGCCCGCGCCCTGGCCGGCAATGAACTCACTCTGACCGACGTGGGTCTGAGCTCCGAATTCCTTGGACTGGTCGAGGCCGGAGTTGATAGTGATGACCGGGATACCCGCAGCGACGGCCTTCTCGACGGCGTTCTTGACGCCGTCGGGGTTGGCCATCGAGACGATCAAACCGTCCGGATTCGTCGCGATTGCTGCGTCGATCAGCTGGCTCTGCTTGACCGGGTCACCATCGCCCTGGTACGTGACGGTGACGCCGAGGTCTGTGCCAGCCTGCTCCGCACCGCTCTTGACAACGTCCCAGAATGTGTCTCCCGGGGAGCCGTGGGTGACGACGGCGATCGTGACCTTGTCGCCGGATGCCGCAGCATCGGTACTGGCGGTGGTGTTCGTGGTGGCTGTGCAGCCGGTGAGGGCCAATGGCAGAACGACGAGCGCCGTCATCCAGCGAGATTTAAGCTTCATGAGTTGATCCTCCATTGGATACTGGTGAATGGTGCCGTGCTGTGTGGTGCAGGGAACTGCGGATGGTGCTGATTGTCGGGTAAAATCTTAGCCCGTCGCCAAACCGGCGATGAAGTCGATGCTGGTACGTACATCCGCGAGTGGGCCTTGGCCGACTGGAGGGTTCTCGGTCAGGATAGTGTCCTGCTCTAGAACGTAGTACCCCGCATAACCGGCGCTCTCAAGCGCGCGGACGATCTTCGCAATATCGATGTCGCCGGTCCCGAGGGGTGTGTACATGCCCAGGCGCACCGCGTTGGTGTAGCTCAGCTCCTTGCGCTGCACCTTCTCGGCCAGATCCCGGTGCACGTCTTTGAGGTGCACGTGGCTGATCCGAGCGGCGTTGGTACGGGCCAGTTCGACCGGGTCGGTACCTCCAATCAACAGGTGTCCGGTGTCGAGGCAGAGCCCAATGTAAGAGCCATTCAGCACGCGCTCGACATCGTCGCCCGATTCGATCATCGTTCCGACATGGGGGTGGATAGATGCCACCACGCCCCGCGCGGCTGCCGCCTGTACCAGGCGATCGAGGTTGGACAGGAGTGTGCCCCATTCCTGCTCGCTCAGGGTCGGCCTGGAGTCGTAGCCGATCCGGCCGGTGTCTGCCGAGAGAACGAGCCGGCTGGCCCCGGCCGCCACGAACGAGTCGAGTTCGGCTTCAATGACCGGCACGGGGTCGCTGCCGACGTCATGCAGCACAATCGGCACGAATCCACCGACGGCTTTGAGACCGGCATCGGATAAAGTCGCGGATTTTTCACTGGGACTGGCCGGAAGGAACCCCGCGGGGCCGAACTCGGTGGCCACGACGCCCAACTCACCCATCTCACCGAGAACACGCTCAGGCGCCAGTTGAAAACCCCAACCGGGAACCTCGCACACGCCCCAGGAAATCGGGGCGGCGGCGATGCGGCTCAGAAGATTTGCGGATGGCTCGGCCACGGTCACCGTTTGACTTCATCGAGGCGCACCGGGCGCCCCTCGGCGCGGGAAAGTTCGGCAGCCTCAGCGATATAGAGCGCTTCCAAGGCATCCCGAGGGATGCACGGGCTCACGGTCTCCCCGGCGGCCACGGTGACAAATCGGGCCAGCTCTGCCGCATAGGCGGGAGCGAACCGCTCCTGAAAGTTGGGCCACGCTGAACCGTTCGGAAAGCCGACGCCCTGCTCGGCGCTGGTCAGTGGCACGCGTTCGTCCAGTCCGACCGAACGGTTTCCCCGGCTTCCGGCCAGTTCCATCCGCACGTCGTAGCCTGCGCCGTTGTAACGCGAGCCCTGCACGGTGACCAGGGTTCCGTCATCGAGTGTGAGCAGAGCGGCGGATTCGTCGACGTCGCCGGCGTCACCGAAGAAGGACGCGCCTCGATTGGCTCCGGTCGCGAAGACCGTAGCGACTTCGCGACCGGTGACCCAGCGCAGAATGTCGAAGTCGTGGATGTGGCAGTCGCGGTAAATTCCACCGCTCATGGAGATGTACTCGGCCGGCGGCGGTGTCGGGTCGCAGGTCAGCATGTGTATCCGGCGCAGTTCGCCGATATCACCGTTCTGCAACGCTTTTTTAGCCTCGGTGTAGCCGGCGTCGAACCGGCGCTGGAACCCGATCTGAACGGGAACGTCGTGACGCTCGACCTCCTCGACGAGCGCGATGCTCGAGCTGAGGTTTTCAGCGAGCGGCTTCTCGCAGAATGTCGGGATGCCGGCGCGCACGGCCCGCACAATAAGCTCGGCGTGGGCCGAGGTCGGGGCGGCAATCACAATACCATCGGGTTTCGAGGCGAATGCCTCGTCGATCGTGGCGGACAGTGAGCCGACTGAAGCGGCCGCGGCCTGGGCGCGAGCCGGATCGAGATCTGCGATCAGCAGGTCGGTGACACCGGCCTGCGCTTTCAACGTTCCGACGTGAGAGAGCCCGATCCTGCCGGCACCCAGAACTACGAATCGCACTTTATTGCCTCCACATTGAGTTTGTTCTAATGTCCTAATGTTGTTGCTGTCGACCACGGTATACGGCTGTCAAGCAGAGGTCAAGATTTTGTCCTAACATACTTACAAATGTTTTTCGAGACGAGCTATGCCCCCAGATAGAGACGCTGATTGTCACGTTTGGCCACGTAGTCGATACGCGCTTGCGCGGTACTGCCCAGGGCCGATACCTCGGCCACCGGTACGTCCCACCAGATCTCCGTATCGGGTGAAAATAGCAAGGGGTCACTGTTGATATGAATCAGAGTGGCGGTGGTGGATTCTTTCGCCGTGGCCACGGCCGTGGCCAGGTCGGCAATGGCGTTCACGCCAGGCTCCACCCTGATCACTGCTATCCCAAGACTCGCCGCGTTGGCCGCCAGGTCGATCGGCAGCGTCGCATCCGTTTCAAAGTTGTTGTGGGCTTTGTCCTGAAATCGATACTGCGTGCCATACCGTTGCGAGCCCACCGTATCGCTCAGGTGGCCGATGGAGGCGTAGCCGTGGTTTTGCACCAGCACGATGATGAACTTGAGACCCTCCGCCACGGCCGACACGATCTCGGTGTGCAGCATGAGGTAGGAGCCGTCTCCGACCATGACGATCGAGTCTCGGTCGGGGGCGGCGCGGCGTACGCCGATGCCTCCGGCGATCTCGTAGCCCATGCAGGAAAAGCCGTACTCTACGTGGTATCCGAGTTCGTCGCGCACCCGCCAGAGCTTGTGCAGGTCGCCGGGCAGCGAACCGGCCGCGCAGACGACGACGTCGCGCGGGTCTGAGGCCCGCTGCACGGCACCGATAATTTCCGATTGGGCCGGCAACGGTCGGCCGCTTGGCGCGATGGCTGCGTCGACGACCGCGTTCCACGCCGCCTTCTCCGAGCGGATGCGATCGGCGAAGTCGGCGTCGACAGTGTAGCGACCAAGGCCCGCGGTCAGGTCCAGGAGCGCTTCCCGGGCGTCGGCTACCACCGCGACGGCGGCGCCAAGCTTGATCGCGTCAAACGACGCCACGTTGATGTTGATGAAGCGCACGCCGGGGTGCTGGAAGGCAGTGCGACTGCCGGTCGTGAAGTCGCTGTACCGAGTGCCGATTCCGATGATGAGGTCGGCGTCACGGGCGATGCGGTTGGCGGCGGTCGTTCCGGTGGCGCCCACCGCGCCGAGACTCTGCGGGTGGTCCCAGGTCAGGGATCCGACGCCGGCCTGCGATGTACCCACGGGAATCCCGGTGGACTCGGCAAATGCGCGCAGAGCTGCGGCCGCGTCCGAGTAGATGACGCCGCCACCGGCCACGATCAGCGGGCGCTTGGCCTCCACGATGGCGCGCATGACCTGGTCGATGATTCCCCGATCCGGGCGGGGGCGACGGATCTGCCACTCGCGATCGGCGAGAAACTCCACGGGCACGTCGAGCGCCTGCGCCTGCACGTCTTCGGGAAGGCACAGCGTGACCGCGCCGGTTTCAACGGGGTCGGTGAGCACACGCAGGGCACCGAGGGCAGCCGCAAAGAGCTGTTCGGGGCGCTGCACCCGGTCGAAGAACCGAGACAGCGGTTTGAAGGCATCGTTCACGCTGATGCTAGCGTCGTGCGGCAGTTCCAACTGCTGCAGCACCGGGTCGGCCACCCGGGTGGCGAAGGTATCAGAGGGCAGCAGGAGCACGGGCAGTCGGTTGATCGTTGCAAGGGCAGCACCGGTGAGCATGTTGGTGGCACCGGGCCCCACCGAAGCGGTGCAGGCGAAAGTCGACCGACGCCGACGCATCCGTGCAAAAGCCACTGATTCGTGGACCATTGCTTGTTCGTTGCGGGCCTGATGATAGGGCATCAGGGTCGGATCCTCGACGGACAGCTGTTTCAGGGCCTGGCCGACGCCGGCGACGTTGCCGTGACCGAAGATGCCGAAGATGCCCGCGATGGTGCGCTCGCGCACGTCACCGTCAACCGTGTACTGGTGGGCGAGAAACTCGATGAGCGCCTGGCTGACTGTCATGCGTCGGGTGGTCACTGTCGTTGTGTCCTTTCGGTACTGCCGGAAAGAGCTAGGAAGTATAGGGAAGTCGGGAATCGATCTCCTGACCAGCCCACGTGTCTCGAATCCAGCCGTGCGCCGGGTCATCCCTGATTCGCCACGACCGGTCGGGATCGGGCCCGGCCATCACGTTGAGGTAGTAGAGGTCGTAGCCGGGGGCCGCGACGCACGGGCCGTGCCAGCCGAACGGCACGAGGGCGACGTCGCCGGTGTGCACCTCGGCCAGGATGTCGATGCTTCCGGCCTCAGAGGAGTATGTTCGCATGAAACCAAACGGGCTCGCCGTTTCCGGCCCGCTCTGGCCACGGGTGACGGCGGTCTCGAAGTAATAGATCTCCTCGAGGCTCGACTCTTTACCCGGCGTGTATTCGTCGTGCTTGTGCGGCGGATAACTCGACCAGTTCTCGGCCGGGGTGATGACCTCGCACACGATCAGCCGATCAGCCGCAAGACTGCCCGGGGTACCGAAGTTGTGCACCTGCCGGCTCGACCGGCCGGCACCGCGCAACTCGATCGGCACATCCGCCTTCGGAATGTATGCCACCGGATGGGCCGTGTCGGTCGGTGCCTCGGCCACCGCCACCCGGCCCGCGCCCTCGATCGAGAGCGCGGTGCCGGTGGGCAGGTACAGGGTGTCGGTGGGTCCGTGAAAAACGGATGCCCGCCCCGCAAGCGCCTGCACGCGCTTCGCGCTCTCGTTCGCAAGGGTGTAGCGCACCGTGAACGAACCGGCGAGCGGAATCACGATGCGCTCGCTGGCTTCTGCGGCGAGGAACACGGAGTCACCGGCAGCGAGGGCAGCGACACGAATCCCGGTGTATCGCCATGCGCTGATTGTCTGGTCGACGACGGATTCCCAGCCTTCACGCGCCAAGGAGCCTTGGGCGTAGAACCAGTCGGCGGATGGTGTCGTCATCGTTCAGCCGATCTGATTGCATGAGCCATTTTGGGGGAAACCGAGGTTGATGCCGCCGCGAGGGCAAGCGGGAAAAACCACTTCGGTACCGTGGCCGGAAAGTTGAACGGGATGATCACGGCGACCACGCCGGGCGCCTGGCGGGTGGAGTACATGTCGACACCGATCAAGTCGTTCTCAGAGTAATCGACTTTGAGCAGGTGCGGGATGCCGCAAGAAAACTCCACAACCTCCTGGCCGCGAGAAACCTCACCGAGAGCGTCGGAGAGTACCTTGCCGCGCTCGCTCGTGATGATCTCGGCCATCTCCCCCTCGCGGGCATTCAGCAGCTCGCGAAGGCTGAACAGAATCTGTTGACGTTTGGCGATCGACTGGTCGCGCCGGGCGGGGAAGGCGGCCGTGGCGCTCGCAATGGCGGCCACGATCCCTGCCAGGTTGACGAGCGACACGTGTGTGCTGACCGTACCGAGTGCGGGGTCGTAGACCGGCGCGGTGCGACCGGAGAATCCCGCCTGTTCTTTTCCGTCGATCCAGTGCGCGACGAGGGCTGAATCCATTGCTGTCGCGGGCACGGTGATCTTCTTTCTGAACGAGAGTGGAGGAGAGGTTCAGGCGCCGTGCACGAGGGCTGCAGCGGTATCAATGGCCGCCTCAACATTGCCGTCGTGCGGGTAGAGCAGGCTGCGGCCCACGACGAGCCCGCGTACTCCGGGGAGTTCGAGGGCGTGGCGCCAGGATTGAACAGTTTGGGTCGGATCCCCAACCGGGTCACCGCCCAAGAGCAGGGTCGGCAACGTGGTGGCGGCCATAACGCGCTCCATGTCGGCAACAACCGGCAGCTTCAGCCAGGAGTAGGCGCTGGAATTGCCGAGACCCTCGGCGATGGCAATCGACAGGATCACTGCATCCGCTCTCAGGTCGTTCTTGACCCGCCCGTTGGCCCAGGTGGTCATGAACGGTTCCAACATAATCGGGAGGCCGGCCGCAGCAGCCTGGCTCACGGCCAGCGCCGTCGCCTCGAGGGTGGCGAGCGATCCGGCGTCCTCGAGGTTGATGCGCACGAGGTTTTTGGCGAAGTCCAGCCGGTCCCGTTTGATCCGGTCGACGTCGTAGGCCGTATAGCGGTCGTCCATCTCGAACGAGGAGCCCCAGAGTCCGCCGCGGTTCATCGACCCAACGACGATCTTGTCGTCGAGCAGTCCGAGCAGGGCGAGGTCGTCGATGATGTCGGGTGTCCCCAGAACGCCGTCCACGCCCGGGCGGGTGAGCGCGGTCGCGAGGCTTTCGAGCAGGTCGTAGCGGTTGGCCATGGCGTTGGCGTCGTTACGTACACCGAGGGCGCCGCGGGCGCGGTGGTCGGCGGCGACGATGAAGAGTCGACCGTCACCGCGGATCAGCTCCCGCCGGGTTCGGCCCGCGAGGATCTCGCCGATACGCTCCGGGTGGCTCGCGCGGGCATCGCGCAGCGCATCGAAGTCAAGCCCGGTCATGCGCTCACTCCGGCCAGAATGTGCTCGACCTCGCTCGTGGTGGGCATCGCCGTCGAGCATTCACGCCGGCTGGCCACAATGGCGCCAGCCACATTCGCAAATTGCAGGACGCGACGCAGCGGCCAGCCCTGCAGTAATCCGTAGCAGAGGGCCCCGCCGAAGCCGTCACCGGCGCCGAGCCCGTTCACGACGTCGACAAAGTACGGGGGCACCTCGACGGTTTCGGTGAGGGTCTTGGCCAGCACGCCCTTGGGACCCTGCTTGACGATGGCCAGTTCGACGCCCCGTTCCAGCAGTGCGTCGGCGGCGCGCGACGGTTCGGTCTCGCCGACGGCCATTTCGCACTCTTCCTTATTGCCGACGGCGACCGTGACGTGGCCAAGGGCGAGTGCCACCTGAGCGCTCGCCTCCTCGGGTGACGCCCAGAACATGGGGCGGTAGTCGAGGTCGAGAATGGTCAACGGGCGTCGGCCGCGTGCGTGCCATGCTGCGAAGTGTGCGGCTCTGCTGGGCTCTTCACTCAGTCCGGTCACGGTCGACCAGTAGATGCGGGCGTTCTCAATGGCCGTCAGGTTGAGCTCGTCGGCGTTGATGACCAGGTCGGGTGCTTTGGGCGATCGGTAGAAGTAGAGGGGAAAGTCGTCGGGCGCAAAGATTTCGCAGAACACGACGGGGGTGTTGAGGTTGGCCACCCCCGAGACAAATTCGTCGCTGACGCCGAGGCGCACGAGCTCCTGGTGCACGTAATTGCCGAAGGGATCGTTTCCGGTGCGGGTGATCACCGCGGACTTCAATCCGTGGCGCGCAGCGGCGACGGCAACGTTGGTGGCGCTGCCACCGAGGTACTTGCCGAACGTTCGGACGTCTTCGAGGCCGACACCAGCCTGCAGCGGGTAGATATCAACGCCGACGCGGCCTATGGTCAGCACATCGTGGGGGGTTCGCGGTGAGGTCGTCATACGTCGATGTACAACTTTCTGAACTAGGAGTGGTCGGCTTGTCGCCGTTCCCCCACAGTAGCGCCCTTTCCAGATAATGTTATGACATATGCACAACCAGTTTTTTCGGAGCCAGCGCGGCGCGGTGGGAACCGGGGAATCCGTCGAAAGAATACCCGTCGTTGTTCGACCAGCCGCCCAGCCGGTGAAGTCAGCCGAGGGTGACAACGCGTTCGGTAAGCGCAAGCGATCCTGGACTTCGCACACGGCTCATCCTTGCCCCTCGCTACCGTTGAGTGAAGAGCGTGAATCGTTGTGCTTCTTTCCTTCACACGTTGCGTTCGGTGCGGATCAGATTCTGACGTTTCAGTTGAGCCACGGTCAACGCACCCACTTGCGATAACCACCGTGCGGTAAGCGTCTGCTGTCGACAGCATCACACGACGTCAAAGGGATTGCGCTAGTGCATCTCAGCCAAGCCGCCTAACGCGTACGGTTCCGAATCAATCCGATGGTCACGCAAGCAACACCAGCGGAAAGGCCGAGGAGGAGAACAAACAAGGTCACGCCGTGAATCGCGGGGTTGATTGACCAGATGATCAGATCGAGCACAATAACGGATGCCCCAAGGAGCACAATGCCGCGAGCGTTCATGCATCGACCCAATCAGATCATCGGATCATGCGCGAGCCGTCATCGTAAAAAGAAGCGTTTCGGCACGCTGAGGCGTCGAGAATAAGATTCCGTCGGCATGGCCGCTGTGAGTACTGCCAGGCACTCAAGCCGAACCCTCACTGTGCTCGTAAAGGGAAGCCGACCTTGAGCCCAAAGTCACTGGCGCCGGGTACTCAGACGACGACTCGTGAACGTCGTCGTCAGAACACGCCCTCGCTAAAATGGATTTGAATTCGTACCGTCGCGATTGGCCAAAAACAATAAATCCCGCCAACAGAACAAAGGTGGAAACGCTGCCCGCGATTCCTCTCCACGAGGCAGGAGCGCCCGAAAGGCCCACGAGTAGCGGCCCGGTGAGACCGAGAACAGCCAGACCCCAGAGAATCTGGGCCGCGCGCCACAGATGCTGTGTTGTGGAGTGTCGAACTGCCAGATTCTCGCCTGCCGTCATGCTCGCAGATTCATCCCACCTTCCGAGCCACCAGATTCAAAGCCCACCACGGCCAAGAGCCCAACCTCGGCCGCCAAAATGGTTGTCCAGAAATTCGAGGGCCGCCTACTTCGACGCCACGGTCCTGTTATGAATCACCCCTTGGATGAACAGCGGCACGGTGAGGACAGGATAAAGAAAGATGACGACAATCCCCCAGGCGCCAAACAAGAGCACGATGGCGATCGCGGTAACAACGAAAGCCCCAACCTGCAGCATGATGCTGGCTGGGGGGCGACGGAACTTTGGGTTCGATCGCCAGATCGGAGCGCGGACT